>NZ_JBEXGX010000051.1:0-37175 GCF_040607495.1 Streptomyces sp. NPDC005281 | reverse complement strand
CCGGTCCGGGAGCAACGGCTCGATCCGCGCCCACTGCGCGTCAGTTAACGGCACATCCGGACCAACGATCCGATGATCTAAACGAAACGGCCTAGATCACTCGTAGATCGTCGCCGCTCGCAAAGCCCGCGCGAAGAACCTCCAGTCAGCGCTGGCAGGCACCTCGCGGCCGGTGTTGCCGTACCAGCCGTCCGCGTCGTCGATCCATGCCGCCAAGGCCTCCAGGAAGCCCGGGAGGTCCGCGTTCTCCCACGAATCTCCGTCCTTGGCGTGGCTGCGATGCAGCGAACGGACGAAAGCGGCCAGGTCTTCTCTGTTGTCGACGTGCTCAGGAGAAGTAGTCACGCGCGGACCCTACTTGGCACGCCGACTCTGGGCCCGGTTAGCACCGCCTTGTAAGTTCGGTCCGAGCCCGGTCTGGTGTCTGTCAGGCCCCAATCCTCCACAACCCCGACGAGGACTTCCTGCGCGTCAAGCCCATCTACCGTCGGGGCCGGTGAACAGGGCCAGGCCATAGACGCCGACGGATTGGGCGATCGGTTCGCTCCGAGGTCTCAAAGTCGCTGCCGACGCTGAGAGCAGTCAGTCCAGCATGGTGTGCCACATTTTCCGTTGGGGGGAAGCATGAGTGAACGGCGATCGGACCAACGAGGGAGAAGATCGGCGCCGTGCGAGCGCTCGCTGCCCTACCCGGCCGCGATGAAGAGCCGTGGGTAGCCGCCTGTACCTCCCGGGGGCAGATCACGATCTGGCACGCGCTGACCGGTGCCACCGTGTCCGTCCGACCGATCCCTGGCGCCACAGCCCTGGCCTCGCTGAGTGCCCCCGATCGGCGGACTTACTTGGCAGCGGGCTGTGCCGACGGATCAGTTCATATCTGGGATCCCACCGTCGACGGCAGGCAGCTGACGATTCCACTGAACATCACGGTGACGACGCTCACGGCCCTCGGTGCGAATCTGGCGGTCGGAACCGTCCAGGGCCTCGTTGTCGTGAGCCCGGAATGGGACGTGTTGGCTTCGCGCTGCTCTTCCAAGCAGGCCGTAGGCGACGCCAGTGCAGGCAACGCTCCTACTCGAACGGGACGTTGGAAGGGAGGACGTCCTTTGCGCGGCCTGTTGCGTGAAACTTTCCTGTGGCGGTAACAGGACCTGTTGTGCGATCCCAGTGGGCACCGGTTCGTTTTCGGGAGCGGCAGCGACTCACTATCGTCACTGACCTCACGCGTTGACCGCTCACGCATTGCACTTTGGGCCATGAACTTCGCCTACATTCAAGATCCACCATCAGGTCTCAACGCACACCAATGAGTAGCTGTTGTCGTTTCGATCTTGAGGATTGAGCGTCGAACGGGCGCCTCAATCGAGAGGCTGTCGCTGGCAGTGGGCACGAAGGCAGGGCCTCTTGGCAGCTCGGGGTTGCGAAGCCAGCCGAGATCCAGGAGGCCCTGTTGCCGCAGTTGCACGTGCTTGCGCCTGTGGAGTTCAAATCGGCTGCACCGTCGTCTGATACCGGTACAGCGGACCTTCCGCCAGTGCTCAGCTCTGGGCTGCAGCCTCCGGCTGAGAGGAGGCCACCGCAGTGTAGAAGACCGACGACCCCTGCTTGGTGCGCTGGGCCTGGCTCTTGGCCACCAAATTTTCGACCGTGGTCCGTACGACGGTGGTTTTGAAGCTGCGATCGGGGTGGGCCGCGGTGAGCGCCGTGGTGATCTCGGCTGCGGAACGCGGCTCGCCGGCCTGGTCCAAGTGGTTGCGCACCAGGTCGACCAGGCTGGACCGAGCAGCCGGTGAGGCTGTTGCCTTAGACGTCTTGACGGCGGTCTTCTTCAGAGCCGCCTTCTTCCCATCCGCGGCAGCCACCTTCTTGAGCTTGCTCCGCAGAGGTGCGAGGGAAGCCTGGTCTGGTGCAGCTGGCGCGGTCGTGGCAGCAGGACCAGAACTGGCAAGAGCCCGCTGGATGTTCACCAACACGCTGTGGTCGCTTTGCAGGGTGCTGAGCCGTTCCTGCAACTCCTCGACTTCGGCACTGATACGGGCCTGCTCCTTGGCATTGCGCTCAAGGTCGGCCGCCACCTGGGCGACGTACTGGGTAGCCAATTCGGTAGTGCGGAGCTGGACTTCAGACATGTCATGGACCTTTCTGTGACGTGTGGTACGCGCACTCAACAAGCAACTATCGGGGCGGTAGCGTGCGGGGAGGGTGGGTCTGAACTGAAGGGGCATCCAGCAGCACAGCCACTGCGCGAACAGCCGACTAGAGATAGTACGCACATGGAAACCGAATGACCCTGTCAGATCGTGCGCCACATTCCCTACCAACGTCTCCCGCCCCTTCGGATTAGCGTAGAGGGCAGGTGATTCAGGGGGCGGATGTTCTCGCGGTAGAAGGCGGAGAACTCCTCGTCAGTCCGCTGCCGGGCGCCGTGGCGTTGGCCGAGCGGGCCGGAAAGAGCCGTCGAACCGGGGGCGCAGGTCGGGCCGCAGGGGGTTGGGTGCTGTCTCCCGGGTCGTGGTTGCTCACGCTGCCTGGTCCTCTCCTGGAACCGGAGTGCGGGTGATCTTCAGGTGCAGGTGGTGGCCGTCACCGTCCCGGTCATCGAGTTCCGCCTGGCCGCCCGGGCTCACCGTCTGGGTGACTTGAAGAAGGTATCGCTGCCACTGCTCTTCACGGCGCGATCGCCAGCGCAGGCGGATCCAAAGGGCCAGCAGCGCGCAGGCCTTGGTGATGACGGCCGAGGCGATAACGGCGTTGGTCGGGTCCGTCAGGCGTCCCCCGTTGCCATACTGCGGACCCGTTCTTGAGGCCGGGCAAGAGTTAAGGGGGCGAGGAACTCATGATCGTGAACCCGGGGGCGGGCAGTCGCTACTGCGGTCTTCGGGCGTTCGAGGCAGTCGGACTCTGTGCGCAGCTTATAAAGGACCCGGGACAGGCAGTTCACGACGAGTATGGGTAGTCGTACCACGGGGCGAGGCGCAGCAGGAGGCGGAGAGTGTGGCGGGCGGTGGTGCGGTGGGCGGGCGCGGTGCGGGCGGTGGTGGAGGCAAGAACAGGGCGCGTCCCGGACGCGAGGGCCTCTGACTGGCTGTTCGGGTTCGGGTGAGTTGTCCGACGTACCCGATGAGGCATCGAGCTGTCATTTCATGTAACCGTTGTCGACCACGGTCAACGGCCATTTCCACGCTGCATACGCACGGCGCCCGATCCGGTGCACCACTGCCGTCGTCGCCTTCTCGGCCAGATCCTTGGGGCAGATCCAAGCCCTCCTGCTCAGGGCAACCAAGTGCCTGGCAAGGTGAGTCGAGGAATGCTCCGGGACAACGCCGACAGAAGAACGGATCACTGCTGCCGTCTACTTGCCCGGCGACATCGACGAAGACCGCCATCCGGTGACAGCCGCATGGTGGCCGCGGTCAGGGTGGCCGCGATGCTGATCTGCACCATGGTTGGTGTCCCAGGGCTGCAGGTCCTGGCCGACCCCCTCATCAGTTGCGACAGACGCGAGTAGAGCTGCATCTGGGCCTGACGCCTGCACGACGACGCCGACGGCCTCCCCGAGATGCAGCCCGGATGGGGGAAGCGCACGATGAGAAAAGGGCACCATCCTTCGAGGTGATCAGGATGCGACGCGTACTCCCCGCCATAGCGGCCCTGGCTCTTCCAATTTCCCTTGTAGCAGCGCCGGCTGTAGCGGCGTCGCAGAGCCCTGCGACCACCGCAGTGGCCAGTGATCAAGGTGTACACAATTTGAAGCGTCCAACAAAACTCGTCACTCAAGGCCCGGTTGACGTATGTAACTACACCGATAGCCGACCAAGCCTTCGCCTCGGGGTATCCGGGCAAGCAGTTCAACAAGCCCAGTGCTACCTGAACCAAGCCATAGGCGCAAGCCTGGACGAGGACGGAGACTTTGGCTCGGTCACTCGTTCCGCAACAGAGGACTTCCAGCGATGTGCCGATATCGCCGTTGACGGGCGCATCGGAGCGCAGACTTGGTCGTTCCTTTCCTTCTGGGCCAACGCGCCAGACGCTCCCTTCTGCTGATGGATCCAGAGGTGACCCTGTACCAGGGCGTGACGCCGCACCATCAGTCATCGGCACACCTCGCTGGTCGAGTTAACTCCTGGGTCCCAAAAGCACAGCGGGAGCTCCTGACCAAGAGAGACTCATGATGCTCGGGAAACTAGCCTCGTTCTTCGGGGCAGCAGTTCTCATCTTTGGCACAGGAATACCTCACGAAGCTGCCAGCGTCAGGCAGCTGACGCCCGAGCATTGTCGAGATCTCTACTTCTTTGGTGGGCATGGCCTTGCTGAAGGAGGAGAGGGTGACTGGGGGCATACAGTAAAAGATGTGTACGACAATTACGAAAAAGGCCTACATGATGCCGACCCTGATGTGTCAGTGGGTGGTGAAGCTATTGCATACCCAAGGACAGAGTTTCCTGATTGGGTACGACTCGTGCGGGCGAGATTCAGTAAGCAGCAAGAGGAGGAGGTAATTAATGGTTCCATAGCGCTGAGCGACCAGCTCACAAAGAGGTACAAGGCTTGCCCGGGTGAACGCTTTATTCTCGTCGGATACTCGGAGGGAGCATGGGTGATTCACGACTATCTCAAAAGTATTGGCACCAAGGTCCTCGATAGGATTGCTGGTGTCGCGCTGCTTGGCGATCCCCAATATGTCGGAACTGGAATTATTCCGAAATTTTACCCCAATCATGCGATCGCCCCCTACTTCCCTCCTGCCCTCAAAGGGAAGGCCGCTAGCTGGTGTGTTTCCTACAATCTTCCAGCCGCAAAGCGCACTGTATTTGATCCCATCTGCCATTTCTCCGGACCCGACATAACGAAGTGCCTAAAAGCCACTCAAGGCGAGATTGATGAGACTTGGTGTCCACATCTTCGCTACGTGGAGACGGGTGGAACCAAACGGGCTGCTGACTTCCTCGTCAGCGTGAGCTGAAACGCCGAAACTCGCTGTGACGTCGCTCGAGCCCCGACGCAAGGAGCGTGATGGATGATGTCAGAGATGGTTAACTGCCCGCATTGCGGTGCGGTGGCCACGCAGGAAGACTCCTTCTGCGCCATTTGCGGGCGACGGATCAGGCCGGAAAGTGTCACTGACGCGCGCGAGCCGATACCTGCATCAGGCCCGGAGCCCTCACCCCTTGCTGCTCCGGGGCAAGCGTATGCCAACCAAGCAGAGATGAGCCCTCACGCTCTCTATGCGGAATATGATTCCCGAAAGCTCACTGTGCTGACAGGGTATGCGGCGGGCGTTATTGGGTTTCCTGTCGGCTTGCATAGGCTATATGCCGGGAAGCCGCTATGGTGGATCTATTTGATTCTTTTCATCCTGGGGGCCATCGGAAGCTTCCTTATCGTCGGCTTCTTCTTCTTTGGGGTCATGTTCATCTGGTGGATTGTTGACATGGCGCTGATGAAAGAATGGGTGCAGTCGCACAATAAGACTCTTCGCTACCAAATCTTCAGTTGGGCGCGGGGACCTGAAGGGAATCCCCAGTCGGACTGGAGGGCGCGAGTCGGCTAACACCCTACTGCAGCGAAATTTGATGCTGGCATCGGATGGCGCTGCTTGAAATCAGAAAAATCCAGACCACTCGGGAGTCATCGGTGGCAGGCCAAGCGGGACTCCATTGCATTAACGGACATACTCCGCCACCGGAAAAGGAGGCATCCAAATTCTGCACGATTTGCGGCGCCCCCATAGTGATCACATGCCCCAATGGTCACGACGTCAAGCCAGCTCCCTACTGCAGCGTGTGCGGCGCGTCCTGGCCATCCAACGAACTACCTGGCAGTGACGAGCCCCTCGAACCATCACTGCAGCCGACCAGTCCGCAGAAGCCTCGACGTGTCCTCCTGATCGTCGGAGCAGCGCTAATGGCCATACTCGTCGGTGCCGGGGTCTATTTCGGCATGTCCCGGCAGGACAACTCAGACTCTGGACCCGCGCTGAACACGCCCACACAGATAGTGCAGACACCCTCAGCGCAGGCTGCCGGCAAGGTCCCGCAGGAATACCTCGGCACCTGGGACAGCGCCATCGACAATGCCACGGGACACCACACGCGCCATCTCGTCATCCAGCAAGGCGGGGTCGGCGATACGGTGCTCTCGCTTACAGCGGACGGTCCCACCAAAAGCGGTGGAACGTACCACTGCGGCTTCACAGCAGAGCTGACCTCAGCACCCACGGGCGACGGTGGTCCCCTCCACATTGGGCAGTCCGCGGTGACCGTTGCTGAACCGGTGTCAGCCTGCACCCCGGGTGGTGCCAGCACCATCACTCTGCTGTCCGACGGCAGACTCCGACGCACAGGCGGCGGTGAGCAGTTGATGTACACGAAGGCAGGCTGAACGCTGAGCAACTGCCTCTTTCTGTCGGCCAGTTCGCGCCCGGCTTCACGGCATAGGTGTCGCCCGCTTCATCGAGGCTGAGGCCAAGTTCGGTGAGCCGGCGCACACAAACCCGATCGAGTCGACGTTCTCCACGGTCAAGCTCCGCACCAAGGTCGCGCACGGCGCCGGCAGTCCGGTCGCAGCCCTCGCGATGGTGTTCAAGCTCGTCGAGTCCGCCCAGGAACGCTGGCGCGCGATCACCGGAGCCCACCTGGTGCCCCTGGTCCGTGCGGGCGCCCAGTTCGAAAACGGCGTCCTGGTCGAGCGTTCTGAGAGGATCACAGCATGACCGGTCAACGCCACACCGCCACCGAATCCCACAGGCCCTTTGCTGAACCGGTCCGGCTCGACCTGGCCGATCCCGACACCCTGCGTCATCTGTGGGACCTTCAGCGGGCCTCCTATGCCGTCGAAGCCCAGCTCATCGGCTTCGACGGCATCCCGCCCCTGCACGAGTCCCTTGAGCAGTTGCGTGCCTGTGGCGAGTCCTTCCTTGGGGTTCGCGACGAGTTGAGACTTGTCGGAGCGGTCGCTTGGACCCGCTTGCCGGACGGTGTTCTGGACATCTGCCGCCTCGTGGTTCATCCCCTCGCGCATCGTCGCGGCGTCGCAACGGCACTGCTCGACGCTCTGGACTCGATCGAGCCCGCGGAACTGACCGTCGTCTCCACCGGAACCGCCAACCTGCCCGCGGTCACGCTCTACCGTCGGCGCGGATTCATACCTGTCGGCAAGCGCCAGATCGCGCCAGGCGTCACGGTCACGCTGCTGGAACGCAAGAACGCATCAGCCTCTCAGCCAATCCACAACTCTTGACAGTTGCTCCCAAGGATCGCGGCCGACCTGGATCTCACCGAGTTGCGCCTGCACTCACTGCAGCGGCAGTTGGTAGAGCTCATCGACTTGGTCGACCCTGATGCCGTGCGGTCTTCCTCAATGTCACCAGCGGGTGTTCGAGGACGAAGAGGACAGCACGGCACTCTCGCACACCGGATGATCGAATCCTTGCCTCCGGGGCCTTGTATCCAGCACCGCCAGCTCGTCCCACGCACAGGGGCGTCGGCAGTGCGACGGCGCGCCAGGTGGAAGCAGGCCTCGACCTGACCGGACTACATTTCATCGGCACAGGCGATGATGGCGCGCCAGCGGCGCTCAAAGTCGTCGGCCTGCTTGGTGATGTCCTCGGTGGTTATGGGTCGGTTGTATTGGGCGGTGATTCCTCGATCGGCGCAGTTCTGGGCCACGCTCTCGGCAGGGGGACTGTCCGTTCCTGTCCGGTGGCCGGCCCAGACGTGGTACATGCGGAAGTGCAGGAAGTAGCGGCGCAGCGTGGACGGGCTGACTGGGTTACCGCTGCGGCCGCTCACGCCGTTGCGGGCGAGGCTTGTGGAGAGTTGCTTATCTGTGGGCTCCTGACCGTGCACGTTCTGGTAGTTCTTCCAGGCGAGGTAGTACCGGTCGACCACAGTGAGGGTCTCGTCCTCGCTCTCAGATGGCTGCTGCTCGTCGATTGCTGCGTTCACCTTCGGGCCGGGTACCTCTTGGGCGGAGTGCGTTCCTGCACGGGCGGGAAGCGCCGCGGTGGGGGCGGGCTTTGGAGCGTCCTTCGTTTCGCCCAGCTCAGTCACGGTCTCGCCGATGGGCGGTCTGCCGTCACCGAAGTCGCGCTGCTGAAAGGCGTGGACGAAGCTGTGGAGGTCTTGCGCGACGAGGGGTTCGCCGGCCGCGGTGGTGATGCCATCGCGCTCGAAGACGTAGCGGGCCAGAGCAGCGGCATCTGGGTAACTGCCGTACTCCTGCGCGAAGTCGATCCAGGCCCGATAGAAGAACTCCTCCCAGTCCACGTCATCACCGACACGCCCGCCCTCAGCAGCAGTGCTTGTCGTCGGCTCGTAACGCTGCTGCAGGCTGGCCAGAATGGGGGACAGCTGCTCATCGGACAGCGGGTCGCCCGCTGCTGTTGTGAGAGCGAACCGGTCGCGTAGAAAAAGGGCGAACTGGCCTGGCGTAGGCGCCACGAGGAACTGGGCAACCCACGATTGGTAGGCGTCCGCGAACAGACCACGGTCACTAGCATCCTGAAATGCTGGAGCCGGCATCTGCGCCAGAGGTTCCTGTGCCTGCATCCGAGTCCGTGCCTGCGCTCTGGCCTGCTCCGGGGCCTGCTGGAAGTGTCCGGCCGGCGCTTGATCCGCCTCCAGTTCCCGTGCCTCGGGCGCCGCCGGGACGGATGCCTGAACCGGCGCGGGCGCGGGCGCCGGAGGCAGTACCGCGGGCTCGATGCCGGCCGCGGCGAGACCGGCGGAGGCCGTTTCCGCGAGGGGGACGCCATAGCGGGCCAGGCGCAGCGGCATCAGGGATTCGACGGGGGCCTTGCGGCGCCAGGCGCGGCCGAAGCGTGAATGCAGGCGGGCCTGGTAGATGAGACGGTCCTGCTCCAGCCTGATGGCCCGTTCGTAGGAGCGCAGTTCCCACAGCTTCATCCGGCGCCACAGCAGGAAGGTGGGGATGGGGGAGAGCAGCCAGCGGGCGTAGCGGACGCCCTCCATGTGCTTGTCGGCCGTGATGTCGGCTATGCGGCCGATCGCGTGCCGGGCCGCCTCAATGGAGACGACGAACAGGATCGGGATGACCGCGTGCATGCCCACACCCAGCGGGTCCGGCCAGGCCGCCGCGCCGTTGAAGGCGATCGTCGCCACCGTCAGCAGCCACGCCGTCTGGCGCAGCATCGGGAACGGGATGCGGATCCAGGTCAGCAGCAGGTCCAGGGCCAGCAGGACGCCGATACCCGCGTCGATGCCGATCGGGAAGACGTAACTGAAATTCCGGAACCCCTTCTTGAGCGCCAGTTCACGGACCGCCGCGTACGAACCGGCGAAGCCGATTCCGGCGATGACGAGCGCACCGGCGACGACGATGCCGATGAGAACCTTGTGCGGTCGGCCCAGCCGTACGGTTGTTCTCTGTTCTGCTTTCACGCGCGCTGGCCCTTCTGCATGGCTGTTGCTTGGGCGTGTTGGGCAGAGCCGGAGGGGGTGAGCGTCGGGGCTGTCGAGGCCTTGGCCTGGTCGTGGTGGCCGCTCCATTGAGAGGCGATCATGAGGTGGGGGCCGTGCGGCTAGTGGTGAGGAGCTCTTGGATGAGCTGTTCGGTTTCCAGTTCGAGGTCGCAGTCGAGGGCTTGTGTGACCTGTTGGATGCGGGTGATCGCAGTGTGCAGGCCGGGCCGGTTCCCGGCCATCCACTCCACGATCAGCCAGTTGCGGTAGAGCAGTTCAGCTGTCTCGTCGACGTCCAGGCCGGTGATGATGGCTTTGCGTGCGGCGCCGAGATCGTGGTGAGGCCCCTTTTGGGCGCGGTGGGTGGCGACGGTGTGGGCGACGTCGATGATCCGGGTGGTCATCTCCTGCTGATACGGCTCGGCCCACGCCGGCGCCCGCGTACCAAAGGGGCGGCCCCGCACCAGGGACAAAGCTGCCTCCAGGTCCGCCAGCCCTTCTGGGCCCTGGGGGAGTGCGTGTTCGGCGAGTTGGGTGAAGCGGGTCCAGTCGCAGCGCACGCCGTCGGCGAGTGTGTAAGGGTCGTCTGCGGTGCGGCGGCGCGGCACGTATGCCTCGCCGTCTGGATCGTTGCCCAATGCTCGGCGCAGGCCCTGGAGGCGGGCGTTGAGCGTGGCAGCCGACCAGGGGCTGACGGGATCCATGTCGGCGCACAGGACGTCGGCCGTGCGGTTGGGACGGAAGTAGAGGAGTGCGGCGAGCTGCGCTGTGCGTGGTCCGTGACCGGTGCGGCCGAGACCGTCTACATCCACCGGCCCCAACACCCGGATCTCGGGGCCGCCGCTGTCCTGCGAGACCATCGCGTCTCCCATGCCCTCATCAGCGGGGTCCTGGGCCGGCATCCGTTGCACAGCGCTGGCATCTGTCACCTCTGTGCTCGCCTCTTCGACCCGCTGGGGCTCGCTGACGTCGGTGGTGGCAGGCGATGCGTGCGCCAGGGACAGTGCGGCGGGATTGGCTGAGGCCTTCAACAGGGCAGGGAACACAGCATCGTCACTGTCCGAGCCGGCTGCTCTTGAGCGGTTTTGGGCCGGTGGGGGAAACGTGTCGTTGTCGCCGGGTGGTTCCTCCTGCGCGCTCGGGGCCGGTCCCGTGGCGCTGGGTTCGCCGGGAACGTGCTGCCAGACCCCCTGCGCTGGGTGGGACGGCTGCCCCGAGACAGCCAGCGCCGTGACGATCTGCTGGTAGGCGGCGTGCTCCAGGCGCTGCACGGTGATGTCGATGCCCAGCGGGTCGAAGCGCTGCGGTGTCTGCGCGGAGACGGCGAGGATGTCCGCTTCGGGAAAATGACCGGCAGTGGTGCCAGTCGGGGCGATCAGCGTGACAGGAATCTGCGGGGCCTTGCCAAGGACGTCGGCGAACTGCCAGGCCGTATCGTCATCCAGCGCGCTCGCACACAGCACCACATACGGGTAGCCGGCGGTCTCGGGCATCTGGTGGACCTCCAACAGCCGCTCGGTCAGATCGCGCAGCGCGTGCGCAGCCTGGCGCATGTACGCGATCCGGGAGTTCGGCATCAGACGGGGGAGGTCCTCGCCGAACCCGACGGCGACGACCTCGACATGGTGGGCCCACGGGCTCATGCCCAACTCCAGCGCCAACGACGTGCACACCTCGCTGATATGCACCGGATTACCGTCCAGCAACACGACGGGCAGCCGGGCCAGATCAGCCAGAACGAGATCACCAGACTCCGCGCTGCCCACCGTCACCAAGGCCGGACACGGCGCCGCAATCGCGCGAGCCTTCTCCTCGTCTAAAAGCTCAGCGCCAGTGTCGAGCCGCCACCAGCCCGCCGTACCTGCCACAAACGGCACCTGCGGTGCGGACGCAGGGTCCTCGGGCAGCACATGGACGGTGCGGGCATCTAGGCGCGCAGCCCGCAGAACCGGCACGCCTCGACCATCCCGCTCAGCGGCATAGGCCATCGTGCGCAGCGCCACGTCCAAGCGAGCGGTGCCAGATGGTTCGGCGGCCGCCGCGAGCTGCGCCTCGGCGGGCGCGATCTGCGCTGTGATGGCGATCGTCTCGCCCGGCTTACGGCGCCGGCGCTGCAGCGTCCTGCGCAGCGCGAGAGCTGTCGTAACGGCGGCCGCCAACAGCGCGCCGGCACCCAAAACGGTGCGCAGATTCAGCAGGCCGCTGGCCGGGGCGGGCTCGGACCCTTTGGGAGAAGGGGTGGCGGGCTGCGATGTGGGGGCGACGGGCTCCGCCGACTCGTGCGGGGTTGCGCTGGCCGACGGCGTCCTCGGGGCTGATGACTTGGGCGCATGGCTCTGGCTGGGCGTCGCGGCTGGCATGTCGTCCTGCTCGCCGGCGCCCGTGGAGGGCTTTTGGTCGGGCGCAGAGGGCGGCTTGCTTCTGGTGCCATCGCTGCGCTGACGATCCGCGGATGGGCGGTTCGGGTCGGGGCGGGCGCCCGGTACGGTGACGCGCTGGCCTGCGTAGATCAGGTCGGGGTCGGTGATAGCAGGCAGTCCGTTCGGCTGCCGGTGGCCCTTGCTGGCCTGGAACAGGGCGGGCCATGCTCCGCCGTCGCCGACCTCTTTCTCGGCAATCTTCGACAGGGAATCACCGGAGTGGACGGTGACGACGTGCTCGTCCTTTTCGGCGGCCACCGGCGCGCGTTCTTGGGTCTGCGTCTGTAGTCCCTGGAGTCTCGAACGTTCCGGCATGGCCAGCTTCCAGCCCGGCTGGAGGAAGCTGTTGGATCGAAAGACGTGCCCGTCGGTCATGGCGTGGCCCTCGTTGAGGTCGGCGATCTCCCGCCACCGTTCCCCGTCGCCTAACTCCCGCTCCGCGATGCTCCACAAGCTTTCCGCGGGCCGCATCTCGCGCACCGTGTACGACTCACTCGCCTCTGCGGCTAAGCCATGCGAGTCCTGGCCTGCACGCGAATTCTGCTCGCTTTCGGATGCCTGGCCGGGGATACGAGTTGCGGTGGTGGCCGGGGACGCCTGGGCATCCGAGGCGAGGGCCGAACTGGCGGGCAGCAGGACCAGGATGCTGCCGACCAAAAGAGCAGCGGCGCGCTGCGAGGCACCCAGTCCGCGCGGGGCATGCCAACGGCGGCCGCGCAGTTGCGCGGCCAACTCCCGCAGCGTGCAGAACGTGAACTGCGCCCACCCCATCCAGCCGACTGCGACCAGTACGAGAAGGAACACGGCCCCGGTGTCCTGCCGGTCTAGCAGGTGCGCCAGGCCATCGTGGCTGGACGCCCAGATGACCGGGGTGGCCCAGGCCAGCAGCAGCGGCAGAGCGCCGACCGTGGCCGTCAGGACGAGCAGACTCACACCGGCCGTGAACAGCCGGACCAGGTTGGCAGTGCGCATCAGTTTCCTTCGGGTGCGGTGACGCCGTGCAGGAGGGTCGCGGTGGCGTGGCCGGTCACCGGCAGTGAGCCGATCCCGACGGCCGACAGGAAGGCCGTGTCGCTAAAGCCGTGAACGGTGACCGTGACCCGCTGACCGTCCCCGGATACGCTGACGGTGCCGGTGGCTCCGGCGGAGCGCAGGTAGGCCTGCGCGGCAGCAGTCGCGTCCTGCGGGTCGACGGTGATCGCCTTGCCGGTGACAGCCTGGGCGGGGTCGATGGCCTGCCCACCGGCCCGGGCTGCTTCGCCCGCGACGTAGTCGGCGCGTTCGGTGGCGGCCATCTTCGCGCCGCCGTCGACGGCCACACCGATGATGCCGATCAGCGCAAGGACGCACACGGCGACGAACACCGTGACACCCCCGCGGTCAGTGCGCGCTGGCCCCTTCGCCCACGGGGGAATCATTACGCCTCCTGTTGTCTCGCACTGAAACGTCCAAGATCTCTCTCACCTGAATGTCACTCAGAAAGTTCTGTTGAGCTGGTGTGTTGGTTCTGTGACGTGACATTGCGTGAAAGGTGATCGTGGCAAGTCGCGCAAAAGTGCAGGACATTCTGATGTGAATCGCGTAGAAGATTTGATCTTGGTTCGTGGGTCTGGAGTACCTGGAGTGGCCTGTGAACTCGAAGCGCGGTACATCACTACTTCTCCGCGAGTACGGACCGGAACGGGGCGAGGACGGTTCCAGGTGTGCGGAATGGACCGCCCCCCCTCGCGGAGCCGGGGCGATTCGCTGGCGGATCAGCGGTTCATCTCCGCGTGTGCGAGTCACGGTCTTCGGTGACGGTGCATTCCTGCGTGTGCGGAGTGGACTTCGACGCGGGCCTGCGGATCGCGATCCGCTGCGGTACATCTCTGCGTGCGCAGACCGAACTCGCCCTGACCCGTGAAGAGGGCGAGCGCCGCTGGTGTTGCCGGGCAGGTGGGTGCCGCCGACTGGTGTATTTCTACGCGCGCGGAGTGGAACCCGAAGGCGAAGTCAGCCTGTATCCGTCCGTCGTTGAATCTCTGCGTGTGCGGCATGGGCAGCACGGCCAGCAAGGTGCCCGGGGCGGTCATCGGTGTATCTCTGCGTGTGCGGAGTGGACGTGGGCCTCGATGACGATGAGGCGGCCAGTGGTGGTGCATCTCTGCGTGTGCGGAGCGAGCCCGAGACAGTACGGGTGGACCGGGGCAAGGACGGTGCATCTCCGCGTGCGCGGCTCGAATGACGAAGGTCGCGGGAGGCGTTCGGTGAGGTCGGTGCATCTCCGCTCGTGCGGATCAGTGAGCGGCCGCGACCTGACGGGGTGATGCACCACCGGTACATCGCCGCTGTGCGAGTCGCGCGGAGTTTCCTGGACGAGCACGAGCGCGTCGGTGCATCTCTGCATGTGCGGAGTGGACAGGACAGCCAGGAGGGCTCCCGGGGCGGTCATCGATGCATCTCCGCGCGTGCGGGGTGGACGGTATGGGCGATGTCGATGATCCGGGTGATCACGGTGCATCTCCGCGTGTGCGGACTGGACATCACCAAGGACGCCGCGAGCGTGGCCGTGACCGGTACATCTCTGCGTGTGCGGACTGGACGATACCGACGATGCCATAGCCACCTGGTCAGACGGTACATCTCTGCGTGTGCGGACTGGACTCTTGTTGACCTGCGGTTGTGTGGCGGCTTTGCCGTTACGTGATGTGGGTGCGGGGTGGGCGGCTCGGGCAGTCTGCCCCGTCTTCCGTGCTGGTGATGCGTGCCATGGGGGCGATTCACTCAAGCGGGCGGTTGTGGGCAGGAGTTGGCGCGTGCCGGGGTGTGGCGGGGTAGGGGATGCGGCGTTCGGTTCCGGTGGCTGTCGGGAGGGTGAGCGCGGGCGTGGGGGTTGTAGAAGAGAGCCGGGTCAAGGGGCTGTCGTTGTGTCTGTGGGGCAAGTACTGCGCCCGGCACGGGTTGATCTACCCGGTGCTGTTCCACATGCTCGATACGGCTGCTGTGGCCGGGGAGTTGTGGGACCGGCTGCTGACCGGGGCACAGCGCGCCGCTATCGCCGGGGGGCTGGGGATGAGCGAGGCGCAGGCTCGCCGTGTGGTGATGTTCATCGCGGGCCTGCATGACCTGGGCAAAGTGAGCCGTTTCCAGGCCTGTGAACCGGTCGCGTGGGCACGGGTCAGTGATGCGCTGCGGGCCGATACGGGCCGCTGGAGATTGATGCGGCATGAGCGGGCTTCGGCGCACGCCCTGGTCGGGATCCTCGCAGAGATGGGTTACGAGCTGTCGGATGACGCCAGTCCGGCCGTGCGGATGGCGCAGATTGCGGGCGGTCACCACGGACGTTTCCCGCAGCTCGATGTGCACGGTGCGGCCAGTACCCGGCGCGTGCAGGCCGACCTGGGCGGCAGGCTGTGGCAGGAGATCCGCTTTCGCTACGCCGCCCAGGTAGGGCATTTGACGGGCGCCGAGGCTACGCCGAGGCAGGTGTCCGTCACGGCTGCAGTGCTGATGACCGGACTGGTGATGGCCGCCGACCGGCTGGCCAGCCAGCGCAAGGTGTGGGCGCCGCGGGCGGACATGCCCGCCTATGGTGCGGCCGAGCACTTCGCCTGGGCCCGCTGGAAGGCCCGCGAGGTGGTGGAGGAGTCACGGCTGCCACGTATCGAACTGCCGGAACTGCCGTTCTCCGCCGCGCATCCCGGTCTGCGCACCCCGAACCCGCTGCAGGCTTCCGTCCTGGACCGCCTCCCTCAACTGGCCAGTGCACGAGGCACGGGGATCCTGCTGGTCACCGACGGCACCGGCGCGGGCAAGACCATCACCGCCCTGGAGGCGGCCCGTATCCTCAACGACGCGTGCGGCACCCGCGGACTGTGCTTTCTGCTGCCCACCACGGCCACCGCGGACGCCGCCTACGACACCCTGTGCGGCTATCTCCGTGCGCACCGTCCCACTCCGGCCGTGCTCACGCTCGCGCACAACCACAGCTGGCTGAACGCCGCCTACACCGACGAGATGCTCGCCCCCGGCGACGTCCCTGTCTGCACCGGCGACGACCCGCACACCGACGAGGACGACGACGAGGACGACGGCTGCCGGCCAGCCGGCAACAGCGGGAGGAGCGGTACCTGGCGGCGGATCCTCCCGGACGGCTGGGTGCGCGGCTGGGACCGTGCGCTGCTGGCCCAGTTCACCGTCGCCACCGTCGACCAGGCACTGATGGCTGCGCTCCCGGTGCGCGACAGCGCTCTGCGGATGCTGTCCCTGTCGGGCAAGTGCGTCATCGTCGACGAGGCACATGCGCTCACCGCGTTCAGCCGACGCATCCTGACCCGCCTGCTGCACTGGCTGGGCAGCCTGCGTGTCCCGGTGGTGGTGCTGTCGGCGACCCTGCCTGGACAGGAGGCGCGTGAACTCGTGTACTCCTATCTGGCCGGTGCCGGCCACCGCAGGCGCGATCTGATGGCGCGCGCAGACGAGTTCACCGTGCCTTACCCGGGTTGGCTGTTCGCCGATGCCGCCACCGCCCAGGTCGCCCTCATCCCCGCTGACGCACGCACACAGCACGCCGCAGCCCAGCAGCGCACCGTCACTCTCCGATTGCGGCCGGCGCACTACCGGCGCCTCGATGACCCGGCACGCCGGGCCAGAACGGGGGAGCGGCTGGCCCGCATCGCCGCAGAGGTCGCTCCCGTGGCCCGGCTGGGAGGATGCGCCGTCATCGTGTGCACCACGGTCGCCGACGCCCAGGACACCTACCGCTACCTCCAGCGGTTCCTGGAGTGGCCCGCAGGGCCGCAGGAACTGCTGCTGGTGCACGCCCGGTTTCCCGGCCACTACCTCGAACGGGCTCTGGCGCAGGTCCGTACCGGGCTCGGCCCGACCGGTCCGCGCCCCGAGCGGCTGGTGGTGGTCACCACCAGTCTCCTGGAGCTCAGCCTCAATATCGATGCCGACCTTGTGGTCAGCGACCTCACCTCACTGGCCCGGCTGATCCAGCGCGCGGGCCGGCTGTGGCGCTTCGAACAGACCTGGCAGATCGAACGGCCTCCCGGCATCGCCCCGCGTCCGCCCTGGATCCGGGCCCGCGGTCCCCGTCTCACCGTCCTGCACCCTGTCGACCACGACCGCACCACCCTGCTGCCCGACGCCTGGGCCACGACCGAACACCCCTACCTCCAGCACGCCACCGCCCACCTGCTCACCCGGCTCGGCCACCACCAGATCACCCTGCCCGGGCACGCCCAGCACCTGGTCGAACTCATCCACCAGTCCGGACGGCCGGCCACCTGGTCTGACCGTCTCGCTGCCCTGCACGCCCAGCATTTGGCGGCGGAGCGGGCCGAGGAACACACCAGCAGCGCCCACCTGGTGCCCCCGCACGACCGCGTCGCCTCCCTGTCCGACCTGCACCGTCAGAAGCTGACCGCGGCCCAGGCAGCCACCCGCCCGCACGACCGGCCCGGCCGCGTCCTCGCCTGTTACCGGCACCGCGATCGCCCTCCCACCCTCGACGAGGCAGGCCAACTTCCCCTGCCTCAGGGCCCCCATCTGCGCCCAGCCGCGATCCGTACCGTCCTGCAGCACTGTGTGCCGGTACCCAGCGCCTGGGTCGCTGCCGCCACCCAGGAGCATCACGGCCCCGAGGCCTGGCAACAGCACCCCTTGCTCGCCGACCTCGTCCTCCTCCCACACGAGCCGGACCGCCCGCAAGCGGCCCGGCTCGGCCGCCACCAGCTCCATATCGATGACGAACTGGGTCTGATCCACACCGAAACGGCCTGACCCGGCAAGACCGACGCGCGTTCCTGCACCGAGACGCCACGGGCAGGGCCGTTCACCGACGTGAGGCAGCGCCTGTCACCGATGCCTCAGCGCTCCCGCAGTGACAGTCCGTTGCCATGGCCGCAGTCGCGAGGACTTCCTCAACCAGTGCACGGCGTCTTCGCCGAGGCAGCAGCCGCATGTCCACCCGCGCCGGAGCGTGGTGCCGGTACGTCAGGGAGAGCCGCCCTCCGTCCCTGCGCGCAGGGTACGGCGCACGGCGGTGTACGCGGCGCGCACCACCCCTGGACGCGCGCCCCGGCCTGCACGCCAGCCGTTGATCACACTAGTTCGCAGGCTCTGTACGGCAGTTCACCGCGGATGCTTTCCTTGATCCATGTGACGGTGCGTATCGCTCGTCACGAAATGTGTCCCTGCTCTCGTCTCAGCGGCCCCTTGATCTGCTCCCGCCGCCGGAACCCCGCCCTTCACGGACCCGCCCGGGCGCCCCCCTCACGCCGCATCCCGTCCATACCGCTACCGCTCTGCCCAAACGCCTTATGCCGCGTCCTCGACATGGCCCCGTACGGGCCGGCGGCAAGCGAAGAGGGAGTGTTTGTGATGCCACCGCCGAATTACCGGATCGACCTGAGACCCTGCATCCCGGTGCGCTGCGGCAAGCACATCGAGTACGTCGGCTTACGCCACCTGCTGGCGGACGCACACCGCATCGACGACCTGGCCCTGCCCCTGCCGCCCGCCCAGTCTGCCCTCTACCGCCTCCTCACCGCGATATGCGCCCCTATCACCGAACTCGACGACCCGGACCAGCCCATCAAGGACTGGCTGGAGCACCGGACAGAACTGCTCAGACGCACAGACGGCTTCGACCCCGACAGGGTGCATGCCTACTTCGATGCCGACCCCGATGCCTTCGACCTTTTCCACCCCGTGCGCCCGTGGTGGCAGGACGTGGCACTGGCCGTCCAGTGCTCTAAACGCAGCGGGATCAACTCCCTCGTCTACGGCCGCGCGGCCGGCCGCAACCTGGTCTGGTTCAACCCCCGTCACACCGACACCGATCCCCAGCCCGTGCTCGCCAGGGAAGCACTGTGGAACTTGCTCGCCTACCACTACTACGGGCCCTCCGGGCGAGCCACCGCACGCACCGTCGACGGTGTGAGCAGCGGACAGTTGCAAGCTGGCCCGCTGCGCTCCACCGTCTCCTTCCACCCCCGCGGCCGCACCCTGTACGAGACCCTCCTGCTGCACCAGGTGCCCTACCGCGGCGACGACCAGGCCCCCGGCAGCGACGCCTGCCCCTGGGAACAGCCCGCCGCCGATCCGCTGCAGGCACCGCCGGAGGTGACCTGGCCCAGACGGCTGCTGACCGGCCGCTCACGGCACGCCGCACTCCTGGTTCCCGACGAGAGCGGCGAGCACGTCACCGACGCCTACCTGACCTGGGCCACCCAGTACCCCCCGCTGGAGGCCACCGACCCCTACCTCGTCTACGACATCAACCCCGCGGCACCCGCAGAGCGCCGGCGCAGCCCGCGCCGCGCAGACGCCGACTACGCCAAGTTCCGGGCGCTGTCCGCGCTGGCACTCGCCGGTGACGAACACAGGCCGGGCTGCCGGCCCGAGGCATTCACCACGATCAACAGCCTTCCCGAGGACACCCGCGCCAGTTTGCGGGTATGGGTGTGCGGATTCGACCAGGAAGGCCAGGTCAACAACCGCATCTGGTACACCAGCCTGACCCCGCCGATCTGGCCGCTGGCCCAGGAGAACGACCCCGTCAAGGCCTCCCGCATTGTCGAGTGCTGCGCCGCCGCGGAGACCCTGGGCGCCGCCCTGCGCCAGGCAGCCGACCAGGTCTGGAAGGACACCGGCCTCACCCGGCGCACGGCAGCCCCACCCCGAAAGGGCGGCGGGAAAAGGGACGCTGGTCTGTGGGCCGGCCAGGCCCTTGCCGACTACTGGCCGCGCGCCGAGCAAGCCTTCTGGCAGCTCGTCGACGACACACGGCCCGCTTACGGGGTGTTCGCCGCCGCGGCCATCACGGCACTGTCCGAGACCACCCGCGACGCCCTCAACCGCCTGCCCAAGGCCGGCCCGGCACTTGCCCGCGCCGTGCAGAGCCTGCGACGCGCTGGCACAGCCCCTGACGACACGCTCTGCCCGACCGGAGGACCGCATGCCCAGCCGTGACGAGCGCCGCCGCCACTACGACGCCTTCGTCGCCCACGTCCGCGGCCTGTGCCGCACCCCGCGCATCCGCAGCCGCCTGGAGAACGGCCGCGGCCAGCCCCTCACCGAGTGCCCACGTATGGACGCCTACCTCGTCAAACCCTGCCAGGGCTTCGGCGCCCGCCGCGCCCACTACACGATCGCCTCCCTGATCGCCCTGGAACGTCCCGTCCCGGACTGGACCCAAACAACCCCCTCCTCGCCAGCGCACCGTGGCCTCCACCTGGACGACCCCCTGGAATCCGAATCAGCGCTGCTGGACGGCTGGTCGCGGCGCCCCAACTTCGGCCGGACCCTGGCCGACTCCGCCCGCGCACACCCCCACACCGCCGCAGGCTGGCAGCGCGAAGTGGAAGTGATGGGCGTGCTCTCCGCCGACCTGCTGCACACCCGGCTGCCTCACACGATCCGCCGGCTGCTCAATCTCGGCCTGGCATGCGACTTCGCCGTGCTGCTCGAGGACCTCGCCCAGTGGGACTTCGACCCGCTGGAAGTCGCCGGCCGCTGGCGTCACGCCTTCTACCTGACCGTCCCCGACACCCTCCTGGAGCTGTGATGCACACCCGCTACCTCGACATCCACATGCTTGAGCACAGGCCTCCGTCCTGCCTCAACCGGGACCAGCACAACGTGCCCAAGACCATGACCGTCGGCAACGCCAAGCGCATCATGGTCCCCGCCCAGACCCAACGACGCCCATTGCGCCTGGCACTTGAGGACACGCTCGAAGAGCCCGCCACCCGCACCCGCTACCTGCCCCCGCATGTCGCCGAGGCGCTGCGCGCAGCCGGCTGGCCCGAGGACCTGGCCCACTTCGCCGCCGGGCAGATCGCCCGCTCCGCCACCGCCAAGGGCCTGGACACCGACCCCAGGAACGGCCACCGCACCAACGCCATGCTCCTGGTCGCCGCCGACTCCATCGTCGAGGACCTCGCCGAGCTGTGCACCGATCACCGTGCCGCCCTGGAGAAGGGCCTGGCCCGCCTCCAGAAGAAGGAGCCCGACGACAGCGACGACACCAAGCCCGGCCGCGGCAAGCCGCCCGCCCTGCTGCCCACCGACAAGGTGGCTGCCTGCCTGAGCCGGCCCACGGCCACCATCCACCTCTTCGGCCGCATGCTCGCCGGCCTGACAGACGCCGACGTCCCCAGCGCCGTGCAGACCGCCCCCGCCCTCACCACGCACAAGAGCGATCTGCAGCCGGATTTCGTGACCGCGGTGGACGACTGGCTCGGCGCGGGCGACCGCGGCAGCGCCTTCATGGACACCGCGTTCCTGACCAGCGGAGTGTTCTACCGGTTCACCACGGTCAACCTCACCGACCTGACCCGCAAACTCGATGGCGACCAGAACCAGGCGCTGCACCTGACCGGCCTATTCATGCGCGCGGCCATCATGACCGTGCTCCCCGCGAAGCAGACGTCCACCGCCCCGCACACCGTGCCCGACCTGGTCGCCTACGCCGTCCGCGACGGCCGCCCCGTCACCTACGCCAGCGCCTTCGAACAACCCGTGCAAGCCGCCCCCGGCGGCGGCTACCTCACCCCCAGCTACCACGCCCTGGACACCTGCGCCGGCATCACGCACCGGCTGACCGGAACCAGCGACCTGGTCGGCCATGGTTACGCCACCGCCCAGACCGGCGACGCAGCCCACCTCGGCACCCGGCACGACAGCTTCGACGCCCTCATCGCCGCAGCCCTTACCAACGCGGCCGCGCAAGCCACCGGCCAAACGCCAGCGGACGCCGAGTGAGCGCTCTGCTGTTGCGCCTCGCGGGCCCCCTGGCCGCCTTCGGTACCAGCGCCGCCTTCCACGACCGCGACACCGCCCCCCACCCCACCCGCTCTGCCCTGATCGGCATGTTCGCCAACTGCGCCGGACGCGCACCCCAGCACGTCCTCGACTCCTTCACCGAGCTGCCTGGCCAGCCCTGCTACCAGGACCTGGGATTCCTCATCCGCATCGACCGGCCCGGCACTCCCCACACCGACTTCCACACCGTCGGCGGCGGCCACCCCCGCGACAAGCAGCTGCGCACCAGCGGCGGCCCCCAACGCCCCGAGGCGCAGTCCACCCTCGTCTCCCACCGCCACTACCTCGCCGACCCGGTCTTCACCGTCGCAGTCACCGGCCCTGCCCCTCTCCTGCAGACCATCGCCGGCCACCTCCGCCACCCCCGCAATGCCCCCTACCTCGGCCGCCGCACCTGCGTTCCCACCGAACCTCTCGTCCTGGCCACCGCCGTCACGGACCCCATGAACGAACTCACCCGCCGCACCCCGCTCAGCCTCGCCCGCCCACCCCGCCCCCACACCACCACCGTCAACGTCGACTTCATCCACGAAGACCCCCCACCCGACCCGTCCACCGCCATCGACCACTACGAACTGTGCGACCAGCCCGTCGACTTCACCCCCGGCCGCCGCCGCTACCACCCACGCAGCGCATGGCGCACCCGTATCCCCCTGCCCACAGCCCTCTACGCCGGCCCCGACCCCCTCACCACCCTCGCCGCCTACATGCACCCGGAGCAGCCATGACCCCCACCGCCACCCTCACCTGCATCCGCCTCAACACCGCCCACCACGCCGTACGCCGTGACTTGGCCGACCGCGTCCAGCTCCACAAAACGCTCATGCGTCTGACCCCCGGCACCCCCAGCCCCCACCCCCGCCGCGACGCCGGCCTCCTCTTCCGTCTCGACACCGACCACGACGCGCCCACTCTGCTCGTCCAGACCACCCAGCCACCCAACCTCGCCGGCCTGCCCGCCCGCTACGGCACCCTCGTCGCGGCCCGCGACCTCACCCCCGTCCTGCACGCCCTCACCCCCGGCCGCCACGTCCGCTACCGCATCACCACCGTCCCCGTCCGCCACCTCCCCGGTCCCCCCTGCGGCCTACAACCCGACGGCCGCCTCCTGCGCCGCCGCGGCACCCCCACCGCCCTGCACGGACACGACGCCGCCCAGTGGTGGCAGCGCAGAGCCAGCCAGGCCGGCCTCGCCCTCACCGACATCAGCCTCACCCCCCGCACCTTCGAACGCTCCCCGCACACCCCCCACCGGCCCGGACTCGACCACCAGCTCATCCAGTTCGACGGACACGCCCGCATCACCGACGCCCGCCTCCTCGCCCAGAGCATCTGCCGCGGCATCGGCCGCGCCCAGTCCTACGGCGCGGGCCTGCTCAGCCTCGCCCCCGTCTGACCAGCACCACCACACCGGGCACAGCCATCCCCCGGGAAGGACACTTCGTGACCGCTGAACAGCCCCTGCGTGACACCCGCCTGCGCCGGGCAGCCACCAGTCGGCTCATGTACCTCGCCCAGCAAAACAGCCTCACCACCGACCACATCAAAACCGTCGCCGAGACTTTCGGAGTCCACCCGCGCAGCGTGCGCCGATGGATGGACAACGCCGCCCAGCACAACGACCGCTACACCCCACAACGCCCCGCCTCCTTCACCCTCACCCAGGTGATGCGCGACGCCGTCGCCCTCTTCTGCGGCAACATCGCCGCCGCCTACCGGGACCTGTGCAAAAGAGGCCACCTGGGAGACGATCCCGTCTCCTACGCCACCTTCCACCGCGCCGTCACCACCGCCTACACCCCCGGCTTCCTCGCCGGCCTGCGCGGCGGCGAGAAGGAACGCCGCAAATTCGACGTCCACTTCACCCGCGACATCGGACACCGCAACCAGGCCTGGGAAGCCGACCACGTCGAAGCAAGCGTCTGGGTCAACGTCAACGGACACCGCCGCAAACCCTGGATCACCTGGTTCATCGACTGCGCCAGCGACGCCATCTGCGGCCTGTCCATCTCCGCACAGACCCCCAGCCGGGAGAACATCCTCCTCGCCATCCGGGCCGCCGTCCTGCGAGGAGGCGACCACGGCCCCTTCGGAGGCAGCCCCGGCCTCGTCCGGGTCGACAGAGGCAAAGACTTCCTGAGCGACACCGTCGAAACAGCCTTCGGCATCCTCGGCGTCCGCGTCGTCGACCTTCCCCCCAGACACCCAGAGCTCAAGGGAACCGTCGAAGCCCTCAACCGCGCCGTCAAAAAGATGCACTTCCCCGGCCTACCCGGCTTCGTCCACGCCCCCCGAACCAGCCGCCGCACCAAAAAAGACCTCGATGAAAGCCTCCTGACCTACGAGGCATTCATCCGCAGCCTCCTCGAATGGGTTCACGAGTGGAACCACGAGCACCGCATCCGCACCCGCGACAACCGCACCCCCTACGAGCTGTGGCACGACGACCTCACCCCCATCTACGACCCCGACCCCGAAGACCTCCTCTTCACCCTCGAAGTCCATCCCACCCACCTGACGATCAACTCAGACGGCGTCCACTGGGGCAAACGCCTCTACCTCGCCCCCTACATGCAAGGCCGAGGCGGCGACAAAGTCGTGCTGCGCTACATGCCCCGCCAGGAACGCACCGTCGAACTCTTCGACGCCAAAGACGGCACCTACCTGGGCCCGGCCGTCCTGCAGAACGCAGCCAACCCCCAGGAACGGAGTGCAGTACGGAACGCGGCCGACCGCGAAGCCGGCCGCCTGCGCACCGCCCTGGACAAGGCGAAGCGCCAGCGTGAGGAACGCTTCGAAGGCGACACCGTCCCCATCACCCCCCGCCCGGTCAGCGACATGACCCAGGAACAGGCAGCCGCAATCCTCGACGGTCATCGCCAGGACGAACACGCCAGCGAAGCACGCCCCGACCTCATCCCGCTGCCCGACCCCACCAACACCTGGAACAACACCCAAAGCCCCGCCGAAAGCCGCCCCGGCTCCACTGACCCCCTGCTCCCGCCGCTGCCCGACCCCACCGCCTCCTGGAACCCCGCCCCGCTGCCTACCCCGCCCGAGGAGCCCACCGATGAACCACACGATTGACACGACCGCCCCAGCCAACGACCACTACCTCGGTCTCGCCGGAGCCCGCCTCCTGCCCACCACCGCCTCGCGTCTGACCCAACGCCACCTGGCCACCGTCATCAAGGCCCGCGCCCTGTTCTGCGTCCACGGTGATGTCGGACTCGGCAAGACCTTCGCCGTCAACACCAGCCTGCGCGACCTCGCCCCCGACAACACCCTCTGGCTCGAATGCCGCAAAGGAGCCCCGCTCGGCACCCTGCGAGCCGCCCTCTATCGCGCGCTGGCGTTGCCCGGGGACCCTCCCGCCAAAGGCGACGCATTCGACCAACTCCTCGTGCAGGCCTTCGCCGAGCAGCACCGCGTCCTGGTCTGCGACGAAGCCCAGGGCCTGACCAGGAGCTCCCTGGAGTACCTGCAGACTCTCTGGGAGAACAGGCGCACCCAGCTGACCGTCATCCTCGCCGGCGGCGACAACTGCCTCCAGCGCATCCGCAGCTGCTCCGGCCTCTTCTCCCGCATCCCGATCTACCAGCAGTACCAACCACTCACCCCCGACGAAGTCCTGGCCCTGATGCCGACCTACCACGCCCTGTGGCAGAACGTCGCCCCCGACGACCTGATGTGGATCAACGACGCCGCCTGCCACGGCAACTTCCGCAACTGGGCCAAGGTCACCTTCCACATCCAGGACATCCTCGAACAGCACCCCGAGACCGCCTGGTTCAGCCGCGACACAGTCCGCATGGTCCTCAGCTTCCTCGACAGCAGCATCCGCAGCTGACCGGGCATTGTTCCTGCCCGGGGGCCTGTTCGAGGGCGACTGGACCGAGGAGGACGCCGCGCCCGCAGCCTAGGCATGACCGGTGCAGACTCACCCCTCAGCCGGTCCCGGTCTCCGCTGTGCGATCGACACCGGCAGCCCGTGCTGCCCGCGAGTTCGCGGGCAGCAGACGTGACCGGTTCGGAAGAGACCCAGCTGTCCCAGGCCAGCTCATCCGCGTGGAGAACCGTGGCCCAAGAGGTGCCGGGACTAACGAAGTAGCCGTCCGTGCGAGGCGGCCTCTCTGCAGCCGCGATGCACCGACGAAGACCGTGCCGTAGGTCCCGCATCTCCCGGACACGGCCGCATCGGCCTGCGCGATTGCTCGGCCGGCGGTGGCTCAGGGCCAACGCACAGGTCCTCCAGCCTCGCAGATCCCTCTTGCACCGCCGGTTCAGCGCTGGAGGAGGAATTCGGCGCCGGGCGAGCAGGCAGGGCAGGCGGTGAAGACGGGCGTCCCCACGGCAGCAGCCCGGACAGGGCCGAGATGACATAGCTCAGCCCCAACAGCGTCTCAGCAACATCTGCCCGCTCGGTTCGATTCAGCGCCGCAACAGCGACACCAGCGCACAGCACAACGATGACCACCACGGCGACAGCACCGAGAGCAGCCAACCAGATCGGTACTCCGGACGCGGCGGCGCCGACAGGAACGGACAGAGTGGTCAATGAATGGCCTCCAAAGGACGACGAAGGCCCCCGGCGATTTCCGGGGGCCTGTGACAGCGCATAAGAGAAAAGGCCCCCGCTCCTCGAATCCGAGGAAAGGAGAGCCCGACAAGCAGTTCGGGCGCTCTGGGCGCCCGATGGAGCAGTACTGTAGCACCTTCTCGATGAGGGTCAACTAGCTTGCTCAGCAAGCCTGTTGGCCTGCTCAGAGCGAAACGGGGGGAGTGCTCTGTGCTGCCGCAGCGTCGACGGCCTGTCCCGCCAGACTGCTCCGCCGCGCGACCATCTGACTTCCCGCCACGGACGGGTGAGTTGCGGTCGGGAGCCCGGGCGGGTGGCCGAGTAAACGGCTACGAAGATCACGACAAGTTCTTGATCTTCGAAGGGACGTCTTATGCGTTTCCCCCGCACTGCCGTCGCCGCCCTTGCCGTGCTCATCACCCAGGCCGGCACCGCACACGCCGCTCCAGCGGCACCCGACCGCGCCGCGAGCCCCGGTGACACGATCACCATGCCGGTCCGCGACGCCCTCCAGGCGCTACCGGTCCAGGACGAGAGCCGTGCCGGGTATGAACGTTCCAAGTTTCGGCACTGGATCGACGCCGACCGGGACGGCTGTAACACGCGTATGGAAGTCCTCCTGGAGGAGGCGGTCGAGGCTCCGGAGCAGGGACCGAACTGCGTGCTCACCGGTGGATCCTGGTACAGCCCGTACGACGACGCCTACTTCGACAACGCCAGGAAACTCGACGTCGACCACCTCGTCCCGCTCGCCGAAGCGTGGGACAGCGGAGCCTCCGCCTGGACGGCGAAGGAACGCGAGGCTTACGCCAATGACCTCGACGACGCCCGTGCACTGATCGCCGTCTCCGCCGCGTCCAACCGCTCCAAGTCGGACCAGGACCCGAGCACCTGGCTGCCTCCCTTCGCGGGCTACCGCTGCCAGTACGTCACCGACTGGGTCGCCGACAAGACCCGCTACCAGCTGTCCGTTGACCCCGGGGAGGAAGCCGCTCTCTCCAGGACCCTCAGCATCTGCCCTAACGAGCCGATCGAGGTCACGCTCGCGCGATGACAGGAGTGCGATAGCGGCACTCTGCCCGCCCTCGTGAGCGCGGGCCGTGCCAGCCGTTCTGCCGACGGTTCACGCCCCCTCTTCATGGCCCTCCCTCTGAGCATCCCTGCGTTCCGTACCTGCTTCACTTCCAGCCGTCACTGCCCCCTCAATGGTCAGCTTTGGACAGTGGCGGCAGCCACCAGAAGAGCTCGTCGGACTCCCGGTTGTGCCGCCACGCGGTCAGGACGTGCGATGCCGCAAGGCGGTCGAGGAGTTCCGCGGTCTGCTGGGGCGCGTGCCCGCACAGGCGGGCGAGGACATCGAGGTCCGTACTGCCAGCATCGCCCGCGGTGTGGGAAGCCAGAGCCAGTGCGGCCAACTGCACAGCTGGCGGCCACCCGACCGGTACGACAACCGGAGCGGGGCGCAGAGCCCACTGCGCGGCACAGGCCCGCGTTCGGCTGCCCGGCCGTTGGTATAGCAGTGCGGCATCCAGTAGCTGGGCCTCCACATGTGGATATCTGCCTGTCCTGCGGCGCAGCCAGCCGGTGTGCTCGAGCTCTTCCCACAGCTCAGTGCGGCCGTGCAACCGCATGCCGCGCAGCAGGCCTGCGGGTAGCCGGACGCAGCCGCGGTTGTCGGCGCGCAGGGCGCACTGCAGCGCGAGCAGGCGGGCGGCGGGGGAGGTGAACTGGGGGAGTGCTGCTGACAGATAGGTGAGCATCTCCCGTACGCGGGTGCGCTCGGCCGGGCCGCCCAGCGGTTTGGGGCGGCGGCCGGGGCATTCGGGCCGCCGGGGCGCGAGCAGGGTGGCCGGGACGACGGCGGTGTGGCTGGTGGCGGCCGCGCAGGCCGCACACGTGTCGGACAGCCGCCAGGCGCGGCCGCTGCGGTCGCGGGTCAGGGCGAGCAGTACCGGCCCGGCGCAGCCGCGATGGCGCAGATGCCAGGAGCAGCCCTGCGCCCGGCACTGGCAGCTGCGCAGATGCGTCGGCAGCGCGTCGGCGCGCGCATGGCGGGCCAGATGCGCCAGGGCGGCAGACCGTGCGGAGGCGGCCTGCAGGGGAGGGGAGTGCACGGTGCAGTGCGGACAGATGAGCCTCGGGCCGCCTGCCCGTGAACACAGTTCCACCGTCCAGATGCGCCGCACCGCGGGATGCGCGCCGGCAAGCCTCATCGGCCCGTCGTCCTCCTGTCTGTCTACGCCTCCATGCTGGGAGCTCCAGACGGAGACACCCAGGACGCACGCACCGTAGTGCAGATCCCTGCACTGCGAACGTCACTCCCGTACCGGCAGATAGTGCAGAAGTCTGCACTGACAGGGCAGGGTCCTGCACCGTCGGATGGTGGGGTGACGATCTTGCCGCCCGACCCCGACTTCACCGCGCTGCGCGTCGAATTCGCGCGCCTGCGGGGCGAGCGCGGCTGGACCTTCGATGAACTCGCCGACCGCAGCGGCCTAGCCCGCCGCACTCTCATCGACCTCGAACACGGCCGCACCACCGGCAGCCTCACCACCTGGCACACCCTCGCTCACACCTTCGACGTGCCGATCGAGCAGCTGCTGAACACCCTCTGCGACGACCACACCCCGCCCGGCCCCTCGAATTCCTAACCGCACTGCAACACCCGCTTGCGCCCGGGCCGTGAATCACCCGAACCGGCGAGCATGCATCGAACGCTTCAGCGTCAACTGGCTCGGATGTTCGGTGTCGTTCGGCTGTACGGGCGACTCCGGTCTGGCCTTACCCGCAATCGCGGGGTGTCGCCTGGCACGGTCCCGCCATGCACCCCAACACCGCCTCCGCCAACTGCCACTGGGACGGCAGCCCACGCACCGCACGCCCCCGGCGCCCACTGCGGGTGACCGCCACCAGCCCCAGCCGCCTGCTGCGCACGGGCCAGAGCAGCCGCTGCCGCCAGTGCGGCCACCGGATCGACCGGTACCAGCGTGCCGACCAGCGACCCATCGCCCTGCACCCCGCAGAACTGGACGCCTCCCAGGTCCCCGCCCCTTGCCGATGGCACCTGAGCGGCGGCATCGCCTATCCCCACGGCGACGGCAGCCCCTGGTGCCGCATCCCGCACCGTGCGCTCTGCCCGGGACACACCCCCACCGCGCAGACCGGCCCGTACATCGAAGCCCTGCGCCGCCAACTCGCCGTCCGCACCCGCCGCCTCATCGACACAGGCCAGTTCACCCCCACCCCTCCCGCCGCCTGCGAACCAGCCGCCGGCAGCGACCGCCCCGCCCGGCCCGTCGTACAGCTACTACTGGGCCGCTACCTCGCCGACGCACCCCTCGAAACCATCCGGTGCGTGGCCCAGACCCGCCAGCGCCACCGCTGCCCCCACCCCGTGCTCGACCCCACCAGCCCCCGAGGCGTATGGGCACTACTACCCGCCAGTCCACAGCGCGGCCAACTCGCCCTGCCCGCAACGCTCATGACCGTCTACGACCTCAGCCGCCTGCCCTATGCCGAGCAGCTGCGCTGGCGCACCCAGCGCTGCCCCGCCCACGCCGCAACCCCAGGTGCCGCGGATCTCGCGCCGGCCGGATGGCAGATCTTCGACCCCCTCCTGCACACAGCGCACCTCCACACCCGACTGCCCCACACCCCGCCCAGCCACCGCGACGAGACATGACCATGGCGCACCATGCCCTGGACATCACTCTGACCAGAGCCCTCACCCCGGCCGAGCTCCACCTGGCCGCCCGCACGATGCCGCTCGCAGCCAACCACGACGCCACCCGCCTGATGACCGTCGTCCGCGCCAAAACCCCGGACAAAGCCCTCAACAGACTGCGCCACCAGATGGGCACACAGCTTCCCGTCGACGTGATCACCACGCACTACCCCGACCCGCACGGGCAGATCATCCTCAACGTAGCCCTCCCGCCCGCCGCGTACGCCGCTCTTGAGACTGCTGCCGAACACGAGGGAAGACCACCGCGCCTGTTCCTGCAGGAGGCCGTTCACCGGGCTCTGGCTCGGCATGCGGATCAGGAGGCCGACCGTCTCGCCCGCGAACTCCGGCACCTGCTCGCCAGCACGACCCCGTCCCATCTCCTGGCAGCCGTCGGGCGCGCACTCACCCACACCACCGGAGCAACGCCGTGCTGAAACCCACCGACGAACAGCAAGCCGCCGCCGACGCCTTCCACGCCGGCCAGCATCTCGCCCTGCAGGCCGGGGCAGGCACCGGCAAAACCACCACACTCGCCGAACTCGCCCGCGCCACCCGCCGCCGCGGCCGCTACCTCGCCTACAACCGCGCCATCGCCCAGGACGCCCGCACCCGCTTCCCGCCCACCGTCAGCTGCAAAACCGCCCACGCCCTGGCCTACGCCGCCATCGGCCACCGCTACACCCTGCGCCTCAACTCCCCGCGCCGCCCCGCCTGGCAGACCGGCCACGCCCTCGGCATTACCAAAACCATCCGCATCGGCAAACGCGACCTGTCACAGAAGACCCTCTCCAACGCCACCCTGCGCACCGTGGCCCGCTTCTGCCATACCGCCGATGCGGATGTCGCCCGTCACCACGTCCCGCGCCTGCGCGGCCTCGAAGACGCGAAACTGCACACCGAACTCGCGGACTACATCGTGCCGTTCGCCCGCAAAGCCTGGACCGATCTGCAAAACCCCGACGACGGCGCAGCTCGCTTCGAACACGACCACTACCTGAAAATCTGGGCCCTCACTCAGCCCAGGATCGACACCGACTACCTGCTCCTGGACGAAGCCCAGGACACCAACCCTGTCGTCGAACAGATCTTCCTCGCCCAACGCGGCCACGCCCAGCTCGTCGTGGTCGGCGACTCCGCCCAGGCCATTTACGACTGGCGCGGCGCCAAAGACGTCATGACCGGCTTCGACGGCACCCAGCTCGCCCTGTCCCAGTCCTTCCGCTTCGGTCCTCAGCTCGCAGAGGAAGCCAACCGGTGGCTGGCCATCGCCGACGCCCCGATCCGTCTCACTGGTACCGAGACCGTGCCCACCGACCTGGGCCCCGTTGCCCTGCCCGACGCGGTTCTGTGCCGCACCAACGTCGGCGCCATGGCACAGGCGATGAACCTCCTCGCCGCCGGCCAACGGGTCGGGGTGGTCGGGGGAGGCGACAGCCTGCGCGCCCTGGCGCTGGCCGCCCGCGACCTCAAGGACGGCCGTCGCACCACCCACCCCGAGCTCGTCCTCTTTGCTACCTGGGGAGAGCTGCAGGACTACGCCTCCCACGACCCAGCGGGACGTGACCTGCAGCCGCTGGTCGACCTCGTCGACACCCACGGCGCTGAAGCCATCCTCGACGCGGTCGCCCAGTTCGTCCCCGAACAGTCGGCCGAGGTGATCGTCTCGACCGCCCATAAGGCCAAAGGGCGCGAATGGGCCCGTGTGAGGATCGCGGACGACTTCACCCCGCCGAAGGACAGCGACCAACGGGACGACAACGGGCAGGCTGTTCCCGGACCGATCGAGGACGGCGAGGCCCGCCTCGCCTACGTGGCAGTCACCCGCACCCGCCAGCGGCTGGACATGGGCGGCCTCTCCTGGATCGACGGCCACCCAGAGGGCAGACCCGTCAGGTGATCCCTGTCAGCCGACAGCGCCCTTCTGAGCATGAATCTAGGCGGCGCCCCCGACGGTTAGGGGGCGCCGCCCGCCTTTCTACCGATACCAGTACTTCACGCCACGGTGATGGGAGCAGGTGCCACGGAAGTGGGCGCTATAGGAGTAGGTGCCGTCCTTGCACTTCGCCATTGCCCCGCGCGGGTGAGGCGAGTTCGCCTTGCAGACGCCCGTCGTGTGCCGGGCGCACGACGCGGCCGCAGCATCGGTTGCCGTGGCCACCGGCGCCAGCAGCGCGCCGGCCATGACGACGGCAGCCGCAGCGCCCCGGAATTTGGTGAGCATATGAAGTCTCCCTTCAGCGACTCGGAGACGCGATCATGCACCACCAGACGGCTCCCCCAGGGGCCTGTCCGCCCCTGATCACAGGGTCGTGACACTCGTGGCCTGACCGTCGCCAGGCGTTCGATCCAGGAGAACATTCCCTCGATATAGCGGTACGGGGGGCCTGCCGCCGCCGAGGCACTCGCCTGCGCTGTGTGAGCCGCTGAGCCAGCACGTAGGCCCAGCATGCCGCCATGATTCCAGGCGGGTGAGTAGCTTCGTGCTCCGTGGGCGGGCCAACAGCTGATCTCCACGGAAGCGCGTCCAACTATGACTGAAAACGTCCATATTGGTATGCAGTCTGTGTGGTGGCTGTGTTTGGATGACGTGAAAGCGGCGGGGGTGAACGCAAGTTGACCGCTGCGAGCCCCGCTGCTGCGACCAACACAGGGGGCATAACTTGAAATTGAGAAAACTGCTGTCCACGACTGCCGTCACGCTAGGGCTGCTGGGCAGCTGTCTGAGCAGTGCTCAGGCGGCGGACGACTCCGGAGCAACTCCGGACACCTCCCTGACCACGGGCGTAGTCGCCACCGATCCAGTCACCGATGACCCGTCACCCGCGCCGGACGAGACCGACAGCGACCCGGAGACCGCACCCTCGGCAGAGGACATCGCTCTGGGCATCGAAGGCACAGTCCGCAACCCCGCGGCAGCGCCGGCAACTTCCGAGGACGGACAGCCCATCGGGCTGGAGACCGACCCGAAGTCCGCGTGCGATGACCAGGTGAAGGCTGCCGCACAGACTCCCGAAGCCCAGTACACGGCCTGCGCAACGCCTCTGGAACCGGCGAGCGAGATCAGTTCCGAGGAACGTGCTGCCCTGTCGCGAGGCGACACCCCTGCCGACACCTCAACCACCGAATCGGCTGTCCTAGCCGCCGTTCCAGACGCCGGACAGGCCACCGACCAGGAAGCCTCCCTCCAGGAGACGACGGACGACACCACGCCGAACTCAGCACCAGAAGACGGGTCTGACGCCTCCGCCGCGGCTGCCAGGTCCCCGTGGAAAGAACCGAAGTGGTGCCGCGACGAGGGCGTGGATTCGACGTGGTACATCGAACGCCTCCGAGGCTGCGGCATCTGGCGCGCCGAGGTCAACGCCATCGATGTCCGTACCGGCAGCCGGATCGGCGGCATCAAGTACCTCGTCATCGGGTACTCCTTCTCCGCCCGGGACTCCAAGACCTGGGCCTACCAGACCCAGATGCTGGAGGTGTCCCGGTGGGGACGGGCGGTGACCGGCACCAAGGTGTACGGCAGCGCCTCCTGCACAGGCAAGTGCAAAGTCACCCACAAAGACTTCCCCGCGCAGGCGATCAACTCTCGCGCTGAGCCTTACGGGCAGTTCTTCATGAACACCACCATCAACACAGCTGCCACCAAGCAGAGGGGGACCGGCAGGAGCACCGCGTCCTGGCGGTTCAGCAACCCGGAATGGGTCGCGCCGTCAGGCGCCACGAAGCTGCCCACCGTCGATGTCCGCTGCGACAACGACATGCCCGGTGCCCCTCGGCAGGTCGGCTGCGTGAACACCCAGGCCGTTCCGGTGATCAGCTACAGCTTGACAGGGCCGTGGCCAGAACTTGCCAAGCACATCAAGGACGCCCAGGCCACCGGCCTGCCCGGCAAGTACGGTACGACGAACTACCTGACGCGGCTCACCAACGGCTCGAAGATCACCGAGAACCGCAGGAAAGCCTGCCCCAGCAGCCTGCCGCGCCCCTCGGGCAAATCGTGCGACGAGTACCCCTTCGCCAGCACCTGGCAGGGCGCCCGCTACAGCGGCGGCCCGTTCAGCCGCCGGATGATCAACGCCACGCAGAACACGGATGCAGGCCGGGCGCTCAACGGCTTCTACACCTACAGCCGCGTCCTCGACGGAGACCGATTCCTGGTATGGATCAGGTAGACCCCAGGCAGACGAGACCGGAAGACAAAACCCCGTGAACGATGATCCAGCCCGAACAACAGCCCTGGTACGCGCCGAGTACCACCTCTTCCAGATCACGGACCCGCAAGGGCCCGTAGCCGACGACCTCGACGCAACCCAGAACGGACTCGTCTCCGCTGTCGGCGGCGTCATCGAGGTGGCCACCGGGATCCACACCGGCAACGTCCGCGTCACGGTCGAACCACACTCCCAGCGCCCCGACCCCGCTCCGGGCTGGGAAGAGATCGCTGAGATGCCATGCCATTCCCCCTCCGGGGAAGTGCTGGTCACACCCATGATGGACGACCCCGCCGACCTTCCCTCTCTGGCGTCCCAGGGCCCGGGCCGGTACCGGCTGCGTGTTCACGCGCTCGGCAGGGACACGGCTGTCGATGAGAGCACGGACGACGTCGTGGAGTCCTACCTGATCCAAAGCTGGCCCGCCGCCCACCAGGACGCCCTCCTGGTGAAAGCGACCGACTCCTATGGGGCCCAAGTACGGGCCCGGCCGGCCGACGACACCCTCGTCATCGACCACGAGGGCTCACTCGACACCCAGGTTGGCCGGGAACGCGATATTCTGCGCCGGGCCGGGCGCGGCGACTACTCCTAACCCGCTCCTGCGGGCCTTCGGTTGGGGCAACCTCGCGCGGTTTGCCTCAACCGAAGCCAGCACGCCCTGCAGCAGGTTGACGTGGTGGACTACCGGCGCGGACCGGCCCGGTAGCCGGGAGCTCCCTTTCGTGGGAAGCGGCCGCCCTGGAGCTCCGTAAGGCGTTTTACGGAGCTCACTGGATTGGGCCGCGACGCGGGGGCGTCGCCGCGTCCGTCGGGTGCGGGCTTCGTTGCTGGTGCGGTGAGGCAGATGCGCGTCGTGCGGTGGACGTCGAGCACAGGTCCTTTAGATGGGCCGTGAGGCGGAGCAGCGGCTGGGACGACGGCAGTCGCGGCGTCGTTCATCGCCCGGGTGCGCTCACAGATGCACCACAGGGGAGGCCGACCGAGACCGCGGCAACGCCCGGTCTGCCGCACCTGCGTGCGCTCTTACCCAACCCCGTGTGAGACGCCCTTCGGGCGGCGCTGGCGAAGCAGGTAGCCCAACCCGCCAGGGCGATATCGGGGCCGGGCCGGAACTGGGAGTACGGGGGCGGTCCGTACGGGACGCGTGACGTGCCGGGGAGCCCTCGATGCTGTGCTCTACCCGCGTGACCAGCCGGATGTCACAACTGGCCCAGAAATCAGCACTGTTGTGGTGCACGCGGCAGAACCGGGTGCTCGTTGGCAAAGGGAAGAGTGCGGCATGGAGCCTGTGATCGTGGGAGCGGTGGTAACCGTGGCAGTCAGTGTCGTCAAGGGCATAGTGGGGATCGCTCAGGGGAGGGTGAAGGCGTCCGTGGAGAGGATGCTCATCGCGGAGGCCGCACACACTGACCGGCTCCGCTGCCTGATCTCACCGGACGCCCTGGCTTCCCACCCCGCCCACCGCTGTTCCGGCACTGTTCCACACGGCTGTGCCGGGGGTGATGACCGTGGAGGACGCCCTCAGCACTGACTGAGGGGCCACGAAGCGCGTGTATCGGGCTGCGGTCGGAAGATGGCCAGTGTCTGGTGCCCGGGCGCCGGGCTCTGGGCAAACCCCATGGAGTTCGACAATGGCGAGGATCGCTGCTGGCGACGGCCGCCCAGGCACCGTAGGCGCGGCTGGCCCACCCACGTCAATGGTGAACGCCTCATGGGGTGTGGCCCCTTGTCCATGACACCGCGTCACTTCATTCGGTCGTCGATGTGTCGGTGGATCCGGCGGTACAGTTCCGCGACTTCCTGGGGCGCGGGGTGAGAGGCGGCGAAGGCGGCCCCGACACGGGGCTTGCTCTTGCTGTGCAGTTCGCGCATCTGTGTCAGAAGTGTTGTGTCCTGGCGTTCCAGGAAGGCTTCGAACTCTCCGGACTTTTGTGGATCTCCGCCGAACGTGTCAGCCACGGTGAAGACACCGGCCCGGTTCCAGTACGCCCGCCATGCTGGAAAGTCCGCGTCCGGGGCTGGGCGGCTGTCTGCGGGCGCCAGCCCGAGCTTGTTGAGCTGTCTGCTGAGGCCGCTGGTCGGCCGGAATGCGGGACCGTCGGCTACTGCGGCCCAAGGGATCTGGAACGCCTCGAGATAGTTCACGTAGCCGCCGAAGTTGTTGTCGCCGCCCACGTCGATCATGGCGATGTTCGCGCCCTGTGGGTCGAGGGAACCGGTGTCGGCCGCGCCGTCTTGCCACCACCACCCGAGCGCGCCGAGATCGGTGGCTCCTTCGCACAGAATGACTGCCGAAGCGAACAGCAGTGCGCGTACGTCGCTCAGGTTTAGATTCTGCAGCCATTCGCCGAGGCGTGCCCTGTTTTCCCTCGGAAGCCTCGCCACACGAGTGCCGTCAGAGCGTGGGGTCAGCCGCACGAGACGGTCGAGATCCTCGATACGGGAGCAGGGGACGAGATCGGGACTGTGGGTGATGACGACACCATGGATTCCCGCCAACTGGCGTGCCAGGCGACGCTGCATGGTGGGGTGGAGGTTCACGGCAGGCTCGTCCAGGACGATGACGCTGCCCGGCGCACCAGCGATCAAGGTGGCCAGGAACAGCGCCTCCTGGATGCCCGCGCCCGCGAACTGGATGATGCGCTCCTGCCCGCTCTCCCCGACCAGTACATCGACGGCCAGACGCGAGTCGGCCGCAGGGAGACTGCGCAGATGCAGATCCAGCCCGGTGATCTCCCCGAAGACCTCCCGGGCGCGCTCAAAGCGCTGCTGCTCATCCACATCGCCGTTCCTGAGCCGGTACAGCTCGCCGGCCAGGCCACTGCCGTCACGCAGGTCGACCGGTGCGCGAAGGTCCGCCAGCGGGAAGTGCCGTTTCAGGGGCAGTCGGCGATTGTCTGTGACTGCTAGTAGGGCTTGGTCATCTTCACTCGTGAGTGGCGTGTCTGCTTGCTCGTGGGTGTCGTTGACCTGGTGTGACACCTGAGGAGATGGCCGAAGT
>NZ_JBEXGX010000050.1:0-38792 GCF_040607495.1 Streptomyces sp. NPDC005281 | reverse complement strand
TCCCGGGTGATGCCCTCCTGGGCCGGGATCGGCAGGGTCACGATCTGCATGTTGACCTTGCGCAGCCGGTCCACGAACGGCACCACCATGGTGAAACCGGGGCCGCGGACCTCGGGGCGCAGCTTCCCGAGGCGCAGCACCACACCTCGTTCGTACTGTTTGACGACGCGGGCGGCGGTCATCGCGTAGACCAGCCCCACGGACACGACGGAGACTCCCGCCGCCACCAGTTCCTCGACCATCACGGCCCCCCAGGGTCCGACGTGGCGCATCAGGTGTGTACAGCGTGCGCTTCGAAGGTAGACCCGTCACCGGAACAAGGGCGAGCCCCCGCACGCCGGTTGCGTGCGGGGGCTCGCCGACTGGACTGCCTGCCGTGGGTCCGGTCGCGCGGAATCCGTGGGGGGTGCCGGCCTCGTGGGCCGACGCGTCAGGGCGTCGGCGAACGGCCGGTCCGTCGCGCGACCGGACGTCAGCCGACGCTCACGCCGTAGTAGCTCAGCGCCTCGGTGACCGGCTGGAAGAAGGTCGTACCGCCGGAGGTGCAGTTTCCGCTGCCGCCGGAGGTCAGACCGTACGCCACGCTGCCGCCGTACAGGGGACCGCCACTGTCTCCGCCCTCGGCGCAGACCGTGGTCTGGATCATGCCGTAGACGACGTCACCACTGCCGTAGTTGACCGTGGCGTTCAGGGCGGTGACCCGACCGCTGTGCGTACCGGTGGTCGAGCCGCGCCGGTAGACCGTCGTGCCCACGCTGGGCGTGGCCGCGCTGCTGATCGTCTGGCTGCCGACCGCGCTCGGGTGCGCGATCGAGGAGTTGGTGTAGCGGACCAGCGCGAAGTCGTTGGTCGGGAAGCTGTAGCTGACGTTCGTGCCCAGCGTCGTGGTGTGACCCGAGTTGGAGTACCAGGTGGAGGCGACCTGCCCGCAGTGACCGGCGGTCAGGAAGTAGTAGGTGCTCCCGCTGTGCACGTTGAAGCCGAGCGAACAGCGGTAGGAGCCGCCGTAGATGGCGTCGCCGCCGGTGATCAGCTTCTTGAAGGTGCCCGGAGTGTGCTTGATGGTGATCGCGGCGGCGTTGCCGCGCGCGTCCTGCCTGATCTTCGCGATCTCCGCCTTCGAGACCGTGCTGTCGACGGTGACGACCACGCGGTTCGTCTTGGCGTCGACCGACCAGGCGGTGCCGGCGACATCGGACTTGAGAACCGACTGCCTGGCACTGCTCAGCTGGGTGGCGCTGAACGTCTGGGCGTCGGACGCGTTCGCGCTGGGGACCGCGAACGCTGCGGCGGCGACGAGTCCGGTGGTCACGGCGATCAGCCGGCTCCGTCTCGCGATGCCACCGCGGGGGGTTGTGCGCTTGATCCTCACGTTTCGTTCCTCCGAAGGGAAGTAAGGGGCCCCAGGTCGTGGGGTCGGGGCCCGTGAGGCGCAGCCGGGAGCCGCCCGTCCGGATTCCGAACAAGCCATGCCCCTGACAAGGCGCTGAGGGGGAGTATTCGGCTGCACGGCCGACAGGCGCAAGGGCACCTTTCGGCCGTGCAGCGTTCAACTTGCCCTCATGTGAAGGAGGTTGATCATCAGACCACTGAAGGCACCGGATTCCCCCCGCGTCTTCGGGAGTCCCGGGAGCCTCAGCCCAAACGGCGCTCCCCCGCGGCGACGGCCACGCGCAGCGTATTTCCGGGCGGCGGGAACGGGCAGACGAAATGATCGGCGAACGCGCACGGCGGAAGCACGGTCCGGTTGAAGTCCACCGTCGTACGCCCCTCGGCGTCGGGCGCCGCGGGACGCAGGAACCGGAAGCGGTAACTGCTGTCCCTGCTGGTGGTGTCGGCGAACACGGCCCACAGCGAGCCGTCGCTCTCGACCGAGACCTGGAGGGTGAGGTCCTGGCCGTCGAGGGTGAAGGCGAGGACTCCGCCCAGGGCGAGCCCGCGGGTCACTCCGTCGGCGTTCTCGACGCGCACGGTACGGCCCTCGCCGTACGGGGTGAACTGCCCGGGCACCGCCCAGCGCGCGTCGTACGGGGTCGCCTCGATGCCCGCGAAGGCCGTCCGGGCCGGCGCCTCGGGGTCGTAGCGGCGTACGCCCCAGATCCCTTCGCGCACCAGGACGACGAACCGCCGCTCCCCGCGCCCGACCCGGGCGCCGTCGGGCGGTCCGTAGTCGGCGTCCAGCACGATGTCGCCGGTGAAGGGCTCGCCGTCGACCGTGAGTCCCTCCTCGGCCAGCGCCGTCAGGGCCACCCCGTCACCCTTGACGGTCCATTGCCCGGGGATGTCCGGAAGTCGCCCTTCCGGATAGTCCTCGATCCAGTGGGTCCCGGTCAGAGCGAGCGGGCCGTACGGCGCGGACACCGTCGCCACGCGGTGCTCCTGCCAGTGCTTCCAGTCCTCGGATGCGTCCGTCGTCATGTGATCAACCCTTCCATACGGGCTCGGCCAGGCCGAGGTGCGAGCGCAACGTGGTGCCCGTGTATTCGGTGCGGAACGCGCCGCGCTCCTGGAGCAGCGGCACCACCCGGTCCACGAATTCCTCCAGCGCGCCGGGTGTCGCGGGGGGTACGAGGACGAAGCCGTCGGCGGCACCGGTCCGTACGCCCTCGTCCAGCTCGGCGGCCACGGCCTCCGGCGTTCCGGTGATCGGACGGCGTCCGGAGGACTCGACGACGGTCCGCCCGGCCCGCTCCCGGGCCTCGGCCGCCGTGTCGCCCAGCACGAAGCCGACCAGCGGCATGATCTTCAGCTCCTCGGGCGACCGGCCGTACGCCGCGAGCCGCCCGTTCAGCTCGGCGCGCAAGGCCCGGCCGGCCTCCAGCGCACCGGGCCGGAAGCGTCCCGCGGAGAGGCCATCCCCGGATCCCCAGTCGGCCAGGACCACATCGGCGGCGCGGGCCGCGAACTCCCGTCCCGCCGGCGAGTCCCCCGTGTGGATGACCACCGGGTGCCCCTGCGGCGGACGCGGCACGGTGAACTCGCCCTCGATGTCGAAGTACCGGCCCCGGTGGGCGATCGGGCGGGACACCCCGTCGGGTGTCCAGGCGTCCCACAACTGCCTTGCCACCTCGACGCATTCGACGGCGAGCGGGTAGGCGTCCCTCGCGTCCGGACAGCCGCCGCGGCGGAGGTTCCCCGCCGCGGCGGCGTCCGGCGAGGTCACCACGTTCCAGGCGGCCCGGCCCTCGCTGAGATGGTCCAGCGTGGCGAGCCTGCGCGCGAGTTCGTACGGCTCGCCGGAGATCGCGTCGGCCGTGACGGCGAGCCCGAGCCGTTCGGTGACGGCCGCGAGCGCGTTGAGGACCGTGGTCGCCTCGGGCCGGCCCACGGTGTCCGGGGCATGGACGCGCCCGTCGTGTACGGGCGACCCCGGCACTCCGGAGAGGAGCAGAAAGTCGAACAGACCTCGCTCGGCGGTACGCGCGAGGCGTTCGAAGGAGGCGAAATCGACCGGGGACACCCGCCGACGGGCGACCGCAGGGGCAGCCGGGTGGCCGGTACGCGGAACGACGGTGCTGCCGTCGGCAGGCGGAAGGACAGTGCCGCGACCGGCGCGCGGGCGGGCGGTGCCGCCGTCGGCGCGTGGACGGACCGTGCCACGGTCGGCGTGTGGATGGACGTCCGTGTCACCGGCGTGCGAACGCGGGGCCGTGGCAGCGGCCCGTGGACGGAGGTACGTGCCATCGGCGCATGGACGGACGTCCGTGTCACCGACGCGTGGACGCGGGGCCGTGACATCGGCGTGCGGACGGACGCCGGTGTCGTCGGTGTCCGGGAGGCCGACGGCGAGACGCATCCGTGCGCGGACGGTCATGAGGTTCCCCCCGCCGTCGCGTACCGGTTGGCGGGCCGGGTGAGTCCCAGGTGTTCCCTGAGGGTGCTGCCCGGATAGAAGGTGCGGAACAGTCCGCGGTGCTGGAGCAGCGGGACCGTCGCGTTGACGAGCCGTTCCAGGTCGCGACGCGGTTCGACGGGCGTGAGGTGGAAGCCGTCGGCGGCGCCCGCCCGGTGCCAGTCGGTGATCAGTTCGGCGAGGCCTACGGGGCCGCCGCGGTACAGCGGACCCCGCGCGGTCAGCCGGGGCCCGCCTCCGCCGTGGCCGGGCTCGGCCGCGCACTCGCCGCCGCCGAGGTCGACGCCGAGCCCGGCGAGGACGCGCAGATCATCCGGGTCCCGCCCGAACCCGGCTGCCGTGGCCCGCAGTTCGGCGCGGACGGCACACGCCTCGGCCGGGCCCGTGACCCGCACCAGCGCCACGTCGGCGTAGCGGGCGGCGGTCCGCCGGGCGGGTCCCCCGGTCGCGTCGACGACCCGGACGGGGTGGCCCTGCGGGGGCCTCGGCACGGTCGACGGCCCCTTCACGGAGAAGGTGGCACCTTCGAAGTCGACCTGGTGCACCTTGTTCCGGCGGGCCGGACGGTCGGTCGTCCCCTCGCGCGTCCCGGTGTCGTCCTCGCGGCTGTCCCAGAGCCGCGCGGCCACATCGGCGACCTCTCCGGCCTCCCGCCAAAGGGCCTCGACGGACGGAAAAGGCCTCGTCCGGCCCGGGTGAGCCGGGAGTTCGGGGGCGCCACGGCCGAACAGCCGGGCCTCCGCCTCGGTCCTGGACACCTCGATCTGCCAGCCGGCCCGGCCGCGGCTGACCCAATCGAGGGTCGCGACGGCCGCCTGGACGTGGAAGGGCTCGGTATGGGTGGTGGTGACGGTCGGCACCAGCCCGATCCGGCCGGTGACGGGCGCGGCCCGGGAGAGCACGGCGAGCGCGTCGAGTCCGGGCCGCGCGAAGGTGTCTCCGAGAGTGACGAAGTCGAGGGCGCCGCGCTCCGCGAGCTGCGCCTGTTGCACGGGGGTGACGGCGTCGTGGGGCGCTCGCCGGTCGAGTGCGGCGGCCAGGTGCAGAAGCGCCCGGCCGGGCGGTGCGGTCATCGGAATGGACCTTTCGGAGTGGGGGGGCGGAGGACTCACACGACCGGCGCGGGGCTCCGGTCGCGACTGGAATACGGAGGTGAACTTCCGTGCTGTTGACGCGACTTGGCCGTCATCGCCACGTGGAGGAAAACGCGGAGGAAACGCGGAGAGAGCGCGACGGGCCCAAGGCGGGAGAGCGGCGGGCCGGCAACGGGAGAGCGGCGGGACACCGGAGGACGAGGAAGCGGCAGGGGCCGGGTTCACGGGCCCGCGGAGCCGGACGCGCGGCAGTGTTCGCACCCAGGCCGGTCGGGTGGCTCGCCGGGAACCCCCTGTCCGTCACCGCGGAAGTCGTCCATGAAGGCCAGGGCCACGCCTGGCGTCCGGCACACCGCGCCCGGCTCGTTCACGAAGCCGACGTCGGCGACCCCTGGGACGGACCCCGGCTCAGGGAGGAGGCTGGTCGTCGCGATGGCCTGACAGGACAAGTCCACGGTGAAGAGCGGGACTTCACCGTTGGGCAGGGCGGTGGGCCACGGTCCGGGACGGCGCCTCGGGACGACGTGGGCGGGGTGGGTGGCGCACTCGTCGGGGGCGGCGGCCACGCCGGTGAGGATGTCGGAGGGCATACGAAGGCTCCGTGACACGTCGGTCGAACACGGGTGCCTTCACACAGAACTGACGGGCGCCCGGGGGCGCCGCACGGCCGAGCCCCTCAGCAGGGCCGTGGCACGAGACTACGGGGGCGTTTCCCGTTGGTGTCAAGGCTGTCCATACTGTGAGCCTTGCGTCTCGGGCGAGTTGACGCGGATACGGATGCCTGTTCCACTTGGCCCATGCATTCGCAGCAGTGGCTGGTCAAGCGCTCCCACATCGACTTCGGTCGAGTGTGGTCCTCCTCCTGTTGAGCTGACCACCTGCGCGCCCGCCGAAGACGGCCGTTCTTCCGCGTTCCTCCTGGGCGTTCCCCCTTTTCTCCTCCCTGCCCCGTGCCTTCACACGCGCACCTCCCCTCCCCTCATCCGCTTTCCCCACGCGCCTCTCGGTGCACGCGCCTCACAGTCCGCAGTCGCAGCACGAGCAGCATTCACAGCACTCGCAGCACTGGCACGCCTCGCAGCAACTACAGTCGCAGTCACAGTCGTTCAGGCACCCTTCGCGCTTCTTGCGCGACCACGGGCCCTCGTACCGATCGGCGCAGCACATCTTGCAGGTGCAGCACAGTCCGACGGCGGCGGCACAGCCGGACCAGAATCCGCGCTTGCCGGGGGTGGGCGGCTGGAAGGACGGACCGCCGCCGAAGGGGTTGCCGCCGCCGGTGTACGGATTCCCTCCGTGCTGAGGCGGCCCGAAGGAACCCTCGGGCCCGAGCAGGACGGCCGAGCCCGCCACCTCGAGGAGATCGCCGGACCCGGGAGAGCCGAGGGAGCCGTGCGGCGGGTGCGTTCCGTGCGCCCCGTCCGCCGGGTGCCCGCAGCCGGACGTCCCGAACGCGCGGTCCACCGAGCGGCCCAGTTCATGGACGAGCAGCACATGGGCCAGCCGGCTGTCGGTGAACTCGGCCTCCCGCAGGGCGAGCCGTATCCCGTGCAGGGCGTCGTCGGCGAGCCGGCGGGCCTCGGCGAGCGAGGTCCCGGTGGCGGTGAGCGGGTTCCAGGCTCCCGACGCGGCGTCGGTCTCCCGGTCCTCCACGGCGTCCAGCAGATGAGCGAGCCGCCCGAAGAGCCGCCCGGCCTCGGCCAGTGGAGCGGCGTTGCCGGGGCGGCCCGCGAGGACGGCGGTGTGCGCGAAGGCGGCGGCGGTGGCGGTCTCGGTGGGTTCCGTGACCGTCAGCAACGGCGTTCCCGGTCCGGCCAGCGCCTCGATCCCGAGCTGCCGGTCCACCGCCTCGACGAGCACGGCCGTGTCGAAGCCGACGGCGGTTCCCGTGCGCGCCCCCGCCTTGCCCCAGCTCGCGGCCACCCGGCGCGCGGCGAGCGCGACCGGCCTTCGCGCCAGGAGGCCGTCCCCGTCGGCGACGTGGTCGCGCACCTTCGCCGAGGCGAGGACCAGTGAGACGGCGGCGGCGAGCCGAGCGCCCTCGCCCTGTGCGACGGAGGCGGTCCGCATGCCGCGCAGCGGACAGGGGCCCGCCATGCGCCGCCATCCCGTCGCCCGCTCTGCCTGAGCCTCCGTCAGAACCGATATCAGCAGGCCGTCGTAGTTGGTGACCACCCGGGCGAACTGGCCGTGGTCCCCGCGCAGCGCGAGACACAGCCCGCACAGATGGGCCATCCACTGCGTCTTGAGCCCCTCACCGAGACGGTGGCTGCAAGGCCTCACGATTCCGAACACGACACTCCCCCGTGACCTGTACGACGTTGAAGTCCGGCATCGTATCGACCCTTCCGTTCACCCGTACGCACCGCTCGTCACCCGGTCGCCGCGAGAAATCATATTTCACTCTCAGTCAGCAGCCTTACCCCGTACGACCCTTGGGGGACGCGGGCTCTCGACGGATTCGCTGTGCACCAGTACCGTCACGAAACCCCCACGCGGCGTCTATCCACTTGGCGCGACATCCGCATCATGGACGACCATGGGGATGCGGAAGCACGAAAGACCGCTGTGAGAGGAGGCGTCCATGGGATCGGTGCGCAAGGCGAGTGCCTGGCTTGGCCTCGTAGACGACAACGATGACGAGCGTTACTACGACGACGACTACGCCGAGGGTCAGGACTCCGGCGACGCGTGGGTCACCGACCCGCGCGTGAAGGTTGCTTCCGAGACGGCGGAGGAGAAGGGCCGCCGGATCGGTACGGTCACCCCGGACAGCTTCCGGGACGCACGCGGTATCGGCGAACTCTTCCGGGACGGCGTCCCGGTCGTCATCAACCTCACGTCCATGGAGGCCGCCGACGCCAAGCGCGTGGTGGACTTCGCGGCCGGCCTGACCTTCGGCCTGCGCGGCACCATCGAGCGGGTCGCGACCCGGGTCTTCCTGCTGACCCCGGCGAACACGGAGATCGTCAGCGGCGAAGCCGCGAGCCGTCGGACGGACGGATTCTTCAACCAGAGCTGAGGCAGGGCCGCTCACCGGCCCTGCCTTGCCGGGGCTTCACTCGCGGCGCCTTCACCTGAAGGCGTCGAGCCCGGTGAGCGCCTTGCCCAGCACGAGCTGGTGCATCTCGACGGTGCCCTCGTACGTGAGCACCGACTCCAGGTTCGTCGCGTGCCGCATCACGGGGTATTCGAGCGAGATCCCGTTGGCGCCGAGGATCGTGCGCGAGGTACGGCAGATCTCGATGGCCTCGCGTACGTTGTTCAGCTTGCCGAAGCTGATCTGCTCGGGGCGCAGCCGTCCCACGTCCATGCGGCGGCCCAGGTGATGGGCGAGCAGGATCCCCTTGTGCAGTTCGACGGCCATGTCGGCGAGTTTGGCCTGGGTGAGCTGGAAGCCGCCGATGGGGCGGCCGAACTGCTCACGCGTCTTCGCGTAGGCGACGGCGGACTCGAAGCTGGAGCGTGCCGCGCCCATGGCGCCCCACACGATCCCGTACCGGGCGTGCGAGAGACAGCCGAGCGGGCCCTTGAGGCCGACGACGTCGGGCAGGACGGCGTCGGCCGGCAACCGTACGTCGTCGAGGACGAGCTCGCTGGTCACGCTCGCCCGCAGGGACCACTTGTGCTTGATCTCGGGCGCGGAGAACCCGGGTGCGTCGGTGGGCACGACGAAGCCCCGGATGCCGTCGTCGGTCTGCGCCCAGACGACGGCGACTCCGGCGACGGAACCGTTGGTGATCCACATCTTGCGCCCGTTGAGGACCCAGTCCCCGCCGTCGCGCTTGGCGTGCGTGCGCATGGAGCCGGGGTCGGAGCCGTGGTCGGGCTCGGTCAGCCCGAAGCATCCGATGACCTCGCCGGCCGCCATGCGCGGCAGCCAGGTCTGCTTCTGCTCCTCGCTGCCGAAGCGGTGGATGGCGTACATGGCCAGCGAGCCCTGCACCGAGACGAGCGAGCGGATGCCGGAGTCGGCCGCTTCGAGCTCCAGGCAGGCGAGGCCGTACTGCACGGCGCTGGCCCCCGCGCACCCGTAGCCCTGGAGCGACATGCCGAGGGCGCCGAGCCCGCCCAGTTCCCGTGCCAGTTCCCGGATGCCGGGCAGCTCGCCCTTCTCGTACCAGTCGGCGACGTACGGCAGGACGCTGTCCGCGGCCCAGGTCCGCACGGTGTCGCGGATGGCCAGGTCCTCCGCGTCCAGCAGGTCGTCGATCCCGAGCGGATCGGCGGGGTCGAAGGGCGGCAGCTTCGAGGACGCGGACATACGACAGCCTCCGGCAGGTGGTGACTAGCACCGCTAGTTAAGGATCTCGGCCCGACGTTACGACGCAGTGTCCCGCAAGTCCAGGGCGCTTCCCCACAGCACCCCGGGGCGCTCGGCACGGAACAGGGGCGCTCGGCGCGGAACCGGGGGCCCGGGGGCGTGCCGGGAGGCCGGGGGCAGGGGGCAGGGGCCCGGAAGCCGGGGCCCGGAAGCCGGGGCCAGAATCCGGAAGCCGGGGCCAGAATCCGGAGCATGCAAGCCGGAGCCGGATCCGGCGCCCGGGAGCCTAGGCGGAGACGCGTGCCTCGGCGTTTCCGGTGCTGTCCCTGGGGGTCGGGATGCCGGAGGCCCGCGTCGCGGGAACCGGGAGACCGGCGACGTCCCTCGCGGCGACCGGGATCGCGGCGGACCCTGCGCCGGGGCCGGGCCCACCGGCGGTGTTTGTCGCGGGCGCCGGGATCTCGGCCTTGCCCGTCGTCGCGGGGATCCCGCAGTCCATGACCCGCGGCAGCCGCAGCGCCATCAGGGCGCCCAGCAGCAACAGCCCCGCGCTCACCAGCAGCGTCACGTGCAGTCCGTGCACGAAGGAGTCCCGGGCGGCCTGCCGCAGGGCGCCGCCTGACGCGCCTCCGAGCCGGTCGGCGACCTGGTACGCCTCGCCGAGCGAGTGTCCCGCCGCCGTCGAATCGGCCGCCGGGACCCCGGGGACGGACGACAGCCCGGGTGCGTACGCCGCGTTCATCACGCTCCCCAGCAGCGCGATCCCTATGCCCGCGCCCAGCTGGTACGAGGTCTCGCCGATGGCCGCGGCGCCGCCCGACTGCGCCTGCGGCGCCTCGCTCAGCATGGACTCGTACGCCCCGAAGAGCGTGGTCTCCAGACCGAAACCGAGCAGCACGAAGCCGAAGAGCAGCAGCCCGGCGTTGTCGTTCCCGCCCATCGCGGTGAGCGTGACCACGGCGGCCGCGGTGAGACAGAACCCGAAGGAGACCATCGCGCGCGGCCCGAACCTGCGCAGCAGCTTCGCCCCCGCCAGACCGGCGGCCATCGCCGCGACGGTGAGCGGCAGCAGCCGCAGCCCGGTCTGGAGCGGTGACAGTCCGAGTACGAGCTGGAGGTACTGCGCGGCGATCAGTTCGAGGCCCACCAGAGCGAGCATGGCGAGGACGATGCAGCCCACGGATGTGCTGAAGGCCGGACGCGCGAACATGCGCAGGTCGACCAGGGGATGCGCGCGCCGCCGCTGCCGCCGCACGAAGGCGGTCATCAGCACCGCGCCGAGGAGCAGAGGCCCGAGCGTGAAGGGGCTGAGGGGCGCCTCGCCGCCGCCGAGGCGCTTCACGCCGAGGACGAGTCCGAACAGCCCGGCGGCGGCCATGAGCGCCCCCACCACGTCCCAGGGCCCGTCGCGGTCGCCGTGGGACTCGGGCAGCAGCAGCCGTCCGACCGGCAGGGCGACGATCATCAGCGGGATGTTGACGAGGAAGACCGATCCCCACCAGAAGTGTTCGAGGAGGAAGCCGCCGAGGAGCGGTCCGACCGCCGCGCCGACGGCGGCGACGGCGCTCCAGATGCCGATCGCGAACGCCCGCTCGCGCCGGTCGGGGAACACCTCGCGCAGGATCGACAGCGTGGCGGGCATGATCATCGCGCCGCCGACGCCGAGCAGGGCGCGGGCCCCTATCAGGAGCTGTGCGTTCCCGGAGAAGGCGGCGATGCCTGATGCGACGCCGAAGAGGGCGTACCCGAGGAGGAGGACCCGCCGGCGGCCGATCCGGTCACCGAGCGTGCCGAAGAGGATGAGGAGCGAGGCGCAGACGAGCGGGTAGACGTCGACGATCCAGAGCAGTTCTATCGCGCCGGGCTTCAGGTCCTCGGTGACGGCGGGCACCGCGACATGGAGCACGGTGGCGTCGAGGGCGACCAGCAGCAGGCTGACGCACAGGACGATCAGGACGACCCAGCGGTTGGCACCGGCCCCGGTCTCCCGACGGCATCGCGCAGCGGCCGTGGTCGTCCCGGACATGTACGTACCTCCAGAGATCCCTCGCGTTCTGCGGATCCGCAGGGTGGGGACTCCCTGGGGCTGCGGCCCGGAGAGCGGAGTCCCGGGCCCACGCAGCAAAGGCGAGTGAGCCGTCAGCGTACGCGAGTTCTCGCCCGCGCCACGTGGCGGACCTCTCACGTTCGCCGACCAGGCATGTGGCGTACGCCACGGCGCCCGCATGTCGACACGCCGTGCGCGGACTGCCGGCCGCGCGGACTGCCGATAATCGAGCCCGTGACCGATCCGGAGAGTCCTGCCGAGACGCCCGCCGAGGGCGCCCTGCGCCGAGCCGCGCCCGCCCTCCTCGGGTACGCGGCCGTCCGCGTCCTCGGCCTGGTCACGCTCGCCGTGTGGAGCGCGGCGAGGGGTACGAGCCCCCACCGGCTGCTCTCGGAACGCTGGGACTCGCTCTGGTACACCCGGGTCGCCGAACTCGGCTACGGCTACGAGGTCCGCCTCCCGGACGGCGACGTCCACTCGAACCTGGCGTTCTTCCCGCTGCTGCCCTGGCTGGAGCGGCTCGTGCACGCGGTGACACCGCTGTCGTACGCGGACGCGGGCCTGCTGATCACCTCGGCGGCCTCGCTCGCCGCGGCGTGGGGGATCTTCGCGGTCGCCGACCACGTCCACGGCCGCCGGGCGGGGGTGTGCGCGGTGCTGGTGTGGGCGGTCCTCCCGGTCGGCGTCGTGCAGTCGATGGCGTACAGCGAGTCGCTGTTCACGGCGCTCGCCGCGTGGTCGCTGTACGCGGTACTGACCGGCCGCTGGCTGACGGCGGGGCTGCTCGCCGCGTTCGCGGGGCTGACGCGGCCGGTGGGGGTCGCGGTGGTCGCGGCCCTGTGGGTGGCGGCGATTACGTCGTTCGTGGGAGAACGTCGGCACAGTGGGAGCACGCTCCGGACGGACGGCGCGCGCGCGTGGCGACGCGCCCTGGCCATGATCATCGCGCCGCTCGGCGCCGCCGGTTACGTGCTGTGGGTGGGGCATCGCACCGGCAGGGGCCCGCTCGGCTATCTCGATGTCCAGGCGGGCTGGCGCAACGGCTTCGACGGCGGGTACGCCTTCGGGCGCTTCGTGGCCGACAAGTTCACCTCGTTCCCGTCGGCCCTGGCCGGCGTCGCCCTGATCGCCGGGGTCGCCCTGGTGCTGTCGCTCTACGTGACATGCGTACGCCAGGGACAGCCGCCGGCGCTCCTGGTCTACTCGGGGATCGTCGTCGCTCTCGCCCTGTGCGCGTCGAGCTATTTCGGCTCGAAGCCACGCCTGCTGCTGCCCGCGTTCCCGCTCCTGTTCCCTCTCGCGAGGGCTCTGGCACGGCTGCGTCCCCGCAGGTCGGCACTGGTCCTCGGGTGCGTCGCGGTGGCCTCGGCGGCGTACGGGGCGTTCTGGCTGAACGGCTCCGGACCTCCGTGACCCGGCCCGTGTCACCCCGCGCGGGGCCGGTGAGCGGGCGGCGAATTCCACGCCATCACCCGGTGAACGAATATAAAAGTGCCATAAACTCAAGGGCCGTCAGCGATCAATGGAATTGAAGGCTCCGCCGTCTCGGGATTAGCGATTCATTGGAATTAAACATGATCCTGAGAGGAATCCCACATCACATCGTCATCACAAACCGAGTGAATCGGCCTGGAACGCAGCTCACTCGCTGTAACGTCGATTGAGTGCGTACCGAACGAAACCTCACCCGTCTGGACCGGGTCTTCGCCCGGCTGGACCGTGAGCCGGAACGACCGGCCCACATCGATGTGCCGAAGATGAGTCGGCACAGGGTCGTCCTCTTCGCGGCGACCCTGGCCTTCTACCTGGCGATCGTGTGGGCCGTGGCGATCACGTCGTGGCTGGTCCGGTTCGACTGGCAGGTCATGTTCTTCCGGCCCTACCAGCAGTGGCCGGAGATCCACGCGTTCCTGGACTACTACGTGGTGCTCGGCCAGCGCGGCCCCACCGCGGTGATGGTCGCCGCATGGCTGGGCTGGCGCTCCTGGCGCCAGCACACGCTGCGCCCGCTGCTCACCCTGGGCGCGTCCCTGCTCCTCCTCAACATCACCGTCGGCGCGGCGAAGCTCGGCATGGGCCGCCTCGGCCCGCACTACGCCATCAACATCGGCTCGAACGAGATGGGCCTCGGCGGCGATATATTTCCTTCGGGCCACACCGCCAACGCCGTCGTGACCTGGGGAATCCTGGCCTATCTGGCGTCGACCCCGAGAGCCAGGCGCTGGCTCTCGGCGCTGTCCGCCGTGACCTCGCTCGGCGTCGGCCTCACCACCGTGTACCTGGGTACGCACTGGTTGAGCGATGTCCTGCTGGGCTGGGCCGCAGGCCTGCTGATCCTGCTGGCGCTGCCCTGGTGCGAGCCGCTGATCGCCCGCTCCGAGGCCGGGATCTTCTCGCTCCGCGACCTGTTGCGCGCCCGGCGCGGCCGCACCGCCCCCACGCGGGTACCCTCTCCGGTCCCCGCACCGGTCATGTCGCCGCGTGCCGCCGCGGTGGACAGCGAGGTGCCGGCGCGCGAGACCGTCGCGTCCCGTCCGCCCAGATCACCCGTCCACCTGGCCCCGGGCCCGCACACCGCCCGCTCTGAGCGCACCCCGGTGACACCGGTGGGCAGCCGCCGCCCGCCGCACCCGGAGCGTCCCGCACGCGCGGCGGCCGGTGCCGCTTCGGCCCGCCCGCTGACGGGCGGCTGAGAACCGCGGGGCCGGTACGCACAGCCTCTCCCCGCACAGCGAAGGCCCCCGGCTCGTCGAGCCGGGGGCCTTCGTGCATCGTGGCGCGGCGCCCACCCGTGATCCGGCGCACCGGCGTCCGAGCAGGCGGCGGTGCGGGTCGGCCGGGCGAGACGGTGATCCGGGGCGGCCCGGCAGGACGGTGGTCCGCGCGTGAGCCGGGCAGGACGGTGGTCCCGGGCGGCCGGGCAAGGCGGTGGTCCGCGTGGGCCGGGCGCTCAGCCCTTCCAGCAGCGCGTCACCGTGTCGTCGGTGACCTCGAAGTTCAGTCGCCCCGTCAGGTACTCCATGGTGACGATCGCTCCGGGCGGCAACGAGCGCACCGTCGGCCAGCCGTGCTCCCGCGCACGCTCCCGCGCGAGGCTCACCGCCAGCCCCACATAGCTCTCAGGACTGTCCTGCGGTTCTGCGCGCGAGGGGGGAATGGGTGCCATGACCGCCACGTTAGGCGGCACGCCCCGACGGTGGAAGCCCGATCGGCGACGAAGCGTCACCTGTACCCCGCCGGTCACGCTTCTGTCACAGGATCACGACACGCGTTTCGGCGAACTCCATCACCCGTATGAGAGCCGCTTCCGCGTTCCGCACGCCTTCGAACGTAATTCGGAGTCACCGCGCGGACTCCCCGAATATCCCCGCGAAATACGCGCGATGGTGAGGTGCCGCGCGGCCGGCGGAACTTTTCCATTCCGGTCCGCTCCGATTCCGCCTCGCGCCGCGGAAGCTGACGCCGCATAGGAAATACACGCTTCGAGCACAGAACCCCCGCACGGCCGCCGCCGGGACTTCCGCTACGGGACAGGGACCGTTACCGGCTCCCCCGCGGGCCCCTGCCCGGCGGGCCCGGGTCCCGGCCGGTCCAGCGCCCGGGACAGCCGGTCCCGGGCCCGCCTCATCGCGTCCCGGAGTTCGGCGGGCTCCAGGACCTCGAACTCGAAGCCCGTCATCAGCACGTGGATGACCATGACGTCGAGGCTCGCGGCCCCGGCACGCAGGAGACAGCAGTCGTCCCCCACGGCCTCCAGGGTCCCGGCCGAGGGCGAGATCCGCGCGGCGGCCTCCTCGATCGGCACCAGCAGCCGGACGACGGCCTCCATGGCGTAGGCGCCGATGGAAACTCCCTTGGAGACGTACTCGGCCAGATTCTCGGCCGGTGGCGTACGGGGCGTGAAGCGCGGCCCGTGCGGCGGCCGGGGCGTGACGCGGTCGGCCCGGAACGTACGCCAGTCGTCGCGGTCGACGTCCCAGGCCACCAGGTACCAGCGGTGCTCGGTGCACACCAGCCGGTACGGCTCGACGGTCCGGCGCGTCGAGGAGCCCGAATGATCGCGGTACTCGAAACGCAGGCGCTCGCTGTCACGGCAGGCGTTGGCCAGATCGGTGAGAACGGCCGGGTCGACGGCGGAGGGCAGCGGGCCGCGCAGCATCGGCACGGTGAAGGCGTTGAGCGCGCCGACCCTGCGCCGCAGCCGGCTCGGCAGGACCTGTTCCAGCTTGGCGAGCGCGCGTACGGAGGACTCGCCGATGCCCTCGATGGCCTGCCCGGCCGCCGTGCGCAGCCCCACGGCCACCGCGACGGCCTCCTCGTCGTCCAGGAGCAGCGGCGGCAGTTCGGCCCCCGCGCCGAGCTGGTAACCGCCGCCCGTCCCCGGGGTGGCGTTGACGGGATAGCCCAGTTCGCGCAGCCGCTCCACATCGCGGCGGACCGTGCGCGCGGTGACGCCCAGCCGCCCGGCGAGGTCCGCGCCCGACCATTCGCGGTGGGCCTGCAACAGTGAGAGCAGGCGCAGCAGTCGTGCGGAGGTCTCCAACATGCCGCCGAGTCTGCCAGCGCTTGCGGACAGCGGCTGTCCGCGAGCGGACGTTCCTCACGGGCGGTAGCCGATCTGCGGCACGTCGAAGCAGTTCGTGTTCATGTCGCCCTGGGTGACCCAGCCCCGGCCGTCGCGCCAGCGGGCGACCGAGAGACAGGTCCGGCGCGTCTTCGGCGGCTCGGGCAGCCGCTCGTACGTGACGGGGAGCAGCAGCCCGCCCGCGGTGTAGGGCGCGCCCCGGTTCATGAACGCGTCGACGCAGCCCCGGGTGACACCCGCCGGGGCGCAGGACTTCGCCGCGTCGGTGAACCACCGTGCCGCGGCCCATCCCTCCAGCTGCCACTGGGAGTGGGCCGGCAGCCCCTTGGTCGCGTCGCGGAACTCCCGTACGGCGGAGTCCTTGACGTCCTCGTAGTTCCGGCTCGACCCCGTGGCCCACAGCGCGTTGCGGCAGCGCGGTGCGTCCTTGTAGTCCTCGGGCACGGTGGAGGTCCAGTTCTGGACGTTGGTCACCTTGGCGATGACGTGGGCGCCGACTTGGTCCATGGCCTTGCACAGCTGGGAGTTGCCGTGGGTGTCGAGGGCGTCGAAGACGAGGTCGGCGCCCTGGGCCTTGAGATCGGCCGCGGCGGCGCGGAAGTCGGGCAGCGCGAAGTCGACCTGTTCGGCGACCACCCGGTAGCCCTCGGTCCTGAGCCCCTGGGTGACCAGCCGGGCGTAGGCGGCGGAGGCGGACTGGTTGTACGAGACGACGGCGGCCGTACGGGCGCCGTGGACGCGCTTGAAGTACCGGTAGACCTCGGTGCCGCCGTAGAGCTCGCCGTTCCAGCCGGGCGTGCCGTGGCGCGGCGCGAGGCTGCCGTAGATCCCGTACAGGTGCGGATAGGTGTCGTACGCCGCGCCGATGGGCTGGCCGCCGATGTCGGGCACCCCGGCGCGGGACACCTGGGAGGCGCCCGCGTAGTCGAGGGAGGTGGTGGCGACGAGGGCGACGACCTTGTCCTCGTCGATCAGCCGGTGCGCGCACGCGCTGTTGCCGACGCCGCTGCCGCCGTCGTCGCACAGCCGCACCTCGACCTGCCGTCCGCCGATGCCGCCCCGGGCGTCGAGCCGGTCGAAGAAGGCCTTCGCCCCGTCACGCGGCCCGGTGAAGGCGGCGGCGCCGACGGGACTGGTGGCGCTGCTGATGATGCCCACGCGGATCGGCGCGGCCGATGCCGGGGGTGTGGGCGTGGCGCGGTTCTCGAAGTCGCTCTCGGGGAGCCGGCTGCCGCAGGCCGTGCCGGCCAGGAGCAGCAGGCCCGCGACGGCGGCGCCGGTCGCTGTGCGCCGCACCGCTGGTCAGCAGCCCGGGACCGGGCTCGACGACGCGCTGCCGCTCAGCTGGATCAGCGCGCAGAGCGTGTTGACGGAGACCTTCCAGGTGCCGTTCTGCTCGACGGCCGTCCCGGAGGCGTTGGGCAGCGCCGTCGCTCCCTTCAGGGTCAGCGTGTAGGTCACGTTCGCCGCGGTCGGCGAGGTGAACTCGATCTTCTCGACATTGGCCTTCACCTGCTGACCGCGCTGGTCGCTGTTGAAGCCCTGCAACACCGGGGCCAGCTGGTCGCCGTTCTCCAGGAGTGCCTGCTTCTCCTTCGTGGAGACGGCCGGGTCGAAGAACTTCTGCCAGTTCTGCCTGATCTCCTTCTGGGCCGCCGCCGGGTCGGCGGGAGCCGTGGCGGACGGCACGCTGGTGGACTGTGCCGCCGAGGGGGTGGGAGACGCGGAACTCCCGCCGCCGCTGTTGTCGCTGCACGCCGTGAGGGCCGCGGCGAGCACGACAGCCGCCGCCACCGCCCCGACGTGCCCCCGTCCGAGGTCGCTCCCGAGAACCATCTGGCTCACCACCGGGTGTCGGTCCGGGCCGAAAGCGCCCGTTGCTTTCAGGGTCGGCTTCCAGAGGGCATAGTGCAAGCCATCGGCTGACATGGACAGATACCCGACGCGTGGGGGTCCGGATGCGGACAGCTCGACTGCGGAGCGTGCACCCCGCCCTGTGGGCCGGCTGGGCCGCCCTGGCCGCCGGGGGGGTGTTGTGCGTGATCGGCTGGTACGGCATCGCGGGCGAGCGGTACGCGGAACGTCAGCTGCCCTACCTGGCGTCCTGCACGGTGCCCGGTGCCGCGCTGATCATCGCCGGCGCGGTACTGCTCGCCCACGGCCGGAACGCCTCGGCGGCGGCTCGCGTGGAGGAGCTCTACGGGCTGCTGGTGGCGGCCGGGGCCGCCGACGCCGAGGAGCCGGGACCCGCTGCCGCCTCTCCCGTGGCCGTCGGCGGCGACCTGCTCATGGTGCCCGGCGGCACCCTGTACCACCGCGCGGACTGCCCCCTGGTGACGGGGAAGCCGGAGGCCGTGCCGGCCGACACGCGTGTCCTGGCGAGCGGGGACCTGGGGCCCTGCCCGATCTGCGAGCCGGACGCCGAGGAGGGCCCGGCCGCCGGCGGTCCGCCCTCCCCCGCCTCCACCGCCTCCGGCGGCCCTCCCCTCACCGAACGGCCACCGTCACTCGAACGGCCGTCCGCGCTCGATCGGCCGCCAACACTCGAACAGCCGCCGGCACTCGACAGCCCGCCCTCGCCCGAGCGGCCATCCACCCCCGAGCACCCGTCCACCCCCGAGCGGCCATCCACCCCCGAACGCCCGTCCGCCGGTCCGGACGACTGATGTCCTCGCTGACGTACGACCTCACCCTCGCCGGTCTCTCGATCGGCGGCGCCGCCGCGCTCACGGGGATCGGGCTGATCGTCACCTACCGCGCCACCGGCGTGCTCAACTTCGCGCACGGCGCCATCGCGATGGTGTGCGCGTATCTGCTGCGCCAGTTCACCGTCGAGTGGGGCTGGCCGCTCGCACTGGGCGCCTCGGTGACGCTGCTGGTGGTGGCCCCGGCCATCGGGATGGCACTGGAGCGCTTCGTGTTCCGGCCGCTGTCCCTCCTCGGCGGCGACCCGGCGCAGACCCTCGTCGCGAGCATCGGGGTCTTCGTGCTGCTGGTCGGCGGGGCCGCGCTCGTCTGGGGAACCGGCGCGCGGGCGGACGCGCCGACCTTGGTGTCGGCGGATCCGTGGGGGCAGCTGGCGGTGGCCGTGGCTCTCGTCCTGGGCGTGGGCGCGGTGACACGGTGGACCCGCTTCGGCACGGAGCTGCGGGCCGTCGTCGACGACCGCCCGCTCGCGGTGCTCGGCGGCATCGACGCGGACCGGGTGGCCGCGGCGGGCTGGGCCTTCGGCTCGTTCACGGCCGGCCTGACGGGCGTGCTCCTCGCACCGTACGTGCGGCTCGACCCGTACGGCCTGCCGCTGCTCGTCATCGAGGTGATGGCGGTCGCGGTGGCGGCCCGGATGCGCAGTCTGCCCGTCGCCGTCGCGGTCGCGCTCGGCATCGGTGTGGCCCAGAGCCAGCTGACCCGGCTGCACCCCTCCGGCTGGGCGGAGCCGCTGCTGGAGGCGGTCGGCGCCAATCTCTTCGTGGTCGCGCTGCTCGTCGCCGCCCTCGTGCTGCCCGGCATCGGCGGCCGCGACGCGCTCCCTCGCCCTGCGACGGTCCGGGTGCCGACGCCGCCCGGGGCCCGGGTCGTGGCCGTGGTGCTGTTCCTGCTGCCCCTGGGGTTCGCGGGCTCGGACCTGTACACGTCGGTGCAGGTGCCCGCGCTCGGTGTCGTCCTGCTGTCGCTGGTGGTGGTCACCGGCCGCGGCGGGCAGATCTCGCTGGGGCAGGCCGCGTACGCCGGTCTGGGCGCCCTCTTCACCGCGCTGCTGGCCGCGGGCCGGTTCCCGGGGCTGCCGAGACTGCCGGAACTGGCAGCGCTGGCGGTGGCCGTGCTGCTGGTGGCGCCGCTCGGCGTGCTGACGGGGTGGCCGGCCATCGAACGGCACGGTCTGGCGCTCGCGGTGGCCACCTTCGCGGTGGGTGTGGGCGTCAGCCGGTTCGTCTTCGAGCAGCCGTACGCGGTGGCGGGCCTGTCCCTGGGCCGGCCGGCCGGATTCGGCGGCGACCGCGCGTACTACGCACTCGAACTCGTCCTGCTGGCGGCGGCGCTGCTCGCCGCCCACACGCTGCGCCGGGGCCGGACGGGCCGGGCCCTGGCCGCCATGCGGGACCACGAGGCGGGCGCGTCGGCGGCGGGCGTCCGCGTCCCGGCCCTGAAACTGGCCGCGTTCGTCGCGGGGGCCGCGCTGGCCGCGCTGGGCGGGGGCATGCTCGGCATGGGCCTGCGCGCCTTCGACGCCACCGAGTACGACCCGGTCCGCAGCCTGCTCTGGTTCGCGGCGGTCGTCGTGCTCGGCTCCGACAGCGTTCTCGGCGCGCTCGTCGCCGCCGCCCTGCTGGTCGGACTGGACGCGGGGGCGCGCGGCGGAGTGGCCGCCGCCCTGATCGGCCTCCTCGCCGTCCTCGTCGGCCGCTTCCCCGAGGGCCCGTACGAGGCCCTGCGCACGGCGATGTCCCGGCTGCGCCCCGACCGCCGCGCGGTCCTGACCCCCCTGGGCACCCGCGCCCGCCGCCACCTGCGCATCACTCCCGCCGTACGACCCGGGGCACTCGGGCAGTACCCCGCCACCGGGAGCCGGTCCACGTCCCCGGCCATGTACGCGACGGCACCGAACCACACGACCTCCCAGACCAACGCACCCCCCGCTCCCCCCGGCCCGACGGCATCCCCCGACACCCGCCGAAAGAGCGCACCACGTCCCGCATCCGCCACACCGCCCGGCACCGGCCGGAGACCCGAACCCCGCCCAGAACCCGGCACGCCGACCGACGACGGCCAGGGAGCCGGGCGCCGCACGCCTCCCGGTGCACCGGCCGCGTCCGGGGGCAGGGCAGGGGGCACGGGAAGGCGGGCGGCCGTCGGGGGCGGGTCGGTGCGGTGGGCGGGGGCCGGGGATTCCCGGGTGAACGGCGCGGACGCGCGCATGCTGGTCGCCCGCGGGCTCCGCGTCGCCTACGGCGGTTTCGCCGCGCTCGACGGGGCGAGTCTCGACGTCCCGCCGGGGCGGGTCACCGCGGTCGTGGGGCCAAATGGGGCCGGGAAGAGCACCCTCTTCCACTGTCTCGCGGGCACGCTGCGCCCCTCGGGCGGACAGGTGCTGCTGGGAGGGCGGGACATCACCCGGCTGGCGGCGCACGCGCGGACGAGGCTGGGGATCGCGCGGACCTTTCAGCAGCTGGCGGTGTTCCCGTCGCTGACCGTGGCCGAGAACGTGCGCGTGGGCGCCGAGCAGGGCCGGATCGCCGATCCGGGGGCGGCCGAGCGGGCGTTGCGGCTCTTCGGCCTCGACGGGCCGGTGCGGTCGCTGCCCGCGGCGGGGCTGCCGACCGGGACGCTCCGGCGCGTCGAGCTGGCCCGGGCGCTCGCCGGGAGCCCCCGGGTGCTGCTGCTCGACGAGCCCGCGGCCGGTCTCGACACCGCGGAGGTGGCCGCGCTGGCCCGGGTCCTGCGGGCGCTGGCCGCCGACGGCACGGCCCTCCTCGTCGTCGAGCACGATCTCGATCTGGTGGCCGATCTGGCCCACACCGTCCACGTCATGGCGGCCGGCCGGATCGTCGCCTCGGGTCCCGCCGACCGCGTCCTGGACACGAGGGCCGGCGGATGAGCATCGCCCTGCGCCACGCGCGCGTGCGGTACGGCCCCCTGGAGGCCCTGCACGGCGTGAGCCTGGTCGCCCCGGGCCCCGGCCTCACCGTGCTGCTGGGCCGCAACGGCTCCGGCCGTACGACCGTGCTGCGCGCCCTCGCCGGGGCCGTGCCGCTGACGGCCGGTGCCGTCGTCTGGGACGGCGCCGACGTGACACGCCTGCCCGCGTTCGAGCGGGCCCGGCGCGGGCTGTGTCTCGTCCCGGACCGCCGGGCCGTGTTCGGTTCATTGACCGTCCGGGAGAACCTGGACCTCGGGGCGGCCGGCCTCCCGGCCGCCCTGGACGCCTACCCCCGGCTGGAACCGCTCCTGACCCGCCGCGCGGGCACCCTCTCGGGCGGCGAACAGCGCATGCTGGCGCTGGCCCGCGTCCTGTCGGCCCGCGCGCGCGTGGTGCTCGTCGACGAACCCGCGCAGGGCATGTCGCCGGCGGTCGCGGCCCGGACGTACGCGCTGCTCGGCGCACTCGACGCGTGTGTGGTGATCGCCGAGCAGCGGCTGCCGCCGGCACTGCGCGAGCGGCCGGGCCGGACGACGTACGTCCATGAACTGCGCCGGGGCGCGGTCGTGTTCAGCGGAGAAGGTACGGAAACGGCAGCGCGGAACGACGGGCCGACGGGTCCAGGGGCGGGCCGAACAGTGCGGGGGCTCCGGTACGGGAGGCGCCCGCCGCCTTCGGGATGACGAGCTTGACGCCCTTGACCAGCCGGTTCGGGCTGCTGCCGATCTTCTTCCTGTTGACGTTGTAGAGCGTCTTCCAGCCGCCTGCCACCCGGTACTTGCGGGCGATCGACACGAGCGTCTCGCCGGTCTTCACCACGTGGAAGGGGCCCCGGAGTCCGTACGACCTGGAACAGTCGGGCCATGCCCCCCAGCCCTGTTCGGCCAGCACCTTCTCGGCGATCTTGATCTGCTGGGCGCGGGTGGCGAGATCGGCGCGTGGCGCGTAGGCCAGCCCGCCGTACCGGGCCCAGGTGGGCTGCCAGAACTGGAGCCCACCGTAGAAGCCGTTCCCGGTGTTCGCGTGCCAGCGGCCACTGCTCTCGCACTCGGCGAGACAGGTCCAGGGCCACTCGTTGTTCGCGCAGTCGTACGCTCCCCGGACCGCCCCGGGACCGGGGAGCGGGGGCGGCGCCGCGGCCTGCGCGGTGCGGGGAAGGAGGGCGGCCAGTACGGCGGCGCCCACGGCCGCGTACCGCACACGTCCGCTCGGCGGCCGGGACGCGGTGTGTGTGGCCGGCGGAGTCCGCCGGATCGGCATGAGTGACATCGGGCCACGCTAAGCAGCACGTCCCGCCCGTCCGCCCGGCCCGCGCCCGGCACGCCCAGGGCCCCACCCGGTCGGACGACCGGATGGGGCCTTGTGCCCGGGACGAGGGGGGAGCGTGGCTCAGAAGTCGAGCCGCTGCCCGGGCACGATCAGGTCGGGATCACCGCCGATCACCGACTTGTTGGCGGCGTAGATCTTCCGCCAGGTGGTCCCGTGCCGCGCGGCGATGGCACTCAGGGTGTCGCCTTCGCGGACGGTGTAGTCGCCGCGGGACGAGCCGCGGCCGACGTGGCCGGGAGTTCGGGCCGGCGTCTTCGCCGGTTCCCGCTTCGCCGGTACGGACTGGTGAGCCTGCTTGCGGGCCGGCGCGGCGGCCGACCCGGTGGCCGTCGATCCCGCGCCGTCACCCGAGGAGCCCGGCGCCTTGCCGTAGGCCCCGGCGCGGGCCGAGCAGGTGGGCCAGGCGCCCCACCCCTGTGCGCTCTGGACCTTGTTCGCGATGGCTATCTGCCCGCCCCTGGAAGCCTTGTCGGCGGTGGGCGCGTACGCCGTGCCGCCGTAGGCGCGCCAGGTGCCGGCGGAGAACTGGAGTCCTCCGTAGTAGCCGTTGCCGGTGTTGATGTGCCAGTTTCCGCCGCTCTCGCACTGGGCGATGCGGTCCCACACTCCACTGTCGGCCGCGGCGGCGTCACCGGTCGCGGCGAGCAGCCCGAGCGGGGCGAGCAGTGCCGCCCCGGCGAGGACCGCCGCCGTCCGTGTCCTGTTCGCCGTACGAGCCTTGTGACCGTTCCCGTGAGTGCTGTCGGCACATGCGGACATGTATTTCCCTCTCGAAACACCCGGGGTCCCCCAGGAAGGACCGCGATGACCTGCGCGTAGGACGCGGCCGTCGCGCTCCGACCCGTCCACCGGCGGCTTGCTGTGATCCGAAGCGGATCGGCCGGCGGACGTACCCGAGCGGTGCTCGTTGCACACGGCGCAGGAATCTATGGAGCGGGGCGCCCCGATATCAACCAACTCCTTGTCATTCGAGGCCAGTTAGCGGTTACCGTGGGTATCAACGATTTTCGGCCACCCACTTCATTGGGTGATTTCCGGATTTGTCGACCCGCCCCTCTCGTGATCTGTGACTCACTTCACCCAGTCAACTTCCGCCGGACTCCTGGAAGTTGACTGGGAGTAACCAATTCCGGGGGCGCCTTCACCCTGGGCGTCGGATGGTTCGATTCCGTTCGCTCCCGGGCGTGACTCCGGCCACAGATCACCCGTTGACATCTTCAAGAGCCGGGAACCCCCGGTTCATGGGCCGGGAGCCACCCGGCACCGCCACGCACCGCATCCCGAGGAGCCACCGTGCCGCGCATGCTCGACGTCAGCGACGACGTACGCGCCGAGATCGGCGACGAAGAAGCCGACCGGCTGCTCGCCGGAGAGAACGCCCCCGGCAGTTACGACTGCACGTCGTGCCGCACCCCGGGCGACTCGGAACAGGAGCGCACCAGCACCGTCCTGTTCATCGGCGACGAGACCGCCGTCCTCGCCTTCGCCCACGCCACCTGCCTGCCCTCGCAGGTCGTGCAGGTCACCGAGGAACAGCTCCAGGGCGCCGTCCGCTCGATCCACCCCGACGGCGCGCCCGCCGACCCCGTACCCGAGCAGGCCGTGCTCGGCGTCACCAGCGGACTCGTCCTGATCCACGGCGAGTTGCACCCCGCGCTCGTCGTCGAGCCGACCGGGCCGATCGTGCGGCCGGGCTCGACCGACATCGGCGACGACTTCCTGCCCCTGCTGATCGAGCAGGGCTTCATGCCCGCGACCGAGCTGCACTCGGTGCCGCCGGTCCTGCACGGCTGGTCCGTCCTGCTCGCGGCGGGCCAGCTGCACGCCGTGCTCCAGCCGGGCACCGGCGGCGGCTCGCCCGTCGCCTGGTGGCAGGCCCACCAGGCGCTCCAGGTCACCGACAGCTGGCGCGCCGCCGCGAACAAGCTCCAGCAGGTTCTCCTGTTCGCGGCGCCGGTCGGCTCGATCGGCCGTCAGCCCCGGGAGGACCTGCTGCGCGACGCGCTCGACAAGGCGGCGGCCAACGGCCAGCTGGTCGCGGCGGCGATGCCTCTCGCCGGCACCTGAGAGGGCCTGCGCGGCGCGGCGGGGAACCGCGGGCAGGCGGCCGGCTTCGGCCGCGGAGAGTCGCCCGCACGGTTCCCCGCGCCCCCGCGTGCGCCGCTCACACCCGGCGGCCGCGAAATGACCCTACCGGCCGCATCTGTTGGGCGGCGGGGTCGTTGGCACGTACGTGCACACCTACGACGTCCCCGGCCACCGGCCCTTCCAGCCGGTCCCTGCTTCTGGCTCCTCCCTCCGTCCGAGCAGAGAGGTGACGGCGCGGCCGGTGCATGACCCTCATCAGGGCGCCTCATCGGCCACGCCGATCTACGACGCCCTCTATGCCGAGTGGATCAGGGCGTTCAGGACCCTGCCCGGTGACCGGCACGGTGAGGAGAACCTGGAGTTCAAGGCTTTCGGGATCCTCGGGCGCGGTTCCAACTCGTTCAGCTCGTCGGGCATGTACAGCTCGTACAGCGCGGGGGCCCAGACGGCCCGTCAGATCACCGCACAGCACGGGCACACCACGACGACGACGGCCGTCTGGCAGCCGGGCGCACGCCAGCACGGCACCGGGATGCACCACATCCCGGCCGCGCTGCCGCCCGCCCCGCGCAGGGGCCTTTGAGCGGCGAGGCCGGCAAGCGGCGGAAAGCGTGAGGGGCGGCTCCCGGCAGGGAGCCGCCCCTCACGCTTCGCCCGTGGGCGTTACTTCTTCTTGTTGGCGCCGCGCTTCTCGCGCACCCGCACCGAGATGTGGATCGGCGTGCCCGCGAAGCCGAACTCCTCGCGCAGGCGGCGCTCGATGAAGCGGCGGTAGCCGTGCTCGATGAAGCCGGAGGAGAAGAGCACGAACCGCGGGGGCTTGGTGCCCGCCTGCGTGCCGAACAGGATGCGGGGCTGCTTGCCGCCGCGGACCGGGTGCGGGTGGGCGGCGACCAGCTCGCCGAGGAAGGCGTTCAGGCGGCCGGTCGGGACACGGGTCTCCCAGCCCGCCAGGGCCGTCTCGATCCCCGGGACGAGCTTCTCCATGTGACGGCCGGTGCGGGCCGAGACGTTCACCCGGGGCGCCCAGGCCACCTGGGCGAGCTCGGTCTCGATCTCCCGCTCCAGGTAGTAGCGGCGCTCCTCGTCGAGGGTGTCCCACTTGTTGAAGGCGAGGACGATGGCGCGGCCCGCGTCGACGGCCATGGTGACGATGCGCTGGTCCTGCACGGAGATGTTCTCGGACGCGTCGATCAGGATGACCGCGACCTCGGCCTTCTCGACGGCGGCGGCGGTGCGCAGCGAGGCGTAGTAGTCGGCGCCCTGCTGGAGGTGGACGCGCTTGCGGATGCCCGCCGTGTCGACGAACTTCCAGGTGATGCCGCCGAGTTCGATGAGCTCGTCGACCGGGTCACGGGTGGTGCCCGCGACCTCGTTGACGACCACGCGGTCCTCGTTGGCCACCTTGTTCAGCAGGGAGGACTTGCCGACGTTCGGGCGGCCGATGAGGGCGATGCGGCGGGGGCCGCCCAGCGCGGAGCCGAAGGTCTGCGCCGGGGCCTCGGGCAGCGCCTCCAGGACGGCGTCGAGCATGTCGCCGGTGCCGCGGCCGTGCAGCGCGGAGACCGGGTGCGGCTCGCCGAGACCGAGGGCCCAGAGGTACGAGGCGTCGGCCTCGCCGCTCATGCCGTCGACCTTGTTGGCGCACAGCACGACGGGCTTGCCGGCCTTGCGGAGAAGACGTACGACAGCCTCGTCGGTGTCGGTCGCGCCGACCTTGGCGTCGACGACGAAGACGACCGCGTCGGCGGCCTCGATCGCGTACTCGGCCTGCGCGGCGACGGACGCGTCGATACCGAGGACGTCCTGCTCCCAGCCGCCGGTGTCGACGAGCTTGAAGCGGCGACCCGCCCACTCGGCCTCGTAGGTGACGCGGTCGCGGGTGACACCGGGCTTGTCCTCGACGACGGCCTCGCGGCGGCCGATGATGCGGTTCACCAGGGTCGACTTGCCGACGTTCGGGCGGCCGACGACGGCGAGGACGGGCAGCGGGCCGTGGCCCGCCTCCTCGATCGCGCCCTCGACGTCCTCGACGTCGAAGCCCTCTACCGCGGCGAGCTCCATGAACTCCGCGTACTCGGCATCGCCAAGCGCCCCGTGGTCGTGCTCTGCCGAGCCGTCGGGCTGGATGTGGTCGTTCATGAAGTCCGTACCTCGTCGTTCATCGTGGTGATCGGTGGATCGCCCGCAAACCGGGTGATCCACTACTAAGTGTCGCCTAACGCCCGGCGGGGCGCCCGGCGTTTTCCCGGCGTCCGGTCAGATGTCTGGCGTTGTCCAGGTGTGCGCTGAGCTGCTTCTGGATGCGGCCGGTGGCCTCGTCCAGCGCCTGTCTCGTTCGCCGGCCGCTGCCGTCGCCCGCTTCGAAGGGGTCCCCGAAGACGACGTCGACCCTGCTGCGCAGCGGGGGCAGTGCCTTGGTCAGCCGGCTGGTCCGCTCGGTACTTCCCAGCACGGCCACCGGGACGATCGGGGCTCCGCTGCGCACGGCGAAGTACGCGAGCCCGGACCGCAGGGAGGCGAAGTCGCCCTCGCCCCGGGTGCCCTCGGGGAAGATCCCGAGGACTCCGCCGGCCGCGAGGACGCCGAGGGCGTCGGTGATGGCCGTGCGGTCGGCGATCGCGCGGTCCACCTTGAGCTGGCCGATGCCCAGCAGGAACGGGTCGAGCGGGCCGATGAACGCTTCCTTCTTGATCAGGAAGTGCGTGGGCCTGGGCGCGACGCCCATGACCATCGGTCCGTCGATGTTGTGCGAGTGGTTGACGGCCAGGATCACCGGGCCGGTCGCCGGGACCTTCCAGGCACCGAGCACGCGCGGCTTCCACAGCCCGTACATCAGTCCGACGCCGATCCGGCGCCCGACCTCGGCGCGTCTCGCGGGGGGTGCGCTCACGCGGCGGCCCGCTTCTCCTCGACGAGGGTGACGACACACTCGATGACCTGCTGGAGCGTGAGGTCGGAGGTGTCGACCTCGACCGCGTCGTCCGCCTTGGCGAGGGGGGAGGTCTTACGGCTGGAGTCGGCCGCGTCCCGCTTGACCAGCGCCTCACGGGTGGCGTCGACGTCCGCGCCCTTCAGCTCACCGCTGCGCCGGGCGGCACGCGCCTCCGGGGAGGCGGTGAGGAAGATCTTCAGGTCGGCGTCGGGCAGCACGGTGGTGCCGATGTCCCGGCCCTCGACGACGATGCCGGCCGCCGCGGACCCGGCGAGGGTCCGCTGAAGCTCGGTGATGCGGGCGCGCACCTCGGGGACGGCGCTGACCGCGCTGACCTTGGAGGTGACCTCCTGTGTGCGGATCGGGCCGGCGACGTCGGTCCCGTCGACCGTGATGGTCGGCTCGGCCGGGTCGGTGCCGGAGATGATCTCCGGTTTGCCGGCCGCGTCGGCGATCGCGGAGGGGTCCGTGATGTCGATGCCGTTGCTGACCATCCACCACGTGATGGCACGGTACTGGGCACCCGTGTCCAGGTAGCTCAGACCGAGCTTGGCGGCCACGGCCTTCGAGGTGCTCGACTTGCCCGTGCCGGAGGGGCCGTCGATGGCGACAATCACAGCCGGAGCGGTACGGGCGGCGCCGTTTTCCACGGTGGGAACACCTTCCTGGTGCGGGGTGGAGGTCTCTGCGGGGCGCGAGCGCGCCCCGCACAAGGTTACCGGCCCCGCGGACCCCGTATTACTGGCCCTTCCCGCGGCGGTGCCACCGGCCGTCCCGGCACCGGTCGCACCTGCCCCTCCCGGTGCCGGTGCCACCATGCTCTTCCCGGGCGCCGGGCTCACTGGCGCAGCGCCCAGCCCCGCTCCCGCAGCGCGGCACCGAGCACCGGCACCGCCTTCGGCTCCACCATGAGCTGCACCAGACCGGCCTGCTGACCGGTCGCGTGCTCGATGCGTACGTCCTCGATGTTGACCCCGGCCATCCCCGCGTCGGCGAAGATGCGGGCGAGCTGTCCGGGCTGGTCGTCGATGAGGACGGCCACGACCTCGTAGACGCGCGGCGCGGAGCCGTGCTTGCCGGGGACGCGGACCTGACCGGCGTTGCCGCGGCGCAGGACGTCCTCGATGCCGCCGGCGCCCTCGCGGCGCTTGGCCTCGTCGGAGGACTGGAGGGCGCGCAGGGCCTGGACCGTCTCGTCGAGGTCGGCGGAGACGTCCGCGAGGAGGTCCGCGACGGGGCCGGGGTTCGCGGAGAGGATGTCGATCCACATCCGGGGGTCGGAGGCCGCGATCCGGGTCACATCGCGGATGCCCTGCCCGCAGAGCCGTACCGCCGTCTCCTCCGCGTGCTCCAGGCGCGCGGCGACCATGCTGGACACCAGGTGCGGCATGTGCGAGACGAGCGCCACGGCGCGGTCGTGGGCGTCCGCGTCCATCACGACGGGCACGGCACGGCAGTGCGAGACCAGCTCCAGGGCGAGGTTCAGGACCTCGGTGTCCGTGTCCCGGGTCGGGGTGAGCACCCAGGGCCGGCCCTCGAAGAGGTCGCCGCTCGCGGCCAGCGGACCCGACTTCTCGCGGCCCGACATGGGGTGGGTGCCGATGTACGGGGTGAGGTCGAGGCCGAGCGCCTCCAGCTCGCGGCGGGGACCGCCCTTGACGCTGGCGACGTCCAGGTAGCCGCGGGCGAGACCGCGCCGCATGGCGTCCGCGAGGGTCGTGGCGACGTGCGCGGGCGGTGCGGCGACGATCGCGAGGTCGACGGGTCCCTCGGGGGCCTCGTCCGTGCCGGCGCCCAGCGCGGCCGCCGTACGGGCCTGCTCCGGGTCGTGGTCGGCGAGGTGGACGACGACGCCGCGGGCGGCGAGCGCGAGGGCCGCGGACGTGCCGATCAGCCCGGTTCCGATGACGAGCGCGGTCCTCACTGGGCGATGTCCTTGCGGAGCGCGCCCGCGGCACCGAGGTAGACGTGCACGACGTCCGCGCGCGGCCGGTCGGACTCGATGTGCGCGAGAACACGGACCACCCGGGGCATCGCGCCCTCGATGTCCAGCTCCTGCGCGCAGATCAGCGGTACGTCGACGATGCCGAGCTTGCGCGCCGCCGCGGCCGGGAAGTCGCTGTGCAGATCGGGCGTCGCCGTGAACCAGATGCTGATGAGGTCGTCCGTGGTGAGCGCGTTGCGCTCCAGGATGGCGGTGAGCAGCTCGCTGACCTGCTCGTCCATGTGCCCGGCCTCGTCCCGTTCCAGTTGGACGGCGCCCCGGACCGCTCGTACCGCCACGGTGATGCTCCTCGCTGATCTGTGTGCATGTCGTGTCGCACCAGCCTAGTCAGCCCCCCGCGCGCGGGTGCGCGGCGCCCGCCTGACGAGACAGGGGCCGAGCGCCGGATCCGGCCCGGACCGGCCGTCCGGCCACGTCGGTGTCACCCGAATCGCCCCATTCGGCCACCTCTGCCGAGAACGCGCCCGTGCGCCTCTGGACGTGGGCCCGCGAGTCCGCTCTCATGGCACTGGAAACCCGCCCCGGGGGAGGACCGGATGAAGCGACCAGGACCCCTGCTCACTCTCCTCGCGGGGCTCGTGCTCGGCGTGGTCCTGCTGACGCTCAACGCGACGACAGGGACGAAGGGCACGTCGAACCCGTACCGGCCCGCGTCGCCGGGCGTCTCCGTGTCGGCCACCGCGCCACCGGCCTCGTCCTCACCCTCGCCGAGCCCCTCGCCCTCCCGCACCGCCGTCCCCAACGGCGACTACGCCGGCCGCACCGACGACAACACCTCGGCCATCGCGGTCTCCCTGCGGGGCGGCAGGGCGATCGCGTACTTCTGCGACGGGCACGACAAGGAGTCCTGGCTGAAGGGCGACGTCGCGGACGACGGCAGCATGAAGCTCGCGGGCGGCAACGGCGACCAGCTGAGCGGAACCCTCCAGGACCACAAGCTGATCCGCGGCACCGCCGACGTCGGCGGGCAGCGGTACGCCTTCACGGCCGACCGGGCCGTCAAGCCCTCCGGCCTGTACCGGGCGACGGCCACCGTGCGCGGCGCGAAGGTCGACGGCGGCTGGATCGTGCTGCCCGGCGGAAAACAGGTCGGCGTCGTCCAGCGCGACGGCACACCTTCGGCGGCACCGGAGATCGACCCGGAGACCGGCACCGTGACGATCGACGGCCAGAAGATCGTCGCCCGTCCTGTCACCCCCTGACCTCCTCTTCCACAGGGAGCCGTTCATGAGCGTGGACCCGAACGCCGCCACCCGGGGTTTCCCCTCTCCGCCGCCCGGCCGCGGCCCGAGCCCGGCGCGCTATCTCGTCCCGGCCCTGGTCGCCGCGGCCGTCGCGGTCGGCCTCGGCGTCTACGGCAAGGTCCACAACCCCACCGGAACGGCCTTCGACCTCGCCGGTTTCAGCAGCACCGGCGCCGTGAAGTCCTGGCTGGCGACGACGGCCTTCTTCTTCGCCCTCGTCCAGCTCGTCTCGGCCCTCATGATGTACGGAAAGCTGCCGGGCCCGGGGTGGGCGGCGGCACTGCACCGGTGGTCGGGACGGATCGCGTTCCTGGTGGCGGTGCCCGTCGCGGTGCACTGTCTGTACGCTTTGGGCTATCAGACGTACAGCACGCGCGTCATGTGGCACTCGCTCCTGGGGTGCTTCTTCTTCGGTGCCTTCAGTGCCAAGATGCTGCTGCTCCGCTGGGAGCGCCTGCCCGGCTGGCTGCTGCCGATCATCGGCGGCCTCGTCTTCGCCGTGCTCACCGCCCTCTGGCTGACGTCCGCCTTCTGGTTCTTCCGTACGTTCGGAGTGACGACATGACCAACCGCTCGACGCGGCGCACGGTGATTCTCGCCACGGGGGCGTCCGCCCTGCTCGCGGGGTGCAGCCAGTACGGCAGCGGCAGCAGTTCCTCGGACTCGTCACCGAAGGCGTCCAGCGGCCAGGAGCTGGCCACGACGAGCGACATCCCGGTCGGCGGGGGCACGGTCTTCAAGGACCAGAAGATCGTGGTCACCCAGCCGGCGAAGGGCGACTTCAAGGCCTTCTCGGCGATCTGCACGCACCAGGGATGCCTGGTGGACAAGGTCGCGAACGGCACCATCGACTGTCCGTGCCACGGGAGCAAGTTCGCTGTCGCGAACGGGGCGGTGAAGGCCGGTCCCGCGCCGCGTCCGCTGCCCGCGGAGAAGATCACGGTGGAGGGAAACTCGATCCGCCTGGCCTGACCGGGCCCGTACGCTCCGGACATGCGTTCCGAGCCTCCCGTACCCCCGGCGTCCGCGACATCCCCGGCGCACCAGGCACCGGCGGCGTCGCCCGCCTCACCCGCGTCCCCCGTCTCCTCCGGGTCCGCGATCCCGGCGTCCGCGGTCTCGCTGGTGCGGGACCACACGGTCTACTCCTGCGTGATGGGCTCGCGCGCCTTCGGGCTGGCCACGGACGACAGTGACACGGACCTCCGGGGCGTCTTCCTCGCCCCGACCGCGCTGTTCTGGCGCTTCGAGAAGCCGCCGACGCATGTCGAGGGCCCGGCGCCGGAACAGTTCAGCTGGGAACTGGAGCGGTTCTGCGCGCTCGCGCTGCGCGCCAACCCGAACATCCTGGAATGCCTGCACTCGCCGCTCGTCGGGCACGTGGACGACACCGGCCGTGAACTCCTCGCCCTGCGGGGGGCCTTCCTCTCCCGCCGGGCGTACGAGACCTTCACCCGCTACGCCCTCGGCCAGCGCAAGAAGCTGGAGGCCGACGTCCGTACGCACGGCGCCCCGCGCTGGAAGCACGCCATGCATCTGCTGCGCCTGCTGACGAGTTCGCGCGATCTGCTGCGCACCGGGTCCCTGACGATCGATGTCGCGGACCAGCGTGAGCCGCTGCTCGCCGTCAAGCGGGGCGAGGTGTCCTGGAGCGAGGTCGAGCGCCGGATGGTCCGGCTGGCGGCGGAGACCGACGAGGCGGCCGACCGCAGCCCGCTCCCGCCCGAGCCGGACCAGGCCCGCGTGGAGGACTTCCTGGTCCGGGTCCGCCGTGCCTCAGCGCTCCGCGACCCCGCCGGGGACCGGTAGCCCTCCCGGGGCCCCCACCGGCTCCAGGACGCCGTCCCGGCCTCCCCCGGCCCCCTCCAGACGGACCCTGACGACGAAGGCGTGCAGTGCCTCGTACGCGGAGGGTGCGTCCGGCAGCGCGGAGGCGTCCTGCGCCTCGTCGAGAAGTGCGTGCAGCCGCTCCACGTCCTCCGCCGCACGCGCGTGGAGGATGTCGGCGGCCCCGTGCTCGCGCTCCGCCTTCGCGGCGATCAGGTCCGGGAGGTACGCGGGGGACGCGATCTCCCCGGCCAGCGTGGGCAGATCGGCCTGCACCTCGCCGCTGCGCATGAGGTGGATGCCGGTGAGCAGCACACGGAACGTGTAGAGCAGCGGCTTGAGTTCACCGCTCTTCTCGAAGAGCCGCCACTGCGTGGCCGCGAACCCCCGGTAGTGGTGGGCGTGATGGCGGGTGAGGACCCCGGGGGCGAGCGAGATCAGCTCACGGTGTTCGTCACCGGTGCTCACGACCAGCGGCGACAGCAACTGCTCCAGCACGTAGCCGTTGCGTCGCAGCATGAGCCGTACGAACTTGCGCAGGTCGTGGGTGACCAGGTCCATCTCGACCCCGTCCCGCACCCACATCCGCGCACGGGTCTCCTGCGCCTCGCCCAGCCCCACCAGGTCGGCCGTCGGCAGCAGATGGACCCCGCGCAGGTCGACGTCGGAGTCCCGCGAGGGGAAGCCGTACAGGTGCGCCCCGGAGACGGTGGCGAAGAGCACGGGGTCGGGCTGCTCGCCCACCACGCTCGCGAGGTCGGCGCCGATGCCGAGGACGTCTGTCATGGCTCAAGCATCCCAGAGCGCCCCCAGCGACATGAGGTCGCTGTGGTACTCGATGCGGTCGGCCCAGTCGTCAGGCCAGACCTCCGAGCCGTGGTGGGCGCCCGCGAACGCCCCGGTCAGGCAGGCGATGGAGTCGGAGTCGCCCGAGGTGCAGGCGGCCCGGCGCAGCGCGGTGACGGGTTCGTCGACGAACATCAGGAAGCACAGCAGGCCGGTGGCGAACGCCTCCTCGGCTATCCAGCCGGCGCCGGTGGCGAGGCACGGATCGGCTTCGGGCGAGGCGGTGCGCACGGCCTGGCGGAGGTTGTCCAGGACGGCGATGCACTCGTCCCAGCCGCGGGAGATGTACTGCTCGGGGGTGGCGTCGTGGCAGAAGGTCCACAGGTCTCCGAGCCAGCGGGAGTGGTAGCGGTGCCGGTTCTCGTGCGCGTACACGAGCAGCAGGCCGATCAGTTCCGCGGGCTCGGCGCCCTGCGAGAGCAGCCGGACGGTGTGCGCGGTGAGGTCGGAGGCGGCGAGCGCGGTGGGGTGGCCGTGGGTGAGCGCGGCCTGGAACTGGGCGGCACCCGCGCGCTGTTCGTCGCTGAGTCCGCGGGCGAGCCCGACCGGCGCCACCCGCATGTTGGCGCCGCACCCCTTGGAGCCGGTCTGGCTGGCCTCCTGCCAGCGGCGCTTCTCGTCCTTGAGGAGGTTGCAGGCGACCAGGCAGGTCCGGCCGGGGGCCCGGTTGTTCTCGGGCGACTGGTACCAGTTCACGAACTCCTCGCGGACGGGCCTTTCCATCCGCTCCGGGCCGAGCAGTCCGCGGTCCATGGCGGTGCGCAGTCCGCTCGCCAGCGCCAGGGTCATCTGGGTGTCGTCGGTGACGATCGCGGGCCTGGGCAGCGCCATCTGCCGCCAGGGTCCGCACTTCTCGAGGATCTCGGGCACGGTGTTGAACTCGGTGGGGAAACCGAGCGCGTCACCTAGGGCCAGGCCGATGAGGGAACCGCTGGCGGCGCGCTTGGTCAGGGTCGTGCTGGTCATCGGGTCCGTCCTTACGAGGTGGGACGCAGCAGAGGTGGGTGCAGAACCTTGGCGCCGCCGGCGCGGTAGAGGGCGGCGGGTTTGCCGCGGCCGCCGGTGAGGCGGGCGGCGCCGGGGACCTGTTCGACGAATCCGGGCGTGGCGAGGACCTTGCGCCGGAAGTTGGGCCGGTCGAGCGCGGTGCCCCACACCGTCTCGTAGACGTGCTGGAGCTCTCCGAGGGTGAACTCGGGCGGGCAGAAGGACGTGGCGAGACAGGAGTACTCGAGTCGGGCGCCCACCCGGTCGTGGGCGTCGGCGAGGATCCGGTCGTGGTCGAAGGCGAGGGGTCCGAGTTCGTCGAACGGCAGCCAGCGGGCCTGCGCCGCGTCGCCGCCGCCGTGCGGTTCGGGAGGGTCGGGCAGCAGCGCGGCGAACGCGACGGAGACGACCCTCATGCGGGGGTCGCGGTCGGGTTCGCTGTAGGTGCGCAGCTGCTCCAGGTGGAGTCCCGAGAGGTCCGACAGCCCGGTCTCCTCGGCGAGTTCACGCCGGGCCGCCTCCTCGGCGGACTCGCGGGGCAGCACGAAGCCGCCGGGCAGGGCCCAGCGGCCGGCGTACGGTTCCCTGCCCCGCTCGACGAGCAGTACCTGGAGCGCGCCCGCGCGCACGGTCAGGACGGCCAGGTCGACGGTGACGGCGAAGGGCTCGAAGGCGTACTTGTCGTAGCCCTCGGGTGCCGCACCCCCCGGCGCGCGCCCCTCCCCTGTCGCCACCTCTGCGCCCCCTTTTTATGGTCACCTTGACCATGGTCACTACGACTATAAAGGGAGCGCGGGGTGTCAACAAGGTTCTCGGCCAGGGAAGTTGCGGCTCCTGGAGCCGACGCGGAACCTGGGCCGGCGCGCGCCGGTGGTCCGTTCACCGGTACGAGCCGGCGCGAGGGCGGAAACGAAACGGCCGGCCCCGGAGAAGTTCCGGGACCGGCCGTCACGGGCGCGGGATGTCCGCGGGCCGCGGGAGCCGCAGGGGCTCCCGGGCCTCAGGGTGCTTCCGGGGTCAGAGACCGACCTCGGCCATGAGCATGCCGACCTCGGTGTTCGACAGACGGCGCAGCCAGCCCGACTTCTGGTCGCCCAGGGTGATCGGACCGAAGGAGACGCGCACCAGCTTGTCGACCGGGAAGCCGGCCTCGGCGAGCATGCGGCGCACGATGTGCTTGCGGCCCTCGTGCAGGGTCACCTCGACGAGGTAGTTCTTGCCGGTCTGCTCGACGACACGGAAGTGGTCCGCCTTCGCGTACCCGTCCTCCAGCTGGATGCCGTCCTTGAGCCGCTTGCCCAGGTCGCGCGGGATCGGGCCCACGATGTGCGCGAGGTAGACCTTCTTCACACCGTACTTGGGGTGGGTCAGCCGGTGCGCCAGCTCGCCGTGGTTGGTGAGCAGGATGACGCCCTCGGTCTCGGTGTCGAGCCGGCCCACGTGGAAGAGCCGCGTCTCGCGGTTCGTCACGTAGTCGCCGAGGCACTGACGGCCCTCGTTGTCCTCCATCGTGGAGACGACACCGGCCGGCTTGTTCAGCGAGAAGAACTGGTACGACTGCGTCGCGACCGTCAGGCCGTCGACCTTGATCTCGTCCTTCTCCGGGTCGACGCGCAGACCCTGCTCCAGGACGATCTGGCCGTTGACCTCGACCCTGGCCTGGTCGACCAGCTCCTCGCAGGCGCGCCGGGAGCCGTAGCCCGCTCGCGCGAGGATCTTCTGGAGGCGCTCGCCCTCCTCCTCGGCACCCGGGAAGGTCTTGGGCAGCTTGATGTCGGGCTTGCCCGCGTACCGGTCGCGGTTGCGCTCCTCGGTCCGCGTCTCGTACTCACGGGAGCGCGAGGGCTCCGTGCGTCCGCCGCGCTGCTGGCCCTGCTTGGGGCCGCCCTTGGCGCCACCGCGCGCCGAGGCGCCGCGCCCGGACTTCGGGCCTTCGTGCGTGCCCCCGGGGCCTACGTCGTAACGGCGCTCCTCGGGACGGGGCTTGCTGGGACGCTTCGGCTGGTCGTCGGCGCGATCCGCAGCCGAGCTCCTCGGCTGGAAGCCGCCGCCGCCCGAACCCCGGGAACCACCGCCGGCTCCGCGCGAGCCACCGCCCCCACCGCTCCCACGGGGCGCGCCGCCTCCACGCGAGCCACCGCTCCCGGCGGCTCCGCGCGAGTTGCCGCCTCCGCCGCCTCCGCGCGAGCCACCGCCCCCACCGCTCCCGCGCGGGGCGCCGCCTCCACGCGAACCGCCGCTCCCGCCGGTTCCGCGCGAGTTGCCGCTCCCGCTGTTCCTGCCACTGCCACTGCCACTGCTTCGCATCAAAGTTCCGTCGTCGTCGTGTCGTCTGCGTCTGCATCCGGTGCGTCCGGATCGAACGACGGGACCCCTTCCAGCGTCTCTGCTTCGATCGCGTCCGCCTCAGGGAGGAAGGGCGCGAGCTCCGGGAGCTCGTCCAGACCGCGCAGGCCCATTCGCTCCAGGAAGTAGTTCGTCGTCGTGTACAGGATCGCACCTGTTTCGGGTTCCGTGCCCGCCTCCTCGACCAGACCGCGCTGGAGGAGGGTGCGCATCACGCCGTCGCAGTTGACTCCGCGGACCGCCGAGACCCTTGATCGGCTGACCGGCCGGCGGTACGCGACGACGGCGAGCGTCTCCAGGGCCGCCTGGGTGAGCCGGGCCTGCTGGCCGTCCAGGACGAAGCGTTCGACGGCGCTCGCGTACGCGGGACGCGAGTAGAAGCGCCAGCCGCCCGCGATCAGTCTGAGCTCGAATCCGCGGCCCTGGACGGTGTACTCGTCGGCCAGCGCGCGCAGCGCGTTCGCGATCTGCCGCTTGGGCCGCTCCAGGATCTTGGCGAGGTGCTCCTCGGTGGCCGGCTCGTCCACGACCATCAGGACGGCCTCCAGCGCGGCCCCGAGATCGAGGTCGGCGACAGTGGCCGGCGCCGCGGGGGTGCCGGTGGTCTCCTCGCTCACGTCTTCTCCTTCTCGCTCCCGCGCCCCGCCTCGTCCTTCGCCGCTTCGGCGGGCCGGTCGAACTCGTCGGTCACCCGCGGCGCCTCCTCGCCCTCCCCGCCCGTCCAGCGCACCATGAGTTCCCCGAGGGCCTCCTCCTGGTCGAGTGCGACGGCCTTCTCCCGGTAGAGCTCCAGCAGGGCCAGGAAGCGGGCGACCACGGTGAGGGTGTCGTCGGTGTCCTCGACGAGCGAGCGGAAGCTGGCCTCGCCGAGTTCCCTCAGCCGCGCCATCATGATCCCGGCCTGTTCCTGCACGCTGACGAGCGGCGCGTGAATGTGGTCGACGTACACCTGAGGCCTGGGCCTGGGCTGCATCGCCTTCACGGCGAGCTTCGCGAAGCCCTCGGGCCCGATGCTGATGACGACCTCGGGCAGCAGTTCGGCGTACCGCGCCTCCAGGCCGACGGTACGGGGGTAGCGGCGGGCCTCCTCGTCGAGGCGCGCGTTGAAGATGTCCGCGATCCGTTTGTACGCGCGGTACTGGAGCAGCCGCGCGAACAGCAGGTCCCGTGCCTCCAGGAGGGCCAGGTCGGCCTCGTCCTCGACCTCGGCGGTCGGCAGCAGCCTGGCCGCCTTCAGATCGAGCAGTGTCGCCGCGACGACGAGGAACTCGGTCGTCTGGTCGAGGTCCCAGTCCGGGCCCATCGCCCGGATGTGCGCCATGAACTCGTCGGTGACCTTGGACAGCGCCACTTCGGTGACATCGAGCTTGTGCTTGGAGATCAGCTGGAGCAGCAGGTCGAAGGGCCCCTCGAAATTCGACAGCCGCACCTTGAAGACGCCCCTGCCCCCGGCCCGGGCGTCAGCGCTCCCGGGGCCCTCCCCCGCGTCCCCGGCCGGGGCCGGCGCCACAGGGCCGCCCTGGGGGGCCTCGGGACGTTCGACCGGCCCGTCGGGGCGCGCGGGCGCCGTGAGGCCTTCCACGGGCGCCTCGAACGGCTCTACGGGGGATCTACCTCGGCCAGACCAGCATCATTCCGGTGCTGCTCGTCCTGCTCGGCTGCTTCGCCGTCCGCGGCGAGCGCTCGTGCGGGGTCCTCATCGGG
>NZ_JBEXGX010000049.1:0-42635 GCF_040607495.1 Streptomyces sp. NPDC005281 | reverse complement strand
GAACACCACGCCTGGCCCCAGGCCACCCGCACCGGCACCGCAGCCATCCTCATCACAAGACCCCAACCCACAGACCCGTAATGCAACGGCATTGGGTCTAAGCCCCTTCGCGATTGGCACCCAGCAGGTGTCCGCTCGCGCTGACGCTCCTCTACCTCGCGCCGGCACACCGGGCCACGGATCGGCCAGAACCGGCACGGGCCGTGCCTTCTGTGGCGCCTTCTTCGGATACCAGCCTGAGACAGCCAGCGTGAACAGCCACGTGGCGAACCCGTTCCGTCGCCAGTGCTCAGCCTGGTCGACGGCGCCGCCACCACGGGTGAATCCGAGGGCGTCGATGGCCTCCCGGACCCGCTGTCTGGTGGCTTCCGCCACGGCATCGGGTCGGTTGAGGACATTGGAGACGGTGCCGGTGGAGACGCCGGCCCGTCTCGCCACGTCAACCACCTTCGCGCCGGTCTCCCCCGTGCGGGACACCCCTTGTCCGCGGAACAGGTAGGTATTGCCGTGGCAGGCGCAGGGTTTCGGCTGCGTCTGGGCTGCGTGGTTGGCCCACAGGCGAGTGAGCCATGCCGGGGCGTCGATGGTGCGGTAGCTGTCGTCTTTGGGAGGGCAGCGCTCGAACTCTCCCGAGTCGAGTTCGTAGAGCTGCCACTCCACTCGTACGGCCCCTCTGCGGACGAACTCGGTCTCCAGTCCAACGATTTCGCCCCATCGCATGCCTGTGTAGCCCTTGGTCACGACCCAGAGAGCAGGGAGGCGCGCTCAGCACACAGCAGGATGCCCAAGGGTTCGGTGACAACCTTGCGCTGCGTCGGCGACGGATCCGATCAGAAGGCCGCTTTTCTCCCGTCGTTCTGTGCGGTCGCCATGGCCGGGCTCGGATCGCTGCCGGACACGATCTTGACCAGGTCGGTCATCATCCGCATGCGCAAGAAGGCGCCCAACGAGAGATGCGAGCCCTACCGGCGCCGCGTCCACGAGAAGCAGGGCCACGTCCTGCGCGACATACTCGCGGATTGGACCGCACCCCTGCACGACCAGATCACGGAGGCGTGGCCGGAGATGCCGGAGGGTGTCACGGACCGGCCGGCGGACGTGTGGGAGCCCCTGCTGGCCGTGGCGGATGCGGCCGGTGGCGTTGGGGGCCCGAGATGAAGGAGGCGGCGCACGCTCTCGACGAGGCGGGGCTCCCCTCTGATCTGGCCGATGCCGCAGCCGCCGTGATGGAGCGATGGGCAGGTCTCAAGGACACATCGCCGGATCTCGCGCTCGTACTACAGGAGTTGCACATAGGCCCAGAGGGCGAGCCGGCCTAGACCCCTTGTCGCGGTGTAGCCGATCATCCGGTGGTTGTGTTGGCGGTGTCGGGTAGTGCGGGGGGCGCTTCCGGTCCGTCGGCCGGGACGACGCTCGATGGCTGCTCGTGTCAGGCCTGAGCCCGGCGTCCGGCGACCGGACGGCACCTCCGTCGCCCCTTGTGACGCGGATCACGGGAACCCGGAGTGCGCGGATCGGCAGTTAATGAAGGTGAGCACTGACATGCGTACCCGGATACGGGCCGGGGATCCGAGCGCGTTCGCCGAGCTGTACGACAGCTACGCACGCGCCGTGTACAACCACGCCTTCCGCCTCACCGCCGACTGGTCCGCGGCGGAGGACGTGATGGCCGAGACCTTCATGGAAGCGTGGCGGCTGCGTGACCGGGTCGGCGCCGAGGGTGGCAGCCTGCGGCCGTGGCTGCTGGGCGTGGCGATCAACGTCGCCCGTGGCCACCATCGCAGCAACCGGCGTTACCGGGCCGCGGCGAACGCCGCCGCGGAGGCCGAGACGGCGTTGCCCGACCACGCCGACGAGGTGGCGGGCCGGCTCGACGATCGACGGCGTATCGCCGCCGCCCTGCGCGCGCTTGCCTCACTGCGCAGACCCGAGCGCGAGGTCCTGACGCTGTGCCTCTGGGAGGGACTGGAGTACACGGCCGCGGCCGAGGCGCTCGGCATCGCCGTCGGAACGGTGCGCTCGCGTCTCTCCCGGGCACGCGCCAAGCTGCGCAAACTCACCGAGGCCGAACTCGGCGGCCAGCCTGCCGCCCGGGCGGCGCCGGTCCCCTCCACGGACCACCGCGCCGAAGAACGCGCGGGAAAACCCGTACGAGGAAATCGGGAACTCGGCCGGCCGGATCGACAGACAAGAGGAGAACACATCCACTCGATCCGGCCCGTATCGGAAGGAAATCGATGAAAGCGACCCAGTCCCGGCAGAGTCCGGCCAAGTGGGAGGAAAGCGCGCCTCTCCTCCCACAGACTGCGCGCGATCTCCCGGCGGGCCGTCACCAGTTCCACAAGGAGCGTTTGATGGCCCACCTCCAGCAGGACACCCAGCGGGACGCGAGCACCACGAAGGCCTCCCCCGCCCTGCCGAAGCCCCGAGGGCTGCGCCTGCTGCGCCCGGCGTTCGCGCTGCCCGCGATGGCGCTGGCCTGCGCAGTCGTCGCCGGGACGCTGCTGATCGACAGCGGCGTGCACAACGATGGTCTCGCCACCGGACCCGCGGCGGTCATCCCCGTCGGCGCCACGACCACCAAGGGCCTGCCGCAGCTGATCGACCAGGTCTCACTGGCGGCGGCCGAGGAGACCCACCCCACGGTCAAGCCCGGCCAGTACGTCTACACCGAGTCCCAGACGGCCGACACCTTCGTGAAGACGGACGGCGGCAAGGGCAGCCTCGCCAGCTACGCGCTGCACCGGCGCCAGGTCTGGCAGTCCGCCGACGGCACCAAGGGCTGGCTGATCGACGCAGCCGTCAACGACAGCGCCGAGGGCGAGACACTGAGCCTGCCCGACGAGCAGGGCAACACCCCCGAGGCCGGCCTGAACCACCCGTCCTACGACTTCCTGGCCCGGCTGACCACCGACCCCGACGAGCTGCTGAAGCTGATCTACAAGGAGACCGCGACGCAGGGCAACACCCCCGACCAGGAGGCGTTCACCACCATCGGCGATCTGCTCGGCGAGAGCTACCCGCCCGCGAAGCTCTACCCGGCCCTGTTCAAGGCCGCCGCGAAGATCCCGGGCGTGGTCGTGGTGAACGACGCCAAGGACGCGCTCGGCCGCTCGGGCATCGCGGTGGCGCGGCTGGACGAGACCAGCGGCGCACGCGAGGAGTGGATCTTCGACAAGAAGACCCACGTCTTCCTCGGCGAGCGGACCGTGCAGGTCAAGTCGGCCTCCCAGGACGGGGTCGTCATCAAGCCCGGCACCGTCCGCGGCATCAGCGCCATCACCAAGCGCGCGATCGTCGGCGGCATGAAGCAGACCCCCGAGCAGAAGGGCTGAGGTCCCGCCGCCACAGGCTGAAGCCCACCGCCGCCCCGCCAGCCCCGTGGCCGCCGTCCCAGGATGGCGGCCACGGGGCTGTGCAGGCCTCGGCCGTTTTCGTGCGCCGCCGATGCCGGACCTCGCCCACCAACCAGGCGCGCCGCCCATGACAGTGCCGCTGGAGCTGCCTACGAACTTCCGGCGCAGGACACCAGGAGAACTTGTGCAGCCATGCGGTGACAGTGGCGTGGCCTGCGCCATGTCGAATGGATGAGGTATCCGATGGCGACGGCTCCGGCTCAGAGCTCGTGACGCGATCATGAGCGGCCCCTCTTGAGGCGCCTCCAGCAGATGAGGCTGCAGGCCAGTGAGACGAATGCGTCGTGGAGTTCGGTTCGGCGTTCCCAGCGGACGGCGAGGCGTTTGAACCCGTGGAACAGGGCGAAGGTCTGCTCCACGACGGAACGAAGTCTGCCCGAGCCCTTGATGTTGGGCGCGCCCTGGCGGGAGATGACTGGCAGGATCCCGCGCTTGCGCAGCTCTTCGCGGTTGGCGTTGGAGTCGTAGCCCTTGTCGCCGTGGGCTATTCCGGGCCGGCTGTCCTCGACCACCGCACAAGCGGCCGGATCGATGCCCATTCGCCGGGCGGCGTGCAGGAACAGGTCTGGGGCGGGCTTGCCGCGGGCGACCTCGGTGGCGCTGAAGATCCGGCCCGCAAAGCGTTCGTACAGCCCGGTGCGACCCAACGTATGCCTCATCTTTTCGTGTGAGCCGCTGGATGCCACGCAGGTCGGCAAGGTGATCACGTCGAGCGCCTCAGCCATCCCCTCGACAGGGGCGAGCTCGGAATCCACGGCCTCGCGGTGGAGTTCTTCGAACTGCTTCGACCAGATCGCGGCCGTCTCCTCACCCACCCGAGCGGCGACCTGCACGCGGATATCGGCGTGCGAGCGCCCGATGAACCGGGCGATGACCTCCTCCGGGGTGAGCGGCCATCCCAGTGCGGCACCGAGGGCGACCTGGACGCGTACGGCGATGCGTTCGCTGTCGACCAGCACACCGTCGCAATCGAATATCACCAGCTCAATCGGTTTGATCATCTCGGCAGCATAGGTTCGGCGGTTTCGTTCGCGCGTTGGGAACCGGGGAGCGTTCCGTCTCCTCACTGGAACCACCCGTACCCATGCGGCAGTCTTCTCCTTCGTGGGGAATCTTCCGTCTCAGAGTGCGTCGAGTGACGCCGCCGAGCACATGGTCGTGGCCGGGGATGACGCCTTGGCCCATCGGCTGGCTGCCGAGTTGCGTGGGGTGTACGGCGAGCGGGTGACCCTGGTCGTGCCGCCCGCGCAGCGCGGAGTGCGCCCGCCGGTCGTCGTGCGGGCGCGGGCCACCGCCCTGTTCGACCGGGTGTCCGCGGCCGTGAACCGGGCCTCAGGGAACGGGAACGGGGGCGGAGGGACCGCCGACGAGACTCCCGCTTCCGAGCGGGTCGTGGAGGCCACGGAACTCACCGAGGACGCGCTCACCTACGCGGGCGTCGAACGGGCCACCGCGCTCGCCCTCGTGTACGACGACGACGAGACCAACATCCGTGCGGCGCTCACGGCGCGGCGCATCAACCCGCGGATCCGGCTGGTCCTGCGGCTCTACAACCGGCGTCTCGGACAGCACATCGAAGCCCTTCTCGACCAGGCCTCGGCGCTGGCCGCTGCCGCCGCTGCCACGCCCGACGGCACACGCGACGCCGGTGGCGGCGGCGCGAACTCCGTCGGAGGCCCGGCGGCGGACGGTTCCCGGCGCGACAGGAACGCCGAGGTGTACGACGCCTCCACCACAGTGCTGTCCGACGCCGACACCGCCGCGCCCGCGCTCGCCGCGACCGCTGTGGCCGGTACGAGCAAGGTCGTCCAGACCGATGGTCTGATGCTCCGCGCGGTGGAGCGGCCGCCTCCCGGTCCCGGCGAGGTCGCCGATCCAGGGCTGTGCACGCTGGCGTTGCTGTCCGCCACGACCAACGACCCTGCCGGCGCCGACGGTTCAGAGGGAAGTGGAGCACAGGGACCTCAACTCCTGCCCGACGAAAGGGCCGTGGCGGCCGCCACCGGGCGCGGGACCGTCGTTCTGGAGAACGTGGCGTACTCCGGTCCCGAACTCAGCGCCGGACGGGGCGTCATGCCGTGGTTCGGCTCACTGCTGTCCCGGCGGCTGCGTCTGTCGTTCGCGGGACTCGTCGCGTGCGTGGTCGGGCTCGCTGTGGCGTCGATGCTGGTCACGGGGGAACAACCGCTCCAGGCGACGTATCTGACGCTCCTCGACCTCTTCGCCATCAACGATCCGGCCATCGGACAGCCGCTCGGCCGGCAGATCCTCCAGCTCTGCTCGGGGATGGTCGGGCTGCTGCTCCTGCCGGTGCTGCTCGCCGCGGTCCTGGAGGCGCTCGGCACCTTCCGCGGCGGCACCGCTCTGCGCAAGCCGCCCCGCGGTCTTTCCGGGCATGTGGTGCTGCTCGGCGTCGGCAAGATCGGTACCCGGGTGCTGTCGCGGCTGCGTGAGCTGCGCATCCCCGTCGTGTGCGTGGAGGCCGACCCCGAGGCCCGGGGGCTCGCGCTGGCACGGAGGCTGCGGGTGCCCGTGGTGCTGGGCGACGTCACCCAGGAAGGCGTGCTGGAGGCCGCCAAGATCCATCGGGCTCACGCGCTGCTGGCGTTGACCAGCGCGGACACGATGAACCTGGAGGCCGCGCTCTCCGCCCGTACGCTGCGGCCCGATCTACGGGTCGTACTGCGGCTGTACGACGACGACTTCGCGACCGCCGTCTACCGCACCCTCCGGGCCGCGCATCCCGGCGCGCTCACCCGGAGCCGCAGCGTGTCCCATCTGGCCGCGCCCGCGTTCGCGGGGGCGATGCTGGGACGGCAGATCCTCGGGGCGATTCCCGTCGAGCGGCGGGTGCTGCTGTTCGCCGCGGTGGACGTGGGCGGGCACCCTCAGCTGGAAGGGCGCACGGTGGGAGAGGCGTTCCGGGCGGGGGCGTGGCGTGTACTCGCACTGGACACGGCGACTCCCGAGGAGCGCCGGGCGGCCCGGGCGTCCTCCCCCGGCGGGCCCCGGCTGGTGTGGGACCTGCCGTCCACCTACGTCCTGCGGCCCGAGGACCGCGTGGTGCTCGCCGCCACGCGGCGAGGGCTGGCTGAACTGCTCGGCCGACGGCCCCGGCAGCGGACAGGGGCGTAGCCCCGACCAGCCCCGGCAACAGGCCAGGAACGTAGCCCCCGACCAGCCCCCGGCAGCGGGCAGGGACGTAGCCCTGACCAGCCCCCGGCAGTAGGCAGGAGGGCAGGAGCCTAGCCCTCGACCGGCCCCGACCCGAGTGGCCCCAGGCAGCCCGACCGCCCCCGACCAAAGTGGACCCGGACGGCCCGGCCAGGCCCCGACCCAAGTGGACCCGGGGCCCGGGGCCACGTCCCGGGACTCCCCGGAAGCGCCCCGGGACCTGACCTCCCGGCGTGGCGCCGGAGCCACCCGTCCCGATGCCCGCCGGGGCCACCCGTCCAGGCGTCGCCCGCGGCACCTCCGTGTCACCGGCCCAGGTGTCGCTCCGCGAAGTCGAGTTCCAGGCGGACCTGCTTGATTCGTTCGTCGACGACCAGGGAGCCGTGGCCCGCGTCGTAGCGGTAGACCTCGTGGACGGCGTCGCGGGCGGCGAGGCGGGTGACGTAGTTGTCGATCTGGCGGATCGGGCAGCGGGGGTCGTTGACACCGGCCGAGATGTAGACGGGGACCTTGACCGCGTCGACGTAGGTCAGTGGGGAGGACGCCTCGAAGCGCTCGGGAACCTCCTCCGGGGTGCCGCCGAGGAGCGTTCGGTCCATGGCCTTCAGCGCCTCCATCTCGTCGTGGTACGCGGTGACGTAGTCGGCGACCGGGACGGCGGCGATGCCGAGGGCCCAGGCGTCCGGCTGGGTGCCGACGCCGAGGAGGGTGAGGTACCCGCCCCAGGAACCGCCGGTGAGGATCAGCCGGTCGGGGTCGGCCAGGCCGGAGGTGACCGCCCATTCGCGGACCGCCGCGATGTCCTCCAGCTCGATGAGGCCGACGCGGTGCTTGAGCGCGTCGGTCCACGCGCGGCCGTAACCGGTGGAACCTCGGTAGTTGACCCGGACCACCGCGTAGCCGTGGTCGACCCAGGCCGCCGGGCCCGCCGCGAACGAGTCGCTGTCGTGCCAGGTCGGGCCGCCGTGGATCTCGAAGACGGTGGGCAGCGGGCCGGTGGTGCCGGCCGGCTTCTGGATCAGGGCGTGGACGCGGCCGCCGGGCCCTTCGACCCAGACGTCCTCCACGGGGACGGACGTCGGGGACTTCTCGCCGGGCGGGTCCAGGACGATCTCGCCGGTCGTCGAGCGGACCGCCGAGGGCTCGGCCGCCGACGACCACAGGTACTCGACCGTCCCGTCCGGGCGGGCCGTCGCTCCGGAGACCGTGCCGGGCGGGGTCACGACCTCGGTCAGCTCGCCGGAGGCGAGGTCGTAGCGCCACAGATTGCTGCGCGCCTCGAAGCTGTGGGCGACGAGGAGGCCGGAGCCGTCCGGATACCACTCGGCGGCCACGTCACCGGGGAGGTCGAGGCCCAGGTCGGTCTGCTCGCCGGTCTCCACGTCCCACACCAGGGGTTCCCAGCGGCCACGCCGCTGGTGCCCGATGAGCAGCCGGCTGTCCCCGTCGACGGGGGCGAAGCCCAGCACCTCGAGCCCCAGCTCGACCGTGCCGCCCTCGGTGTCGTCCAGCTCGGCGACCGCCGAACCGTCCGGGCGCAGCACTTTGAGCGCCGAGTGCATCGCGTCGCCGTGCTCGGTGTGCTCGACGGCGATGAGCGTGCCGTCGTGCGAGAGGTCGCCGACCCCGGCCGACTCACGGTGCCGGTAGATCTCGGCCGGGGCCTCGCCGGCGCGGGCCACATGGATCGTCGATCCGTCGTCGTCGGTCGAGCGGCCCACGACGGCCGTACGCCCGTCCCGGCCGATGGCCAGGCCCGCCGGGTAGGAGGGATCGAGGCCGGGAACGGCCGGCTCGTCGACGCCGTTCACCACAAGAGGCGCGTCGAACGGGCGGCGCCGCCAGACCCCGAACTCGTCGCCGTCCTTGTCGTCGAACCACCAGATCCACTCGCCGTCGGGCGAGAGGACCCCGTCCGTCGTGCCGTTCGCCCGGTGGGTGACCTGGCGCTGTTCGCCCGTCTCGCGGTCCCACGCGTACAGCTCGTAGGTGCCCGTCGCGTTCGAGACGAACAGGGAACGGTGCGGGGCGTCCTCCGCCCAGTCCGGCAGCGACACCCGCGGTGCCCGGAAGCGCTTCTCCCAGTCGGGCATGTCCTGCTGGCGGGGCTCGGTGGACCTGGTGCTCTCAGTCATGGCCCCATAGTGCCTGGCCCGGGCCGCCTCGCGCCGACGAGGTCCCCAGCCTGTGGACAACTTCGCGGCCCCGACGCCCTCCACCGGCCGCGCAACGCCACGCGAAGCCGCGCCCGCGCTCTCGTACACAGCCCGGGCCCGTCTCGTCGCGGGGGCATGTGCGCAGGTCAGGACCGTTGTCAGTGGCGGGGTGCAGACTTTTTCGCATGACCGATCCACGCAAGGCCGTCGAGAGTTACTGGGCCACCGCGGACGCCCGGGACTGGGAGGCGTTCGCGGAGCTGCTCACCGAGGACGTCGTCTACACCCTGCCGCAGACGCGCGAGCGCATCAGCGGCAGGGAGCGGTACGTCGAGTTCAACCGCGAGTATCCGGGCGACTGGCACGTGCGGATAGAGCGCGTCATGGCCGAGCCCGGTCAGGCCGTCACCTGGACCCGCTTCACGGTGGGCCTGGAGGAGATGCACGCGATCACGTTCTTCACGACGGACGCCCGGGGCCGGATCGCCACGGTGACCGACTTCTGGCCCGAGCCGTACGAGCCTCCGGCGGGCCGGGACCATCTGGCCGAGCGGTACTGAGTGGGCCCCACGGCCGAGTCCGGCCCGGCCGCCCCGTACCGTGGCAGGCGTGTACCGCTTTCTGCTGACGCCCCGCTGGTGGGGGATCAACGTCTTCGTGCTGTTGGCCATCCCCTTCTGCATCTTCATGGGGTCGTGGCAGTTGGGGCGGTTCGAGGACCGGGTGAACGAGCACCGGACAGCGGACGCGGCGGCTTCGACGGCCGGGACGGACCCCGCCCGGCCACTGGCCTCGATGCTCCCCGTGACCACGGAGACGTCCGGCAAGCAGGCCATCGCCAAGGGCCGGTACGGCAAGCAGCTCCTCGTGCCCGGCCGGGAGCTGGACGGCAGGAGCGGGTACTACGTGCTGACGCTGCTGCGGGTCGACGGCGGCAAGGCGCTGCCCGTCGTCCGGGGCTGGCTGCCCGGTACGGCCGACCCGGCGAAGGCCCCGGCCGCGCCCACCGGCGAGGTCACGGTCACGGGTGCGCTCCAGGCGTCCGAGAGCCCCGGGTCGAACGGAGTCAGCTCGGTCGGAGGCCTTCCTGCGGGGCAGACGGCCGCGATCAGCGCCGCGTCGCTGGTGAACCTCGTGCCGTACACCCCGTACGACGCGTGGATCACGCTCGACAAGGCCGACTCCGGGATGAAGGCGGTGCCTCCGACCGCGCCGGACAACACCGGCCTCGACCTCAAGGCGTTCCAGAACCTCGGCTACACCGGCGAGTGGTTCGTCTTCGCGGGCTTCGTCGTCTTCATGTGGTTCCGCCTGCTGCGCCGCGAGGTGGAGTTCGTCCGCGACGCCGAACTGGGACTGCTTCCGGACGCCCCGGACGACGAGGAGAAGAAGCCCGAGGACGCCGGCGCCACTACAGTGACGCCCTCCGCCACGGCCTGATCGGGCGAGACGGCCGTGGAGCCGGACACCGCTCCCCCGGCACCCCCGCGAAAAGGGCGCCGGGATCCGTCGGGACGCCAGCTCGCCGTCCGTCAGGACGACGCCAGGATCCCCGTGTGATAGACCGTGCCCGCGCAGGCATTGGGCACGGTGACCGATGCCGCCGCACCCCCTGTCTCCGCCGTGCTGGAGACGACGACGCTGCCGTCGAGCGTGCCGTCCTCGACGAGGAGCTGCGGCGCGGTGCCGCCGGCCACCGCCGAGCCGCTGGTCGTGCCGCCGGTGTCGGTGGTGCCCTGCGTCGGGGTGGGGTCCGGTGTGGGATCCACCACGGTCGGACACGTCGACGAGGGCACCCAGGCGAACTTCACCACGTACGAGGCGCCCGGCTGGAGCACCAGGGAGGTGACCTCCGTGGAAGGGTCGGGCAGCCCGGTGGCCGCGTCGCCCCCCACATGCGTCGCGACGCCGATCTTGGCGGGGTCCGCCGCACCCTGGGCGAGCGTGCTGACCTTGCCGGCGCCGGTGACGGTGCAGGCGGCGGTGGAGACGTTCGAGACGGTGAAGGAGCCGTAGACCGCGCCGGTGGAGTCCGGTGTGCCGGCCGTGCCGGAGGCCCCGCCGAGCTGGTCCGCCGTGCACGTGAGGGCGGCGGAGGCGGAGGCCGAGGGATCGGCACCGCCCGTGGCGGCCCCGTTCGCGCCCTTGTCCTTGCCGCCCGGCGTCTGGGTCCTGCCACCGGAACCGTCGCCCCTGGACGTGCCGGCCGGGCCGCCCGCGTCCTTGCCGGAGCCGCCGTCCGAGCCCTTGCCCTGCGTCGCGCCACCCTGGGCCTGTGAGCTGTTGGCCGCGATGGACGGGTCGGGGTTCGACCCCGAGGAGTTGGAGACGTGCACGAAGGCCGGGATCGCCGTGCCCATGAAGAGCGCCGCCGCCGCCATGCCGACCACGGCCTGCCGCTTGCGGGCACGCCGGGCCGGTACCGCCCGGCGCAGATGGTCCAGGGTGCCGTCGGTGGGTTCGATCTCCTGAACGGCCTGGTGCAGCAGCCGGCGCAGTGCCAGCTCGTCGCCGCCGAGCCCTTCGGGTCCCGGTCCGTCCATGTCCGGTGTTCCGGGCTGTTCGTCGGGGCCGTGGTTCACATTTCCGTTCCCAGCGTGCGATTGCTTGTGCTCGTGCTCCGGGCTGCCCTGGTCCTCGGGGTGCCGCCGGTCGTCGTTCCCGCTCATGCCGAAGCCCCCATGGCGACGCGGAGCGCGGCGATGCCCCGCGAGCCGTACGCCTTCACCGAGCCGAGCGAGACACCGAGCGTCTCGGCGACCTGAGCCTCGGTCATGTCCGCGAAGTAACGCAGGACCAGGACCTCGCGCTGACGGCGCTGGAGTCCCTTCATCGCCTTGATCAGGGCGTCGCGCTCCAACAGGTCGTAGGCGCCTTCCTCGGCGCTCGCCATGTCGGGCATCGGCTTCGAGAGGAGCTTGAGGCCGAGGATGCGCCGGCGCAGGGCCGAACGCGACAGGTTGACGACGGTCTGACGCAGATAGGCGAGCGTCTTCTCCGGGTCCCGGACGCGTTTTCGCGCCGAGTGCACCCGGATGAAGGCCTCCTGGACGACGTCCTCGCAGGAAGCCGTGTCGTCGAGCAGGAGCGCCGCGAGACCGAGGAGCGAGCGGTAGTGCGCCCGGTAGGTCTCGGTCAGATGGTCGACGGTCGTGCCCGCCGCCAGGCTGTCCTGGGCGCCGTCACGCTGATTCGGGATGCGGGCCGGCCGCGCTGAGGGCATGGGCGCGATCACCGGCATGCCGCCGGACGCGCCGGGGCCGCGGAGTCGTCGGGGTGGACGCAGGGCCATGCCCCTCGTCCGGACCGCGGTGAATTCGAGTACCTCTGCCACGCCAGTTGGACACGCTTCCCCCCGGCAGGGTTGTACGCGACAGGCATCACATTCGCTCCGGGTGCCACATCGGCCGGATTCCTCTCCACCGGAACGCTCCCCGGACCCGCCTCCGTTACGCCGCCGCGCCCGCGCGACAGTGCATCAGATGCCCTCATGCGTAAAAGCTCTTCTCCTGTGCCCAATGCTCTGCCGCCCCCCGGACGCCCCTCAATGGCGACGGCGAAGACGCTCCCGGCCCGTCACTCGGTTGCGCGGGGGGACAACGAAATCTTCGAACGCCGACACGGTTCGGTTCAAGTGGTCAGGACCATTAAGTTGATCACTGAACCGACAAAGATCCTACAAAGTCACCCGCCGCGGGGCACCGGGATTATGGCCTCGGGACGCCGAGAGCACATCCCGGCGGCGCTCTGACCAGGTGGAATACCGACGCTGCGGACTTATGACCGGTAGCGGAGGACAGGACCTAAGAGGTCCGGATGATCTCCGCGGCCACCAGCTCGGCGATCTGAGCGGTGTTCAGGGCGGCGCCCTTGCGCAGGTTGTCCCCGCACACGAACAGTTCGAGGGCCGTCGGGTCGTCCAGTGCCCGGCGGACCCGGCCCACCCAGGTCGGGTCGGTGCCCACCACGTCCGCGGGCGTGGGGAACTCGCCGGCGGCCGGGTTGTCGAAGAGCACGACGCCGGGCGCGGTGTCCAGGATCTCCCGGGCCCTGTCGACGGTCACCTCGTCCTGGAAACGGGCGTGCACGGTCAGGGAGTGCGTGGTGACGACCGGAACGCGGACGCAGGTCACCGCGATCCTCAGCCGGGGCAGCCCGAGGATCTTGCGGGTCTCGTCGCGCACCTTCATCTCCTCCGAGGACCAGCCGTCCTCGGCGAGCGACCCGGCCCACGGCACCACGTTCAGGGCGACGGGCTCCGGGAACGGCCCCGTGTCGTCGCCGACCGCCCGGCGCACGTCACCGGGACTGTTCCCCAGTTCGGTGCCCGCGACGAGGGACATCTGCCGGCGCAGGGTGTCGACGCCCGCCCGGCCCGCCCCGCTGACCGCCTGGTACGAGGAGACGACGAGTTCACGCAGGCCGAACTCGGCGTGCAGGGCGCCCAGCGCCACGATCATGGACAGGGTCGTGCAGTTCGGGTTCGAGACGATCCCGCGCGGGCGCACCCGGGCGGCGTGCGGATTGACCTCGGGAACGACGAGCGGCACTTCGGGGTCCATCCGGAAGGCGCCGGAGTTGTCGACGACGACCGTGCCCTTGGCGGCGGCGATCGGTGCCCACTGGGCGGCCACCTCGTCCGGTACGTCGAACATGGCGACGTCGACCCCGTCGAAGGCCTCCTCCGACAGCGCCACGACCTCGACCTCAACACCGCGCACGGCCAGCTTGCGGCCGGCCGAGCGCGGCGAGGCGATCAGGCGGATCTCACCCCAGATGTCCGCGTGCTGGGACAGGATCTGGAGCATGACCGTGCCGACGGCTCCGGTCGCTCCCACGACCGCGAGCGTCGGTCGTCGGGTCATCGCCCGGTGCCTCCGTAGACGACGGCCTCGTCGCTGTCGGAGTCGAGCCCGAAGGCGCTGTGCACGGCTCGTACGGCGTCGTTGACGTCGTCGGCGCGGGTGACGACGGAGATACGGATCTCCGAGGTCGAGATCAGCTCGATGTTGACCCCGGCGTCGGTGAGGGCCTCGAAGAAACCGGCCGTGACACCCGGGTTGGTCTTCATGCCCGCGCCGACCAGCGAGATCTTGCCGATCTGGTCGTCGTAGCGCAGCGACTCGAAGCCGATCACGCCCTTCGCCTTCTCCAGGGCGTCGATGGCCTTGCGGCCCTCGGTCTTCGGGAGGGTGAAGGAGATGTCGGTCAGGCCCGTGGTCGCAGCCGACACGTTCTGCACGATCATGTCGATGTTGATCTCGGCGTTGGCGATGGCGCGGAAGATCGCGGCGGCCTCGCCGGGCTTGTCCGGGACACCGACGACCGTGACCTTGGCCTCGGAAGTGTCGTGAGCGACACCGGAAATGATGGCCTGCTCCACCTTCTGGTCCCCTTGCTGCTGTGTCTTTCGAACGAGTGGCGCGCTGCTGACCCAGGTGCCCTGAAGTCCGCTGAAGGACGAGCGCACATGGATCGGGATGTTGTAGCGGCGGGCGTATTCCACACAGCGGTGGAGCAGCACCTTGGAGCCGGAGGCGGCGAGCTCCAGCATGTCCTCGAAGGCGATCCAGTCGATCTTCTTCGCCTTCTTCACCACGCGCGGGTCGGCGGTGAACACGCCGTCCACGTCGGTGTAGATCTCGCACACCTCGGCGTCGAGCGCCGCGGCCAGCGCGACGGCGGTGGTGTCGGACCCTCCGCGGCCCAGCGTGGTGATGTCCTTCTTGTCCTGCGAGACGCCCTGGAACCCGGCGACGATGGCGATGTTGCCCTCGTCGAGCGCCGTACGGATACGGCCGGGGGTGACGTCGATGATCCGGGCTTTGTTGTGGACCGAGTCGGTGATGACGCCTGCCTGGCTGCCGGTGAAGCTCTGGGCGCTGTGGCCCAGGTTTTTGATCGCCATCGCCAGCAGGGCCATGGAGATCCGCTCTCCGGCGGTCAGCAGCATGTCGAACTCTCGTCCGCTGGGCATCGGAGATACCTGCTCGGCGAGATCGATCAGCTCGTCCGTCGTGTCGCCCATCGCGGAAACGACCACGACCACCTGGTGGCCGTTCTTCTTCGCTTCCACGATCCGCTTGGCGACGCGCTTGATGCCCTCGGCATCGGCTACGGAGGAACCTCCGTACTTCTGCACGACAAGGCCCACGTGCGCTCCTCGCTCAGTCCGTCTCTGTACCGCACTACTGCGGTCGGCTCAGTCTAACGAGCGGCCGGATTTCCCTTCCGGGGTGTCGCATCGTGAGATGTCCCGCTCACGAAGTGATCACCCCGGGGTGTCAGGCGGGCAAGGGAAGGTCCGGCCGCTCCGAGACGGCACCTGCCCGTACCGGAGCCCCGGCACTCCGAAAGTGCCCCGAGTCACACTCCGGCGGGCGGCTACTTGACCGTGCGCAGGCCGAGCGGGCCCGCGATCTCCTCCACCATCACCTTGCCGGCCTCTTCAGCGAGCGCTTCCTCGCCGATCTCCTGGTCGGTGTCGAGGCCGTCGAGCTCCTCGAGGGGCTGGTTCAGCCGGACGTGGGCCACCACGGACTGGAGGGCGCGCAGGGTCGCGGAGGCGGTGGAGCCCCAGTTCGAGAAGTAGGAGAACTGCCACCACCACAGGGCTTCCGTGGTGCGGCCCGCGCGGTAGTGGGCCATGCCGTGGCGCAGGTCGGTCATGACGTCGGCGAGGTCGTCCGAGATACGGGCCGGGACCGGGGCCTTGCGGGGCTCGTAGGGGTCGAAGACCTCGGAGTAGACGTCGATCGGCTCCAGCATCACGGCGAGGCGCTCGCGGAGATCGTCCACGTCCCCCTCCGGGCCGAGGTCGGGCTCGTAGCGCTCGTCGGGGACGATGTCCTCGTGCGCGCCGAGACGGCCGCCGGCCAGCAGGAGCTGGGAGACCTCCAGCAGGAGGAAGGGCACGGCCGAGTCCGGCTCGTCGCCCTTGGCGACCTCGTTGACGGCGACCAGGAAGCTCTCCACCTGGTCCGCGATCTGGACCACGAAGTCGTCGGGGTCGGGGCTGGTCGCGTGCAGCGTGGCGTCAGACATCTAGAAGTCGTCTCCCCTCGAAGGCGCGGCCGAGTGTGACCTCGTCCGCGTATTCCAGGTCGCCACCCACCGGGAGGCCGCTGGCCAGGCGGGTGACCTTGAGGCCCATGGGCTTGATCATGCGGGCGAGATACGTGGCCGTGGCCTCGCCCTCCAGGTTCGGGTCCGTGGCCAGGATGAGCTCGGTGACCGCGCCGTCGGCGAGGCGTGCCAGGAGCTCCCTGATCCGCAGGTCGTCCGGGCCGACGCCCTCGATCGGGCTGATCGCGCCGCCGAGCACGTGGTACTTGCCCCGGAACTCACGCGTCCGCTCGACCGCGATCACGTCCTTGGGCTCCTCCACCACACAGATCATCGTGAGGTCGCGGCGCGGGTCGCGGCAGATGTTGCACAGCTCCTCCTGCGCGACGTTGCCGCAGGTCGCGCAGAAGCGGACCTTCGCCTTGACCTCCATGAGGGTCTGTGCGAGCCGGCGGACGTCCGTGGGCTCCGCCTGGAGGATGTGGAAGGCGATCCGCTGCGCGCTCTTGGGACCGACGCCGGGGAGCCGCCCCAGTTCGTCGATGAGGTCCTGAACTACGCCTTCGTACAACGGACTGCCTTTCCGAGTGCTTCGGTACCGCCTGGTCCCGTCCTGCTGTTTCTTCCTGGTGCGTACGGTAGTTGGATGCCGCCGGTCTTAGAAAGGCAGACCGGGAATGCCGCTGCCGCCGCCGAGCCCCTGGGTGAGCGGGCCGAGTGTCTGCTGCTGGAGTGCCTGCGCGTTCTCGTTCGCCGCGTGCACGGCCGCCACAATCAGGTCGGCGAGCGTCTCGGTGTCCTCGGGGTCGACCGCCTTCGGGTCGATCACCAGGGCGCGGAGCTCTCCGGAGCCCGTCACGGTCGCCTTCACCAGGCCGCCGCCCGACTGGCCCCCGACCTCCGTCCGCGCCAGCTCCTCCTGCGCGTTCGCCAGGTCCTGCTGCATCTTCTGGGCCTGCTGAAGCAGCTGTTGCATGTTGGGCTGGCCACCACCGGGAATCACGATCAGCTCCTGGTTTCGAGTACGGCTGTCCGAGCGTCTTTTCCTGTCCAGCACGAGCCTACGTGGTCGACGGGCCCGTCGCCCAAGCACTCTTTCGAGTGATATCAAAGCGGCTCCTATACCTGATCAAGGCCCTCTTCCGGGCGGAAAAGCCGGTAAACCCGGTCCATCGCCACCCATTGGGCGGTAGGAAGGGGGCGGCGCAAATGCACCACGTGTCACAGGACGTCACGCAGTGTCAGTGCCGTCACCGTCGTCACCGTTGTCACCGTCGTCCGTCATCACCGTCGTCAGCTAGGGAGTGCCGGGTGAGTCAGCCGGAGATGCAGCCGGAGGGGCCGCTCCAGGACGGGCGGAGCGAGGGCGCGGCGGGACCGGGCGATCTGACCGGCCGGCCGTTCCCGCTCGGCGACTGGGGGGAGCCCGCCGAGCGGCTCCACGAGCTCTACCGGTGGGTGGAGCAGGGTGCGCTCGAAACGGCCGCCTGGTATCTGTCCGACCGCGTGTGGAAGCGGTGGGCGGCGCGGGTGCTGCGGTGCGGCACCTCGCTGGGGGCCGTCGCCGGGGCCGCGCTGCCGCTGCTCGACCTCACCGGATCGGTGCGCGGGGCGGCCCCCTGGGGATATCTGGCGCTGCTGCTCGCGGTCTCCTGCGTCGCCGTCGACCGGTTCTTCGGAGTGACCTCCGGGTGGATAAGGGACGTGGCCACCGCGCAGGCCGTGCAGCGGCGGCTTCAATCGCTTCAGTTCGACTGGGCGTCCGAGAGCGTCCGGGAGGTCCTCGGGCCGGCCGACGGAACGGCGAGCGAGGCGGCCGACCGGTGCATCGGGGTGCTGCGGAGGTTCTCCGAGGACGTCACGGAGCTGGTGCGCACCGAGACGGCGGACTGGATGGTGGAGTTCCGCACGGGGCCTGCGCCGCTGGGGATCCAGTCGGCGTCGGGAGCGCCCCGGGCCGAAGGGCCGCCGCTGAACGGGCGGACCCCGCTGCCGCCTGGCACCCGCCCGAACATGCCCCGCCAGCGCCCGCCCGAGCCCCGGTAGGAAGGGGCCGCGGGCGGGGCGTCACCCGGCTCCGCAGATCCTCAGCCCGACCGGTGTCCCGCAGGGGAGATGGCCGTGGGTGCGGATGACCTCCTGGCCGCTGCCCCGGCCGATGTAGGAGAGGAAGCTGGAGGCGAGCGAGTCGGCGGGCGGCTGTCCGTAGGTGTAGGCGTACTCGATCTCGCGATACGGGTAGTCCGAGGTGCCGTGCTCCAGGTCCTCGACGGAGGCGGCGTGGCCGTCGAGGCTGATCCTGTGCAGGCCCCTGCGGCCGGTGGCGTCGTTGAGTTCGCTGTAGCCGATCGAGCCGGGCAGCCTGGCGACGGTGGCGAGCACCTGGTCGGTGGAGTCGAGCTCGCACCGCACGACCGGCGCCGTCGCGTCGTCCTTGTGGACGCAGTCCAGCGAGGAGTTGGCGATCTCGCCGCGTCCGAGCACCCGGCGCTGGAACACCTGGCGGGTCCCGGAGTTGGCGTCCCGGCTGACCAGCAGGACGGGCAGGTCGGGCCCGCCGAGCTGCTTCCAGTTCCTGATCTCGCCGCGGTACAGCCGCCGTACGTCGGCCGGCGACAGGTTCCTGACCGGAACGGCGTTGTTGACGACCAGCGCGAAGACCGACACCGCGATCCGGTTCTCCCGCAGTCTCGAGAAGTCGCCCGGCTTGGGGCCGTCGGAGAGGGCGACGAGGGCCGGGGACCCCTTCTTCGACGCCCGCCCCGCCGCGTCGAGTTCGCGCACGCCGGCCGTGCTGCCGTGGGCGTCCACCGTGATCGTGGAGCCCTGGCAGTCGTGCATGTACTTCTGGGCCAGTTCGCGGGCCACCGGCTCGAAGGCGGTCGAGCCGGTGATGGCCAGCGTGCCCCGCTCGCAGCCGATCGGGGGCGGGGTGTCGTCGCGCAGGACGACGATCAGCGCGAGCGTGACGACGCACACCGTCAGCAGCACGGTGATCAGCCGGGCCGCCCGGCTGAACAGCGGCGCCTTCTCGTCCGGTGTCGTACTGCGGTTGGGCCGGACCTCACCGTCCCGGATGCCGCCGACGATCCGGACCGGACAGCCCACGTCCCCGCCCGACAGCAGGACGAGCAGCTTGAAGTGCTCGCCCCGGTTGAGCGGGACCCGCGGGATGCGCAGCGTGCCGTTCTCATAGCTGAGCCCGGCGGCCGGGGTGAAGTGGTCCATCAGATGGTCGGTGCCGGGCGGCTGGGTCACCGACACACCGCGGATGGTGCGGTCGGTGAACACCGCGGTCAGGCCGTGCCGTTCATGGCTCGTGTAGTCGTCCCCGGCGATGCTCTGCGAGCCGTCGTTCTCGATCCGCAGCAGCACGAGGGTGGCGTCGGACATGCCGGGCGTCTCGTCGAAGAGCCCGAGCCGTACGTTCGCCCGTCCCGAGCGGACTCCGTCGCCGATGGGATTGTCCATCTGGACGCGGTAGCCGACGGTCTTGCGGCGCGGCACCCTTCGCTCGTACCAGACCATCACGGCGGAGGAGACGACACCGATGACGGCGGTCCCGACGGCCACGACGTTCTCTGCGCTCAGCCACTCCACGTGAGCCACTCCCCCGAGCACTGCCCTGCGGTGCGGTCACCGTACGGCTCCGGCCGGAAACAGCCCACATACGGGAAGTGAACTTCAACAGCCCTGGACCGCAAGGCTGTTGACGCGTCCGCCAGGCATCTCGGACCGCCCCCCGGGCCGCGACGGCGAACCCGGGGGCGGCCCGGGGGCTCAGCCGGTCTTCGTGTAGACCAGCTCGGCCTCGGCGGCCGAGCCGGTCTTCGCCCGCCGCAGCCGGCCGTCCGGCAGGAGCGTGACCTCGGAGGCCGCGCCCGCCTTGCAGGAAGGCGGTGCGCCGACCGTGACCTGGGAGGGGCCGATCTCCAGCGGCCCGCCGGCCCCCGGAGCCGAGGAGAGGGCGGCCTGGAAGACACAGTGGTAGCTACTGCCGTCCGCGGTGACGGTCAGCACCGTGTCCCCGACCTCGCCCTGCTGGATGGTCAGCCGGCGGGTGTGGTGGCCCGTGGTGTTGTCGATGACCGCGTCCCAGGTGCCGAGGAACGCCTCCGGAACCGTGCCGCCCGTGGTCGCCGGGGCGCTGGACGTCTGCGGGGAGGCGGTGGTCGGCACCTGCGACGCGCTCTGCCCCGGTGTCGTCCCGCCGGAGGTCGTGGTCGACGCCTTGGGGTCGTCCGTGCCGCCCCCGCCCCCTCGGCCGTTCAGCAGCGCGAACACGCTGCCGCCCGCGCCGAGCGCGACGACCAGGGCCACGACGACCAGAAGGGCGGTGGACCGGCCGGTCCTGTGCGGGGGCTCCGGGCCGAGCGCGGCGACGCCGGGACCGTACGGAGGCGTCGGACCGTAGGGCGGGGTCACGCCGCCGGTCCCGTAAGGGTTGACGGCCATGCCCGGGCCGTAGGGCGGCGTCGAACCGTACGGCGGCTGGGCCGAGCCCCAGCCGGCCTGCGGATAGCCGTACGCGGGGTGCACCTGGCCCGGGCCGGAGGGACCCGGGTGCTGCTGCGGATAGCCGTACGCGGGGTGCGGACCGGCCGGCACCGCCGGAGGAGGCGTCGCGCCCTGGCCCGCGATCACGGTCGGGAGATGGTTCACCGGGCCGGGCTGCCCCGGGGCCGGCGGGGTGGCGCCCCCCTCCGCCGACGGGGACGCGTGCTCCGGGGAGGCCTCGGCGGACGCGGCGGGCGCCGAGGAGGAGGCGGAGGGAGTCGAGGAGGAGGCGGAGGACGAGGAGCCGGGCGCGCCGGACGGCGGCTTGGAGAAGTCGGGGGCGGCGACCGGGGCCGGCGGCAGGGCCAGGGCGGCCGGAGCTCCGGGCGGGAGCTGCGCCGGTCCCGCGTCGGGGTCCTCCGTGTCGAGCAGCTGCACGGCGTGCCGCCCGAGCTGGGCCACCAGCGAGCCGGGGAGCCAGGGGTCGAGGGTGCGTCCCGCGGAGACGGTGTCCTCCGCGCCCGTACGCTCCAGGATCTCCTCGAGACTCGGACGGGCGGAGGGATCCTTGCGCAGACAGTCCCGCACCAGGTCGGCGAGGCCCTCGGGCACCCCCGTCAGGTCGGGATCCTCCTGCGCGATGCGGAACATCATGGCGTGCACACCGCTGTTGGCCGCGCCGAACGGAAGGGTGCCGGTGGCCGCGTACGACAGGACCGAGCCGAGGCAGAAGATGTCGCACGCGGGGGTGACGCGGTCGCCGCGCACCTGCTCGGGTGCCATGAATCCGGGTGAGCCGACGAGCGCCCCGGTGTGGGTCAGTCCGCCCTCGGTCAACGTCTCCAGGGCGCGCGCGATGCCGAAGTCGATGACACGGGGGCCGTCGATGGTCACGAGGACGTTCGAGGGCTTGAGGTCACGGTGGATGAGGCCCGCGGCGTGGATGTCCTTGAGCGCGTGCGCGAGGCCCGCGGCGAGGATGCGCACCGACCGCTCGGGCAGTGCGCCGTGGTCGCGCCCGACGACCGCCTGGAGCGAGGGCCCGGCGACATAGCCGGTGGCGACCCACGGGATCGCGGCCCCGGTGTCCGCGTCCAGGACCGGTGCGGTCCAGAGCCCGCCGACCCGGCGGGCGGCCTGCACCTCCTGCCGGAAGCGGGCCCTGAACTCCTCCTGCTCGGCGAGTTCCGGCCTGACGAGTTTGACTGCGACGGTACGTCCCCGGTCGGACCGCGCGAGATAGACGTGGCCCATCCCACCGGCGCCGAGCCGCGCCAGCAGTCGGTACACCCCGATCTGTTGCGGATCCCCCGCCCCCAGCTTCTCCATGGCAGTGCCCACCCTCCCCCATATGTGTGCAACAGCCCGAGGATAGTGCGCCACGGCGCATGCCGGGCGGGGCGGTGTACACGGTTCCGTCACGACTGATGCCGTTTGGGTAACGGGGCCCGCCGTTGTCCTTCGTGTCCCCCGCCGGGACGCGCCCCGAACCGTCACCCGGCGCCCCCGCCGGTGTCCGCGGCGCGGTCGGGCACGCCGGGCGGCCAAGCCCGACAGTCTGTCGCGGAAAGCCCCCGACCGCAGACAGGACGCCGATATCGCGCCCGGTCCGTGGACATTTACGCTTCGCCGCATGACCCCTCAGCCCAACCCCCAGGCCGGCGCCGCCGTGAAGGCCGCGGACCGCGCGCACGTGTTCCACTCCTGGTCCGCGCAGGAGCTCATCGACCCGCTCGCCGTCGCCGGTGCTGAGGGGTCCTACTTCTGGGACTACGAAGGCAAGCGGTACCTGGACTTCACCAGCGGGCTCGTCTTCACCAACATCGGCTACCAGCACCCGAAGGTCGTCGCCGCGATCCAGGAGCAGGCCGCGACCCTGTCCACGTTCGCGCCCGCCTTCGCGGTCGAGGCGCGTTCGGAGGCGGCCCGGCTGATCGCCGAGCGGACCCCGGGCGACCTGGACAAGATCTTCTTCACCAACGGCGGCGCGGAGGCCGTCGAGAACGCCATCCGGATGGCCCGGCTGCACACCGGCCGTCCGAAGGTGCTCTCCGCCTACCGCTCGTACCACGGGGCCACCTCCACCGCGATCAACCTCACCGGCGACCCGCGCCGCTGGCCGAACGACATCGGCGCCGCCGGTGTCGTGCACTTCTGGGCGCCGTACCTGTACCGCAGCCCCTTCCACTCCGACAGTGAGCGCCAGGAGTGCGAGCGCGCCCTCCAGCACCTGGAGGACACGATCGCCTTCGAGGGGCCCGCGACCATGGCGGCCGTCATCCTGGAGACGATCCCGGGCACCGCGGGGATCATGACTCCGCCGCCCGGCTACCTCTCCGGAGTCCGGGAGATCTGCGACCGGTACGGGATCGTCCTCGTCCTGGACGAGGTCATGGCCGGGTTCGGCCGGACCGGCAAGTGGTTCGCCGCGGACCACTACGAGGTGACGCCGGACCTGATGACTTTCGCCAAGGGCGTGAACTCCGGCTATGTGCCGCTCGGCGGTGTGGCGATCTCCGGCGCCATCGCCGAGACCTTCGCCAGGCGCCCCTACCCGGGCGGGCTCACCTACTCCGGCCACCCGCTGGCCTGCGCCGCCGCCGTCGCGACGATCAACGTCATGGAGGAGGAGGGGATCGTCGGCCAGGCCGCGACGATCGGCGAGACCGTCCTCGGACCGGGGCTGCGCGAGCTGGCCGAGCGGCACCCGAGCGTCGGCGAGGTGCGCGGCACTGGCGTCTTCTGGGCGCTGGAGCTGGTGAAGGACCGCGAGACCCGGGAGCCGCTGGTCCCGTACAACGCGTCGGGCGAGGCGAACGCGCCGATGGCCGCGTTCGGTGCCGCGGCCAAGGCCCGCGGTCTGTGGCCCTTCATCAACATGAACCGCACCCACGTCGTACCGCCGTGCAACATCACCGAGGCCGAGGCCAAGGAGGGGCTGGCGGCCCTGGACGAGGCGCTGTCGGTGGCGGACGAGCACACGGTGTGAGGCCGTAGGGGTCTCGCACCCTCGTGGGGGCCGGCCGCGCCGGTTCTCCGCGCCCCCTCGGGGGTGCCGGGGAATCGGCCGCCCGGCCCCCACGGCGTATGGTGGCCTGCTCCAGGACATGCGCGAGCGCGAGCGGACGTGCGCGCCCACCCACGCGACGGGGAGTGAGACCACCACCATGGCCGGCACCGGCGGCAGTGGCGCCGTAACACGCAGCACCCTGCGGCAGCAGATCGCGGACGCGCTCCGTGACGAGGTGCTCGGGGGTCGCCTCCGGCCGGGCCAGGAGTTCACGGTGAAGGAGATCGCCGAGCAGTACGGCGTCTCCGCCACCCCGGTCCGCGAGGCCCTGGTCGACCTGTCGGCCCAGGGTCTTCTGGACGCCGACCAGCACCGCGGCTTCCGCGTCCACGAGTACTCCGGCGCCGACTACCGCGGAATGATCGAGGCGCGCAGCCTGATCACCGAGGGCATGTTCCAGCACCTCGTGGCCAGCGGCATGCCGCAGGCGGACGACCCCCGCGCGCTCGCCGCCCTCGCGGCCGTCCGGCGCCGCGGCGAGGAGGCGCAGCGGGCGGCCACCGCCGGCGACCTGAACATCCTCATCGGCTACGACCTCCGTTACTGGCGCGAACTCAGCAACCTGTTCGGCAACACCTACCTCGCCGACTTCCTGCACCGGATGCGGGTCCAGTCGTGGGTCTGCACGGTCCAGCATCTGCGCCATGTCTCCGACCTCAAGGGCCATCTGTGGTCCGGCCACACCCAGCTGGTGGACGCCCTCGCGCGCCGCGACGCCGACGGGGCGCGGGCGATCGTGACGGCGTACAACGAGCACGCGCTCACCCTCATCGAGCGCCTCGACGCCCCCTGAGCCGCGGTCCCGGGACAGCGGCGCCCAGGTCCCGTGTTTGAGGACGCCCTCTCCGGGCGATCGAGGGGATGGGGGCGCGGCCCCGAGGACGGACAACCCCGGCCACCCGGAGACCTAGTTGCGTACCGGCCTCTTCACAGGACCGCCACGCGCACTACGCTGCCCTGACCACCCTGCACCCCAAGGAGCAAGAGGAGCCGTCTGTTGGCCTGTGACCTGTGGTTGGTCCCGCTCGTCGACGTGCTGTGCCACACCCCCGACAACCCCTTCGCCGAGGAACTGGCGCTCTACGACAAGGTGCTCGCCGAGGCCGGGCTTCCCCCGGTACCGGTGTACGCGTACATGCCGGGCCTGTCGGGTGACGTGGCCCCGGTCGCCGGCTTCGACTACGACGCGCTGCACTTCCTGCGCCGCGCGTACCTGCTCCAGATGTGCGGACTCGCCGTGGCGCCCGTCGACGAACTCGGCGGAGACTACGAGCAGTTGCTGGAGATGTTCGAGACGAACGCCCAGCAGTCGCATCTGGTCTGGCACTACGACCACGCGGGCGCCTATGTTCCGGTGGAGTTCCCGCACCCACTGGCCAACGACGAACTCCTCGCGGGAGGCGGCCCCTTGGGCTCGTCCCAGGTTCTCCTGCGCGAACTCGAGTTCGTGGCCCCCTCGATCGGCATCGACCCGGCCAATCCCCCGGCTCCGCCGCAGCCCCCGAACGCCCCTACGGAGCTGGAGGAGCCCGCCGCTCCGGCCCCCTACGACTCCAGCCCCTTCGCCCGCGAGCGCCATGTCTGGCTGGGCCTGCACGCGGCGGCGACCCGGAGCCTCGCACAGGGCTCCATGATCGTCTTCAGCTGACCCGCCGCCCGACGGTGCGGGGCCGTACCGTACGGCCCCGCACCGCGGTGGTCCGGCCGTCAGGTCAGCTGGGACAGACCCTTGTGGAGGTCCTCGGCGTTCATGACCGGGGCGATCTCGAACTTCGCGCCGAGGTTCATGAAGAACGGCTCGGCGATCACCGGGATCTGGCTGCTGTCCTGGAGGTCGAAGACCATGTAACAGGCGCGGCTGCCCTCATGGGTGGTGAAGTAGGCCGCCTCCGGTTTGATCCGCTCCATCGTCTCCCGCATCAACTGCGGGAGCTTTCCACTGCGGATGAGGTCGTTGGCCTTCTCCGTGTCCATGGTCGCCCTGAGCATCACGCGCATCGCACTCTCCTTGTCCGTCGGCCGACGCACGCAGAAGCACCCGAAACGTGCGCTTTGAGGCTATTCCCCCTGTCGCCGCAGTGCTCACCGCCGCGGCCCGGACGTCACTCTCTCCAGTGAGGCCCGGGCCGTCCCGCCCGTGGGCCGGGGCGCCTGACGCGGCTGCCCGGAAGGCGGGCTCCCGGACCCGGAAGGCGCACGCCGGATCAGAAGACGGGTGTGCCGTCCTGGGTCAGCTTCCAGTTGGTGACCGCGAAGTCCGCGGGGTTCAGCGAACCCTTGGCCGTCACGTAGTCGATCATCAGCTGGCGGATCTCGTTGGTCGAGCTGTACGCGATGTCGGCGGCCGCGATGTGCGGATAGCCGCTGCCGCCGTTGGCGCGGTAGTTGTTGACGGCCACGACGAAGACCTGGCCCGCGGCGACCGCGGTGCCGTCGTAGGAGAGGTTCTTGATCCTCGACCCCTCCGGCTGCGCGATGTCGATCTCGTACGAGACGCCCGCCGCCGTGTCGTACATGTAGTCCCAGAAGCTGTTGGCGTTGGTGAGGGTGGCGGTGTCCACCGCCGTGCCGGACGGGACCTGGTGGTAGTACTTCGCCGCGTACTCCAGGTAGTCCTTGAGCTGGGCGCCCGTCAGCTTCTTGCCGTACAGCGTGTTGTCGTAGATGTAGAGCCCGGCGACATCGCGGATGGTCACATCGCCCTGGGGGATGTCGGCGGTACGGCTGAAGGGCGCCGCGACCGAGATGAGCGGCAGGGCCGCGTCGGCCGTCGACAGGCCGGTGGCGACGGCCGCCATCTGGACCTGGTGGATGAAGTCCATGACGGGGACGTCCTTCCAGCACGCCTCCGCCGCGGAGAGATCGGCGGTGCACTTGCCGACGGGCGTGTTGACGTACTTCACCACCAGGTCGTGGTCCGCCTTGACCAGCCGGGTGATCTCGGCGTCCTCCTCGACGGTGTTGCTGTTGAGGGTCTGCGCCTTGGTGCTGGTGACCTTCCACTGGCCGCGCACGAGTTCGAGCTCGAAGTCGAAGACGGTCAGCCGCATTCCGTAGCAGTAGGGCTCGGACAGGACGACGTCCTTGCCGGTCTCGGTGTTGGTGACGGTGTAGGACGAGACCTCGGTGTGGGTGTGGCCGACGAGGATCGCGTCGATGCCGGGGACCTGCTGGGCGACGAGGTTGGACGCGTTCTCCACGTACGGGAGTTCACTGCCGTACGACGAACTGCCGTCCAGGCCCGAGTGGTCGGTGAGGAACACGACGTCGCAGCCGAGCGCGCGCATCCTCGGCACGTACTTCTTCGCCTGCTCGACGAGCCCGGTGAACGTCATCTTCCCGGCGACGTTGTCCTTGTCCCACAGGGCGATCCCGGGGTTGGTCAGGCCGAGGATGCCGACCTTGATGTCCGGGGCGCCGGGGACGCGGATCCGCTTCACGGTGTACGGCCGGAAGGCCGGGCGCAGGGTCTTCGCGTCGAGCGCGTTGGCGCCGAGCAGCGGGAAGTGACACTGCCGCTCGAATCTGCGCAGCGTCTCGATGCCGTAGTTGAACTCGTGGTTGCCGAGCGCGGCGGCGTCGTAGCGCATGGCGTTCATCGCGACGGCCATGGGGTGCTCGGGCCCCCGCTTGCCGTCGGCGCCGACGATGGGGTCGACCCGCGCGTAGTAGTACGCCAGCGAGGTGCCCTGGATGATGTCGCCAGCGTCGACGAGCAGGACGTGGTCCTCGCCCTTGGCGGCGCGCTGCTGCTTGACGAGGGTCGCGACGCGCGCGACGCCCACCGAGTTGCCCTTGCTGTCCTTGTAGGCCGCGTCCGTGTAGTAGTCCCAGTCGAAGACATGGCTGTGCAGGTCGGTGGTGCCCAGGATCGAGAACGACCAGGTGCGCGGATGCTTTTGGGGCTTGTGGTCCGCCGCCTGCGCGGGAGCCGCCGCGACCACACCGCCGACGGCCACGGCCGCACCGGTGACGGCCGACTTCTTCACGAACTCCCGGCGGTTCAGGGGATTGACGGGCATACGAACTCCTGGGGCTGGGGCTGGGGCGGCATGGGCGGGGGGAGTGTGCCGTGCGAGCCGTGCGGAACTACACGCGTAGAGCGTGGTCGCCCACCAGCCCCTCGGAAACCAGGAGAAGCCCATCTCCCGGTCAATTAAGGGTCAGTTCACGCTCTCCGGGACGCCCGGAACGGGGTTTCGCCCGGCGTCCACCTCGAGTTCGGGACACCCGGAACGGGGTTTCGCCCGGCGTCCACCTCCAGTTCGGGACACCCGGTGCCGAGATTTCACCCGGCCACGCACCCGCTTTCCCCCGCACGGGTCCCAGGGCACCGCCCAGGTCAGCTCGACTCACGCACCACCAGCCGGCAGGGCACCGTGTGAACTCCCCCTCGCCCCGCCCCTGTTTCCGCGTCGCCGTCGCCACCACCGGTATCGGCATCGGCCTCGGCATCGGCCTCGGCATCGGCCTCGGCATCGATGGCCTCCAGGAGGCGCAGGGCGGCGATCCGGCCGATCTCGGTGAGGTTCATGTCGATGGTCGTGAGCGGCGGCCGGCAGGCCAGCGCCATCGTGTCCCAGTTGTCGTAGCCGACGACGGCGATGTCTCCGGGAACGTCCACTCCCCGCTCGCGGAGCGCGTCGGCGACTCCCCTGGCGATCTGGTCGTTGCCGCAGAAGAAGGCGTCCGTGTCCGGGGCCGTGCGCAGCACCGCGTCGGCGGCCCGGCGCCCCCACGCCTCGCTCCACTCGCCGAAGTGGACCCGTCCGCCGGCCAGTCGCAGCGAGGAACGCTCCAGGTGCTCGGCCGCGTACCGGGCGCGGTCGCGGGCGGCGGCGTGGTGCTCCGGGCCGGTGACATGCGCGATCCGGGTCCGGCCCGCCGCCAGCAGATGTTCCACCGCCAACCGGGCGCCGCCCCGGTCGTCGGTGACGACGGAGGTGTCGGCCTGGCCGGTCGACGGGGAGAGCGCGTAGACGATGGGGATCGGGTCGACGCCGGTCAGCGGCGGGCGCGGGTCCGTGCGACGGCCGGTGACGATGATGCCGTCCACCCTGCGGTCCATCAGGTTGCGCAGATGGTGCTGCTCGCGGATCGAGTCGCCCCGGGTGTCGCACAGCAGGACGGAGATCTTCCCGGCGCCGAGCGCGTCCTCGGCCCCGAGCAGCACGGGGGTGGAGAAGCGGCCGATGCCGTCGGTCGTCATCAGACCGACCGTCCAGCTGCGGCCGGTGTGCAGACTCTGCGCGTGCTGGTTGGGCCGGAAGCCGAGCGAGTCGACGGCGTCGAGAACCCGCCGGCGGGTCTCGGGCCGCATCCGCCCGCCGCCGTTCAGCGCCTTCGACGCCGTGCCCACACTGACCCCCGCGAGGGCGGCGACATCGGCGAGCCTGGCGCGGCCGGTGGAGGACGGGCGCTGAGCAGAGGTCACGGGCAATCCTTTTCCTTCGCGTCGACCACGACGTCACTGGTCCCTCGTCGACGACAGTAGCGACCCCATCGTGCCAGCGGCCGGAGATGCGGGCCAGAGCCTCGGCGGCAGAGAAAGAATCTGCGTCGCGACCCTTGACCCCTTCCACCGTCTCCCCTCTACTTTCCGGCAGGAAAACGGTTGCTCAAACGAGTTCCCGAGCAGCCGGCCGCACCCGTACTTGAGCACCTCTGCCGTACCCGAGCACTTCTGCCCGCACCCATGCCCCTGGCGATCCGCACCTCGCTCGCCGCGCCCCCGCACCCGCACCCGAATCACCTCGCCGCACCCGCTCCCGAACACTGCACGACCCGTCGAACACCTTCGCCGACCACCTCCGACGGCCACCGTTATCGACCGCCTTCGCCGACCACCCCCATCGACCACCGTCATCCACCACCCCCATCGACCGCTCTCATCCACCACCCCCATCAACCACCTCCATCGACCACCTTCCGACGAGAACCGGAGAGCCATGCCCCGCACACGCTCCGCCGACCGCCCCGGCACGGGACCCGTCCACCCGACCGCCGGTGCCCATGGCGCGCTGCGCCCCGCGCCGGTCACGATCGGCGCCGGTTTCTGGCACACCCGCCGTGAGGTCAACGCGCGCACCTCCATTCCCCAGGGCCCTGGGCTGCTGGAGTCGGCGGGCAACCTGCACAACCTGCGGCTGGCTGCGGGCACGGCCGACGGCGTGTTCCAGGGCGCGTACCCGTTTCTCGACACCGATGTCTACAAATGGCTTGAGGCGGCGGCCTGGCGGCTGGCCGAGGAGCCCGAAGGCGCCCTCGCCGCCGAGGTGGACCGGATCATCGCCCTGGTCGCCGCGGCCCAGCAGCCGGACGGCTATCTCAACACCTGGTTCCAGCTGCGCGGGAACGGCGAACGCTACGAGGATCTGCGCTGGGGCCACGAGCTGTACTGCGCGGGCCACCTCATCCAGGCGGCCGTGGCCCACCACCGCACCACCGGACGGACCGAACTCCTCGATGTGGCACGCCGGTTCGCCGACCACATCGACTCGCACTTCGGCGCCCCGGGCAGCGGGAAGCCCCTGGACGGCATCGACGGCCACCCCGAGATCGAGACCGCCCTCGTCGAGCTCCACCGGGAGACCGGCGAGGACCGCTACCTCGACCTCGCCGCGTACTTCGTCGACCGCCACGGCCACGGCCTGCTCGGCGGCGAGGCCTACTGCCAGGACCGGGTGCCACTGCGCGAGGCGACCACCGTGGAGGGCCACGCCGTACGGCAGCTCTATCTGCTGGCCGCGGCGGCGGATCTGGCCTCCGAGACCGCCGACCCCGGACTCCGCGCCGCCACCGAGCGGCTGTGGCGGGCCATGGTCGCGACGAAGACCCACCTCACCGGCGGGCTGGGCGCCCACCACGACGAGGAGGACTTCGGCGACCCCTACGAACTCCCCAACGAGCGCGCCTACTGCGAGACCTGCGCCGCCATCGCCTCCGTGCAGTGGAGCCTGCGCATGGCCCTGCTCACCGGCGAGGCCCGCTACTCCGACCTGATCGAACGCACCCTCTACAACGGCTTCCTGGCCGGGGTCTCCCTGGACGGCGAGCGCTGGCTGTACGTCAACCCGCTCCAGGTCCGCGACGGCCACACCGACCCCGGCGGCGACCAGTCGGCCCGCCGCACCCGCTGGTTCCGCTGCGCCTGCTGCCCGCCCAACGTCATGCGACTGCTGGCCTCCCTGGAGCACTACCTCGCGTCCACGACCCCGGACGGTCTCCAGATCCACCAGTACGTCAGCGGCGAGTACCGCGCAGACCTCGCCGGCGCCCCCGTCCTCGTACGCGCCGAGACCGACTACCCCTGGCACGGCACGATCGCCCTCACCGTCGAGGAGACGCCCGAGACCCCCTGGACCCTCTCGCTCCGCATCCCGCAGTGGTGCGGCACGTTCCGGGTGCACGACGGAGAAGCGACCTACGACGGCACGGACACGCCCGTCGAGGACGGCTGGCTGCGTCTGGAGCGGACCTGGGCCCCCGGCGACCGGGTGATCCTCGAACTCGCCCTGGACGCACGGCTCACCGCCGCCGACCCGCGCGTGGACGCCGTACGCGGCTGCGCGGCGATCGAACGCGGCCCGCTCGTGTACTGCCTCGAACAGGCCGACCACCCGGGCGGCGGCCTGGACGACATGGTCCTCGACACCACCCGCCCGCTCGCCGTGAAGCAGCGCCCCGACCTGCTCGGCGGTGTCATCACCGTGCTGGCCGCCGGACACCGCCGCGTCCCGCCCTCCGACGGCTCCTGGTGGCCCTACCGGACCGCCGGCCGGCCCGCACCGCCCACGGGCGATCGGGTCGAACTCACCGCGATCCCCTACTACGCCTGGGCCAACCGCGAGGACGGAGCCATGCGCATCTGGCTGCCCACGTCCTGACCCGCATCGCCGCGCTCACCTCTCCCGTCCATCGCCGCGCACACCTCTCTCCCGTCTCCCGACAACGAGGTCACCCCGTGAGAAGCACCCGCCGCTCCATGACCGCAGCCATAGCCACCGCCTGTGCCCTCGCCACCGTCACCGCGTGCGGCGGCGGCTCCGGCTCCTCCTCGTCCGGCACCTCCTCGACGTACACCTTCTGGGACCCCTACCCGCAGTTCGACGCCTCCTCCGACTGGGGCAAGCGCGTCACCGCGTGCGGCACCGAGGCCGGAGTCAAGGTCAAGCGCACCGCGTACGACACCACGGACCTGGGCAACAAGGCGCTGCTCGCCGCCCAGCAGGGCAACGCTCCCGACGTGATGCTGGTCGACAACCCGGTCGTCTCCACCCTCGTCGAGGCGGGCATCCTGACCAAGACCAGCGACCTCGGCCTCGACACGGCCCCCATCCAGAAGAACATCATCGGCGCGGGCACCCTCGACGGCGCGGCCTACGGCGTCCCCATCGGCGCCAACACGCTCGCCCTCTACTACAACAAGAAGGTCCTGTCCGCCGCGCACGTCGACCCGGCCGGCATCAAGGACTGGCCGTCGCTGACGGCGGCCCTCAAGAAGATCAAGGCGGCCGGCAAGAAGGGCATCACCTTCTCGGCCATCAACACCGAGGAGGGCAGCTTCCAGTTCCTGCCCTGGTTCTGGGGCGCGGGCGGCGACCTCACACACCTCGACTCCCCCAAGGGCGAGGCGGCCCTGGCCCTGTGGAAGCAGTGGGTCGACGCGGGCTACGCCCCCAAGGACGTACTGAACAACACCCAGACGACGAGCTGGCAGGAGTTCGCCACCGGGGACTACGCCTTCGGCGAGAACGGCACCTGGCAGCTCGCCAACGCCGAGAAGGCCGGGTTCCCGTACGGAATCGTCAACATCCCGGCCCAGAACGGCGGTTCGGCACCGGTCCCCACCGGCGGGGAGTTCGTCACCGTCCCCGTGCAGAAGGACACCGGCCGCTACGACACCACCAAGAAGATCGTCACCTGCCTGACCAGCGCCCAGAACCTCCTGGCCAGCGACACCACCCTGACCTATGTGGCGCCGACCGCCGCGGTCCAGGCCCAGCAGGTCAAGGCGAATCCCCGGCTCAAGCCGTGGGTGGACGCGGTGGCGTCGGCGCGCGGCCGCACGAGCGGCGGCCTGGGCACCAAGTACCCCACCATCTCCCAGCCCCTGTGGACCGCCGTCCAGGCAGCCCTCTCCGGCGCCAAAACCCCCACCGCGGCCCTCTCCGACGCCCAGTCCACAGCATCCAAGGGCTAGGCCCACAGACGCGGTTCGCCCTCCGCCCCAGCCCCCGCTCCTCAAACAGCGGAAGGGCTGAAAATCACGCACCCGAGCCACGGTCCACGCGCACCCGGGATCCGGCGGAAGGGGACGGGCCGGTACATCAAATGCCCGCAGGCCGGACGGATCATCACCCACCCGCACTTCGAAACGCCGGTGGGATCCGTTCGGATGCGGGCGGATGTACCGGCGCGGCCCCGCCCCACAACGCACCGGCACGGCGACCGCACCGAACCGGACCGAACCGGACCGCACGCAACGCACGGCACGGCACCGGACCGGGACCGGGCCGCCCCCGGAAACCGCAGAGGCATTCACATGCTCACCCACCACCACCGCAGCCGCCTGACGGCGCTGGCCTTCCTCACCCCGCTGGCCGCCTACCTCGCCGCCTTCTACGCCTACCCCCTCTACCGCAACCTCGACCTGAGCCTGCGCGACTACACCGTCAGATCCTTCGTCGCCGGCGACGCCCCCTTCACCGGCTGGGACAACTTCCGCACGGTCCTGGACGACCCGTCCTTCGCCCCCGCGATGCGCCACACGATGATCTTCACCTTCGTCTCCATCGCCGTGCAGTACGCGGCCGGCCTCGCCCTCGCCGTCTTCTTCAACCGCAGGTTCCCCCTGGCCCCCACCCTCCGGGCCCTGTTCCTGATCCCCTGGCTGCTGCCGCTGATCGTGTCGGCCTCGACCTGGTCCTGGATGTTCAACAGCGAGTCCGGGGTGGTGAATTACGCACTGAGCCTGACCGGCGCCGACCCCGTCGGCTGGCTCACCTCACCTCACTGGGCACTGACCTCGGTCATCGTCGCCAACATCTGGATCGGCATCCCCTTCAACCTGGTCATCCTCTACAGCGGACTCCAGAACATCCCCGCCGAGCTGTACGAGACCGCCGCCCTGGACGGAGCGAACGCATGGCAGCAGTTCCGCCGCGTCACGTTCCCGCTGCTGCGCCCGGTCTCGGCGATCACGCTCCTGCTCGGCCTCGTCTACACCCTCAAGGTCTTCGACCTGATCTGGATCACGACGAAGGGGGGCCCCGGCGACTCCTCGTCCACCCTGGCGACCTGGTCCTACCAGCTCGGATTCGGCACCCTGCTGCCCAAGTTCGGCCCCGGCGCCGCCGTCGGCAACATCCTCATCGTCATCGCCCTCGCCTTCGGGCTGCTGCACATCCGCGTCCAGAGGAGGCAGGAAGCGTGAAGTCCCGTACGCTCGTACGCCGTTACACCGTGATCGGAATCGCCCTCACCGGGCTCATGCTCTTCCCGGTGTACTGGATGCTGAACGTGTCCCTCACCCCGCAGCGGAACATGCGCAAGAGCCCACCCGACCTGTTCCCGCTGCACCCCACCTTCGAGGGCTACCGGGCCGTCCTGAACGACCAGTTGCCCTACCTGGGCACCAGCCTGCTCATCGGCCTCGGCACCGTCGCCCTGACCCTGGTCCTCGCAGCCCCGGCGGGCTACTCCCTCGCCAGGCTGCGCCCGCCCGGCGCGGGCCCACTGGGACTGGCGCTCCTGGTCGCCCAGATGATCCCGGGGATCGTCATGGCGATGGGCTTCTACGGGTTCTTCCTCGACCTCGGACTGCTCAACTCCTGGTGGGGCCTGATCGTCGCGGACTCCACCATCTCCGTGCCGTTCGGCGTCATGATCTTCGCCGCCTTCATGTCGGGCATCCCCGGCGAACTCATCTCCGCGGCCCGCATCGACGGCGCGGGCACCTGGCGGATCTTCCGCTCCGTCGTCCTGCCGGTGAGCCGCAACGCGATCGTCACGGTCTCGCTGTTCGGCTTCCTGTGGGCCTGGTCCGACTTCGTCTTCGCCAACACCCTCGACGGCGGCGGGGACATGCGCCCCATCACCCTCGGCATCTACCACTACATCGGCAACAACAACCAGGAATGGAACGCGATCATGGCCACCGCCGTCGTCGCGTCGGTCCCCGCCACTGTCCTGCTGGTCCTGGCACAACGCTATGTGGCCGCGGGCGTGACCGCGGGCGCGGTGAAGGACTGAGCAGGCGTTCCCCGCTCCCCACCTCCAGGAGGCTCCGCCATGAGCCGCACGGACCGCTTAAGCCGTACGAGCCCCACCAACCGCACGATCCGCACGAACCCTTGGGGCACCACCGAGCCCCAACGCGCCTGTACCCAACCCCACAGCGCCCGCACCCAGCCCCACCGCGCCCGCGCCCTAACCACCGCGGCCGCCCTGGCCCTGGCCACCACCGCCCTCCTCACCGCACCCCCCGCCCAGGCCGCCCCCACCACGTCCACCACCCTCGTCGTCAACGCCGACCAGACCCTGCGCTCCGTCACCCACGCGGCGAGCGGCAGCCTGTACGGCCTCGCCGACGCGAGCACCCCGGCCGACGGTCTGGTCACCCCGCTCAAGCCGAACACCTTCGTACAGATGGCGCCCGGGGGCTCGCAGCTCCCCAACGGCGAACCGGCACCCGGGGGCGACGCGCTGACCGTGGCGTCCAAGGCCGCGAGGGCCGGCGCCGGGGTCGTGGTCCGGATGCCCGACTGGTATCCGAACTTCCCCTACAAGTGGGTGAGCTGGAGCAACTGGCTCTCCGCGGTGGACACCCAGATCGCGTCGGTCAAATCTTCCTCCGCCACCAACGTCCGCGCCTACGAGCTGTGGAACGAACCCGACTGGACCTGGGACACCACGAACGCGGGGACGTTCGAGGCGGGTTGGACACGCACCTACAAGGAGGTCCGCGCCAAGGACGCCACCACGCCGATCCAGGGGCCGAGCCATTCGGCCTGGAACCAGAGCTGGATGAGCACGTTCCTCACCGCCGCCAAGGCCGCCGGAACCGTCCCCGACATCGTCGCGTGGCACGAACTCCAGGGCTCCCAGGACATCGCGGCGCACGTCGCCGCGTACCGCTCCCTGGAGAGCAGCCTCGGCATCGGCGCGCGGCCGATCTCGATCGAGGAGTACGGGACGCCGACGGAGGTGGGGGTGCCCGGCTCGCTGGTCGGGTACGTCGCCAAGTTCGAGCGGGCGGGCGTCCATGACGCCGAACTCGCCTTCTGGAACCATTACGGCACCCTCGGCGACACCCTCACCGACACCGGCGGATCGCCCAACGGCTCGTACTGGCTCTACAAGTGGTACGGGGACATGTCGGGCAGCATGGTCCCCACGACACCCCCGGCGCGGACGGGCATCGACGGAGCCGCCTCCCGCACCGGCGACGACCGCCAGATCAGCGTCGTCTTCGGCGGCGGCACCGGTTCGACGGCCGTCACGGTCAAGGGCCTCGGCTCACTGTCCGCCTTCGGCGCCACCGTGCACGCCAAACTGGAGTACACCCCGTCCAAGGGCCGGACGACAGCCGTGACAGCGCCGTACACGATCTCGGAGGCCGACTACACGGTCTCGAACGGGTCGGTCACCGTACCCGTGGCCATGAACGCCTCGGACGGCTACCACCTGGTCGTCACCCCGAGCGGCAGTTCCACCTCGCTCGCAGGGACGTACCAGATCACCAACAAGAACAGCGCCCTCGCCCTGGACACCCTGAACGCGGGCACGGCCCAGGGCACCGCGGTCGTCCAGGCCACGCCCTCCGCCGGCACCAGCCAGTCGTGGACCCTCTCCGCCGCCGGCTCCGGCCTCTACCGGATCGCGGACAAGGCGAGCGGCCTCCTCCTCGGCATCACGAACGCGAGCACGGCGGCCGGCGGAACCGCGCTGATCTGGGCGGACAACGGCACCGCCGACCACCTCTGGCAGCTGATCCCGGCCGGTGACGGCTACTACAAGATCGCCAACTACAACAGCGGCCTGCTGCTCGGCGTGAACGGGATGAGCACCTCCACCGGCGCCCAGGTCCTCCAGTGGGACGACAACGGCACCGCCGACCACCTGTGGAGGCTGACCTCGCGCTGAGGCCGGCTCCCCGGGTACGGGTACGCCCCCGGATGTCGGCCGGGGGCGCACTCGTGGAATCAACCGCTCCGGACCCTGGTCCGGACGCCGGTCCGTACTAGATGAACGAGTTGATCTCGATCGTCTCGTCACGGCCCGGTCCGACGCCGATCGCGGAGATCTGGGCGCCCGACATCTCCTCCAGCGCCTTCACGTAGGCCTGCGCGTTCTTCGGGAGCTCCGCGAACGTCTTGGCCTTGGTGATGTCCTCCGACCAGCCGGGGAGGGTCTCGTAGATCGGCTTCGCGTGGTGGAAGTCGGTCTGGGAGTACGGGAGTTCCTCGACGCGCTTGCCGTCGATCTCGTACGCCACGCAGACCGGGATCTCCTCCCAGCCGGTCAGGACGTCCAACTTGGTGAGGAAGAAGTCCGTCAGACCGTTCACGCGGGTCGCGTACCGGGCGATGACCGCGTCGAACCAGCCGCAGCGCCGGTCACGGCCGGTCGTCACACCGCGCTCGTGGCCGATGCGCCGCAGCGCCTCGCCGTCCGCGTCGAAGAGCTCGGTCGGGAACGGACCCGAGCCGACCCGGGTCGTGTACGCCTTGAGGATGCCGATGACCCGGCTGATCTTGGTCGGGCCGACACCGGCGCCCGTGCAGGCACCGCCCGCGGTCGGGTTCGACGACGTCACGAACGGATACGTGCCGTGGTCGATGTCCAGCAGCGTGCCCTGGCCGCCCTCGAAGAGCACGACCTTGTCCTGCTCCAGCGCCTCGTTGAGAAGCAGGACGGTGTCGGCCACGTACGGCTGGAGCCGGCCCGCGTAACTCAGCAGCTCCTCGACGACCTGGCTCACCTCGATGGCGCGCCGGTTGTAGAGCTTGGTGAGCAGCTGGTTCTTGACCTCGAGAGCCGCTTCGACCTTCTGGGTGAGGATCGACTCGTCGTAGAGGTCCTGGACACGGATGCCCACGCGGTTGATCTTGTCCGCGTATGTCGGACCGATACCGCGACCGGTCGTCCCGATCTTCCGCTTTCCGAGGAAGCGTTCCGTCACCTTGTCGACAGTGACGTTGTAAGGCGTGATGATATGAGCGTTTCCGCTGATCAGCAGCTTGGAGGTGTCGACGCCGCGCTCGTTCAGTCCGTTCAGCTCGGAGAACAGGACGGACGGGTCGATGACGACTCCGTTGCCGATCACCGGAGTGCACTCCGGCGTGAGGATTCCGGAAGGGAGGAGGTGGAGGGCGTATTTCTGATCGCCCACGACTACCGTATGGCCGGCGTTGTTGCCGCCTTGGTAGCGCACCACATAATCCACGGATCCACCGAGCAGGTCGGTGGCCTTTCCCTTGCCTTCGTCACCCCACTGAGCACCGAGCAGCACAAGTGCGGGCACAGGCGTACACCCCTTCCGGGCGGGGCATGTCCAAGGTCGGGGGCGTACGCGGCCGGTTCTGGCTGCGGCTGCGTACACCGGCGACCTCCATTGGCCGCGACCGTCGGACCGGATGCCCCGGAATAGACGAAGCCCCTGGCGCAAAGGCGCAAGGGGCTCTTGCAGAAAGATGTTACCCGAGGAAGCGAGGCAGGACCGAGGTGGCGGCTTCCGACCAGCTCCTGGTGGTCATCGACCCGGTCGCCCGACGGACGGACGGCGAGTCCGTCCGGATCGCGAAAGACGTGCTCAGCGCGGGTGCGGCGACGAAAGTGTGCCTCCCGGAGGGGCCCGAGGAATTCGCTCGGGCACTGATCCGCCGGGGTGCGCGCCGACCCGTCGTCATCGGTGACGACGGCGCGCTGCTGCGGGCGGTGGCCCTGCTGCACCGTCGGCGGGAACTCGCCGCGTGCGCGCTGTCCTTCGTGCCCGTGGGCGGTGTGTCGTCGCTGTCCGGTTCGCTCGGCGTGCCGGCGGGAACCGTCGCGGCGGCCAGAGCGGTCCTCGACGGGGCCGAACGACGGCTCGACCTGCTCGTGGACGACAGCGACGGCGTGGTGCTCGGCGCCCTGCGCATCCCCTCGCTGCCTTCCCGGCCGTCCGCCCCGGCCCCCGCAGAGGCCTTCGGGGAGGAGGCCGGCGGGCATCTTTGGCTGCGCACCTGCCAGTCCCTGGTACGAACCCTCGCCTCCCGGCCGTCCCGGCTCGCCGCAGCGCCCGCGACGGGGCCCTCCCGGCTGCGGATCGAGGTCGACGGGGTGTGCGTCGTGGACCTGGACCAGCCCGTGGAAGCGGTGTCCGTGACACCTGGCGACTCGGGAACCGGCGCCGAGATCGAGGTCCGGGCGGTGTCCGTGGGTGCCGCGTCCTCGCCCCTGCGGCTGCTGGGCCACAAGGTCACCGTCTCCGGCGCGGACTTCCGCTACGGCGCTGACTCCGTGGTGAGCGGCCCGGTCCGGACCCGGACCTGGACGGTAAGGGAATCGGCCTGGAGCCTGACCCTGCCCGCGACAACCTGACGGGACGGGACCGGAGCGCCGCCAGGGCACCTTTACGGGGCCCTGGGTGCCGCCGTGACGGGATCGGGGCGCGCCGGCCTCGGTACTGGGCAGGAACGGGCCGCGGGGCCGCCCGAGACCGCTCCCACAGGTCACCCGGGTGATCCGGCGGATCAAGTGATCCGGCCGATCCGGGACACCTCGGTCACCGCCACCTCAGCGACCGTCACCTCGATCACCATCACCTCAGCGACCGTCACCTCGGTCACCCGCCGTCGCCGAACAGCCTCTCGCGATGGGCGCGCCAGCGTTCCATCATCGCGGCGACCTCACCGTCGATGAACTCGAAGAACGCGAGGGTCTCGGAGAGGCGCCGGCCGGCGGGGGTCGTGGAACCGAGGGAGTCGACACCGGCACGCAGGGCGAGCTCCCAGCGCTTGAGCACCGCGTCACGGTTGGTCAGCGCCTCGTACCACTGGTTGCTGTGCACGCGATACCGCTCGCGCCGCGAGCCGGGTTCACGTTCGCGCGCGACCATGTGCTGCTGCGCGAGGTAGCGCACCGCGCCGGAGACGGCGGCCGGGCTGACCTGGAGCTGCTCGCCGAGTTCTGCGGAGGCCATGGCCCCGGAGTCGGACGCCAGCAGCGCGGCGAAGACACGGGCGGGCATCCGCTGCATCCCGGCCTCGACGAGCTGGGCCGCGAAGCCCTCGACGAACTGCGAGACCGCCTCCGGGTCCCGTTCTGCCGCACTCGGTTCCGCCATCTGTCGATCATCTCCCCTGCTCACGCACAGCCATCGAGTGTCCCCAGTATTTATACGTTTCCTTAACTTCACAAATTTCTGAAAGAAGCGTACGTTCGGGCCATGACGAAGGCAATCAGCGTCGCCGGACTCCACAAGTCGTTCGGCAGGACGCACGCACTGGACGGCCTGGACCTGGAGGTCGAGGCCGGCGAGGTGCACGGCTTCCTCGGCCCCAACGGTTCCGGGAAGTCCACCACCATCCGGGTCCTGCTGGGCCTGCTGCGCGCCGACTCGGGCACGGCCCGGATGCTGGACATGGACCCCTGGGCGGACGCGGTCGAACTGCACCGCCGGGTCGCCTACGTCCCCGGCGACGTCACCCTGTGGCGCAACCTCTCAGGCGGCGAGGTCATCGACCTCTACGGGCGGCTGCACAACGGGGGTCGCGCCCGGCGCGGCGGACAGGACGGCGGACGCACCGGCGGCCTCGATCCGGCACGGCGAGCCGACCTGATCGAGCGCTTCGAACTCGACCCCACCAAGAAGGGGCGCACCTACTCGAAGGGCAACCGCCAGAAGGTCGCCCTGGTCGCCGCCTTCGCCTCGGACGTCGACGTGCTCATCCTGGACGAGCCGACCTCGGGCCTCGACCCGCTGATGGAAGAGGTCTTCCAGAAGTGTGTACGGGAGGAACGCGACCGGGGCCGCACGATCCTGCTGTCCTCGCACATCCTGAGCGAGGTCGAGGAACTCTGCGACCGCGTCAGCATCATCCGCAAGGGCCGCACCGTCGAGAGCGGCTCCCTGGCGGACCTGCGCCACCTCACCCGTACCAGCGTCACGGCCGAACTCACCGGCCCGCCGAACGGCCTGGCGTACCTGCCGGGTGTCCACGAACTCGACGTCCAGGACACCGGGGTCCGGCACGACGGGGTCCGGTGCCGGGTCCGGTTCCATGTCGACAGCGACGAACTGAACGCGGTACTGCGGTCTTTGGCCGACTCGGGCGTACGGTCCCTGACCTCGACCCCGCCGACCCTGGAGGAACTGTTCCTGAGGCACTACCAGGAGGACGCCCAGACGGACGGCCAGACGGGCGGTCAGACAGGCGGCCAAGTGGACGGCCAGGCGGACGGATCCGAAGAGACGGTGACCCGATGACCGCGACGACCGCCTCGACCACCTCCACCGCCGGCCCCTTCTCCGCACGCGTCGGCGGCTCCCGCCCCCTGGCCGGCACCGGAACCCTGCTGCGTTTCGCGCTGCGCCGCGACCGGGTGATGATGCCGCTGTGGATCGGCGTGACCGCCCTGATGGTGGTCTCCCTGCCGGCCTCGCTGAAGAGCGTCTACAGCACCCCGGCCGAACGCGCCGCCCTGGCACGGCAGATGCTCGCCAACGGCTCCCTGCGTGCCACCTACGGACCGGTGTTCGGCGACTCGCTCGGCGGGCTCACCGCCTGGCGCATCAGCGCCTACGCGGGAGTCCTCGCCGCCATCATGAGCCTGATCGTCGTCGTACGGCACACCCGGGACGAGGAGGAGAGCGGGCGTCAGGAACTCGTCTCGGCCGCGATGGTCGGGCGGCGGGCGCCGCTGACGGCCGCCTTGCTCGCGGCACTCGTCGCGAACGGCGTTCTCGCCCTGATCGTCACGGTCGGTCTCGCCGGACAGGGCGGCTCCGGGGCCCTGGCGCTGGGGCTCGGGATCGGCGCGACCGGGATGGTCTTCGCGACCATGGCCGCGATCGTCGCCCAGCTCACCGAGAGCGCACGGCTCGCCAAGGGGCTGACCGGCGGGCTGATCGGAGCGGCCTTCGTCCTCAGGGCGGCGGGCGACTCGGCGACCGACGACGGCTCGTCGGTGCTGACCTGGCTCTCCCCGATCGGCTGGCTGGAGAACCTGCGCGCCTTCGCGGACGAACGCTGGTGGGTCCTGGCGCTGTTCGTCGCGGCCGTCGCCGCACAGGGCACCGCCGCCTACGCACTGGCCGGTCGGCGCGATGTCGGCATGAGCTTCCTGCCCACCCGGCCCGGACCCGCGGCCGGCCGCCTCGGTTCGGCGGGGGCACTGGCCTGGCGGCTTCAGCGCGGCTCGGTGCTCGGCTGGAGCCTCGGCTTCCTCGCCGCGGGTGCCGCGTTCGGTGGTATCACGAAGGGGGCCGCGGACCTGGTCGGCGGGAACGCCAAGACCCGCGAGATCATCGAGCGGATGGGCGGGCAGGCCGGGATCACCGACGCGTTCCTCGCCGCCATGGTCGGCATGCTGGGCATGGTCGCCGCCCTCTACATCGTCTCCTCCGTACTGCGGCTGCACGGCGAGGAGACCTCGCAGCGCGCCGAACCCCTGCTCGCGGCCGCCGTCGGCAGGCTCCGCTGGGCGGGCGGACATCTCGCCCTCGCCTTCGGCGGCACCGTCCTCATCATGCTGCTCGGCGGACTCGGCCTCGCTCTCGGCTACGGCTCCGAATTCGGCCCCGTCCTCGGCGCCTGCCTGGTCCAGGTCCCGGCAATCTGGACTCTGGGCGGTCTGGCAGTCCTGCTGTACGGCCTCTCGCCCCGGATCGCTCCGGGCGCCTGGGCCACGGCGGGCCTCGCCCTCCTGCTCGGCTGGATCGGCCCCGCCCTGAAGATCCCCCAGTCCGTCATGGACCTCTCCCCCTTCGGCCACCTTCCCAAGCTCCCGGGCGGCACCATGACGTGGACGCCGGTCCTGGTCCTCACCGCGATCGCGGTGGCCCTGACGGCAGCGGGACTGGCATGCCTGCGCCGGCGCGACCTGGCTACGTGAGCGGCGGCACACGGAGGTACATGAGCGGCGGCCCACGAAATAGCTCTGGGAATGCTTTCGAGTGTGGGGGAATTGGTGGTGAACGCAGAAAACCCCCGTACCGGTATCCCCGGTACGGGGGTTTTCTTCAAAATTTGTTCGGCGGCGTCCTACTCT
>NZ_JBEXGX010000048.1:0-43310 GCF_040607495.1 Streptomyces sp. NPDC005281 | reverse complement strand
CGCGGAGCGGGAGCGCAACCCCCCCGCGCAGCGGGGGGGTTCGCTTGCACATCGCGCAGCGATGTGGTACCCGCTCCGCGGGAGCGCTGGCGGTTCGCTGCGCTCTCCGCTCAACCCGAGTGCTGCGCACTCGGGTTGGCACCCCCTTCGCTGCGCTGCGGGGGTGGAGTTGCTGCGCAGCCTGGCCCGGCCTGCGTCCGGGCTGAGCGGTCCTCCGCTGCGCTCCGGACCGCGGGCCTCACGCTGCGCGCGAGGCGATGCGCCGCGCTTCGCGCGGCTTGGGCTGGCGGCGAGGGGTGGTCCGGGGTGATCGGTCGTCAGCTTCTGAGGCCTTCGTGGCGGGGGGTCCTGCTCCTTCACTCTGAGAGTTTCCCGGCGGGCGTCCACGGCTTCGGGGAGGGTGCCGGGGCCTGCACAGCACTGCGGAGCATCTCTTTCAGCGTTTTCGGTGGGGCTTGCTTCTCCTCCTGGGAGTGCATCAACCGGGCTACGGACACCCGTATATGACACTCACGGTTCCGCTGCTTGAGGAGCACCACCCAGATCCCGTCAGGGGCGAGGAAGGCGTGCCGGGCCGGCTCATCTCCGGGCTGGGCGTGCCGGGCGAGGACTCCCGGCAGGTAGTGCAGGGCTGCGTCCTCGGCTGCTGCGGTGGCTTGCTCCTGGTCGCCGTTGATGTGGTGAGTGCCCACCAGCATCCATCGGTGCAGTTTCAGTTCCACGCCGTCGGCGCGTTCGGTCTCTCTGGTGTCCTCTTCAATGAGGACGTACCACTGATCGGTCATGATCGAATCATAGCTTTCTTCTGGGGTTCTCTGGAGGGTTCTCGGTTTGATGCAGCATGTAGAGTTGGCAGAAATGAGGGATCCCCTGTGGGGCATCAGGACCACAGGGGAAGGAGGAGGATAGGCGTGTTGATCTACGAGTATCTTCCCTACGAGCTCGTCCGGCTGGGGGTGGTCTCGAAAGCGGCCGGACGCACCTGTGCGGTGGCCGCACAGGTGCGTCCGGCTCAGGAACGCCTCGGCAGCGCGGCGGGCCCCTCTCGAGCCTCACCATCTGAGCGAGCTGCTCATCGCAGAGTTGCGATGTCGTCAGTGGGAGCGGATCGCGAGTCTCATGAACAAGGAGGGGATGGCCGTGTACGAGCTCGCTGGTGATGCGCGTGGCGGCCGTTACGAGCAGCAGCGGCTGCAGCGTCTGGTGAAAGAGGTGGCCGAGGCCGAGCGGTCGGGGGCCAGGGCTGTGGAGATCACGCGGCACCGGGTCTACCGGATCGATGCCCGGTCCGCTGTCGGATCGACGGCGCACGTACCGGTCCTCACACTTCATCTGATGGAGGCAACACCCGACCGCGCGGCCGAGAAGGCCTGGACCGTCCACGGACGAGAGGGCGGCCTCTACCAGCGTGGCGGATACCGGATCGCCTCCGTCGAACAAGTCCTTCCCGAACCCGGAGAGCTCTTTTGATCCAGCTCCGAGAACATCAGGTGGCTCAGAAGTCGAGTTTCCGGAAATGGGTCGGCTTTCCCGCAAGATCACCTGCGCCCTCTGGAGGGGTGCGAGGCACGATCGTGTCCGCGACCGGCTCGGGCAAGACGATCACGGCCGCCGCATGCGCCCTGGAGTGCTTTCGCAACGGACGGATCCTCGTGACCGTGCCGACCCTGGACCTGCTCGTCCAGACCGCCCAGGCCTGGCACCTGGTGGGCCACCGCGCACCGATGGTCGCAGTGTGCTCGCTGGAGAACGACGCGGTGCTCAGCTCGCTGGGGGTACGCACCACCACCAACCCGATCCAACTCGCCCTGTGGGCCCGGTCCGGCCCGGTGGTTGTGTTCGCCACGTACGCCTCGCTGGTGGACCGCGAGGACATCGACACCCCCCAGAGCCCAGGGAAGGTTCGTGGGCCGCTGGAGGCTGCTCTGGCGGGCGGGGAGCGGCTCTACGGACAGCAGATGGACGGCTTCGACCTCGCCATCGTGGACGAGGCGCACGGCACCGCCGGTGACCTCGGGAGGCCGTGGGCGGCGATCCACGACAACCAGCGGATCCCGGCGGACTTCCGGCTCTACCTGACCGCAACCCCGCGCATCCTCGCCGCCGCCCGGCCGCAGAAGGGCACGGACGGCGAGGAGCTGGAGATCGCGACCATGGCCGACGACCCGGACGGCACGTACGGCGCGTGGCTCGCGGAGCTCGGACTTTCGGAGGCAATCGAGCGCGAGATCCTCGCGGGGTTCGAGATCGACGTGCTGGAGATCCGCGACCCCTCCCCCGTCATCGGGGAATCGGAGGAGGCGCAGCGCGGCCGGCGCCTGGCGCTCCTGCAGACCGCACTTTTGGAACACGCCGCGGCGTACAACCTCCGTACGGTCATGACCTTCCACCAGAAGGTCGAGGAAGCCGCCGCGTTCGCGGACAAGCTCCCGCAGACCGCTGCCGAGCTGTACGTCACCGAGACCGATGACGAGACCATGGCCAAGGCGGAGGAGGAGCTCCCCGCATCCTCGATCGACGCGGAGTTCTACGAACTCGAGGCCGGCCGCCACGCACCCCCGGACCGCGTCTGGTCCGCCTGGCTGTGCGGCGACCACCTCGTCGCCGAACGACGTGAAGTACTACGGCAGTTCGCGAACGGCATCGACCCGGCCGGGCGCCGGGTCCACCGCGCCTTCCTCGCCTCGGTGCGCGTGCTCGGGGAAGGCGTCGACATCACCGGCGAGCGGGGAGTGGAAGCCGTCTGCTTCGCCGACACCCGCGGCTCCCAAGTAGAGATCGTGCAGAACATCGGCCGCGCGCTCCGCCTCAACAAGGACGGCACCACCAAAGTCGCGCGGATCATCGTGCCGGTATTCCTGGAACCCGGCGAAGACCCCACCGACATGGTCGCCTCCGCCAGCTTCCGCCCTCTCGTGGCGGTCCTCCAGGGCCTGCGCTCCCATGATGAGCGCCTGGTCGAACAGCTCGCCTCCCGCGCCCTCACCAGCGGCAAACGCAAAGTGCACGTCCGGCGCGACGAGGACGGGCGGATCGTCGGGGCCGGCAGCGAGGGTGACGGCGAGGACCAGGAGCAGGACGACACCGATGGCGCTGCCGAGTCGGCGCTGCTCCACTTCTCCTCTCCCCGGGACGCGGCGACCATCGCGGCGTTCCTGCGTACCCGGGTCTACCGGCCCGAGTCGCTGGTGTGGCTGGAGGGCTACCAGGCCCTGCTGCGCTGGCGGGCGGAGAACGAGATCACCGGCTTGTACGCCGTCCCGTACGACACCGAGACCGAAGCCGGAGCCACCAAGGCGTTCCCTCTGGGGCGATGGGTCCATCAGCAGCGGCGCACCTACCGGGCCGGTGAACTCGACGACCACCGCAAGGAACTCCTCGACGACGCCGGAATGGTGTGGGAACCCAGCGAAGAGGCCTGGGAGACCAAACTCGCCGTCCTGCGCTCCTACCGGCGAGCGCACGGCCATCTCGCCCCTAGGCGAGACGCCGTGTGGGGCAGCGCCGACAGTGAACTGGTCCCGGTCGGGGAACACATGGCCAACCTCCGCCGCAAAGACGGTCTCGGCAAAAACCCCTCCCGCGCCGCGGTACGGGCGGCACAGCTGTCCACGATTGACCCCGACTGGAACTGCCCCTGGCCACTGGACTGGCAGCGCCACCACCGCGCCCTCGCCGACCTGGTCGACGCCGACGGCAGCCTGCCCTACATCGCGCCCGGCGTCCTCTTCGAAGGCGACGACATCGGACGATGGCTGCATCGACAGATCCGCGAGTGGTCCCAGCTCACCGAGGAACAGCAGGAACGACTGACCAGGCTAGGCATCAAGCCCGTTGAGGCGCCGTCTCCCGCCCCGGCGACCAAGGGTGCGACGAAGAGCCAGAGCAAGGCGCAGCAAGCGTTCCAGCGGGGCCTGGCAGCCCTCGCGCAGTGGGTGGAGCGGGAAGGCGCCCACCGGCCGGTACCGCGCGGCCACAGCGAAGAGATCGCCGTCGACGGCGAGACGGACCCGGTGACCGTGAAACTGGGCGTGTGGGTCTCGAATACCAAATCGAGGTGGGGCAAGCTCCCCCAGGAGCAACAGGCCGTCCTCGCTGCACTGGACGTCCCGTGGGCGGTGACTGCGCCGGTGCCGAGCCAGCCCGAGGGCTCGGCTGGCAGGCGGCGGGCGCCCGAACCACTGCGGGCCCGGTCTGGCAGGGGGCAGGTTGGTCATTAGGATGCAATGCCACGCTGGTCAAACTGAATGTGGTACAGCGAAGTTGGCAAAGCCCTTGGTCCACTGGGTGCAATCAAGAACTACGGGCATCAGGCGGAGCGCGTGTTGGCGCACACCCCACCAGGGGGCAAGGGGAGGCCGGTGGCCTCCCCTTGCTGCTCGTCGGCATCAGTCCACCGCCCGGCGCATCAACCCGGCCGAGAGGGGCTGCGGGCATCCGTGCCTTCGCTTAGGTTCAAGCGTGGGATGGACGGACGAGGGGGAATCCGTAACTTCCTGTTCCGGGAGTGCTCCTTGACGTACGGTTCGCCCATCAAGGGGAGGTACCGGCTATTTCCGTATTCGACGAACTGTACGAACTCGGGTGCTTCGGCCCCGCGTGTCTGACCCTGACCGGCAAGCTGGTGCGGCAGGAAGCACGGCGCTTTCCCGTTCTGGATCCGTCGGCCGGCTGGCAAAAGGCCGATGCGGAGGATCTGCTGTATGAGTTCCTGGCAGACCGTCTCCAGGCGGTCACCGCCAATCTCCTGGCTCTGGCCACCGACGATGACAGTGTCGGACGATTGCTGCGGACATCGATCCGGCGCTGGTTGATCGACCAGGCCCGCAAAACCGCGCTCGGTTCGGTCAGGCGCTCGCTGGAAGAGGTACTGACGGACTGCAGTGCCTTCGAGGCGGTGCCGCCGGGCGAGGCGGGGGCCGGTAGGTGGCGCTTGTCCGGCACGACGTTGCAGCCCTGGTCCGGTCCCCCCGACCCGCTCGTCGACGCCGCGTACGCCGTGCCGAACATCAAGATCCCGAAGTGGACCAGTGAAACGCGCCGAGCCCCTCTCGCTGACAGGAAGTCGCTGGAAGCTGTGATCCGTGCGGTTTTGTCCACTGCCGCCGGATCGATGGAGGTCGCGCAGCTCGTCGAGGTGTTCATCGCTCGCTTTCCCGTGGCGCTGGATCCGATAGTCCTCCCGCTCCCCGACGATGCGGGATCGCAGATCACCGCCAGTGCGCATGCCTCCCCGGAGGAGATCGTGCTTGCTCGCGACGACGAGGCCAGTGCGGCGTCTGCCGCGGCACAGATCGTGGCCATGCTCAGCCCTCAGGAGCGGGTCATGGTCGCGTATCTGGAGAGCCCGGGGGAGCTCCAGGCGCATTTGGGCTGCGGCCGGTCCCAGGCCTATCACCACAGAACACGTCTGAAGGAGAAACTGCAGCAGCTCGTCGGGAACGGAGACGGGGACCAGGTACGTTCGGTGGGGTCGGAGGTGATCCGGCTGTGCAGCGAAGCGGCGCAGACACGATGAGCGCGGCCGGGGCCGGACGTCTTGGCCGGTATGACGTCAATCGATGGTGGAGGCCTGCTCAGTCGATGGATGCGGGAGGACACCATGAGTGACTCGGGAGTGCCGCAACGGTTCCTGGACCTGGCCCGGCAGATGCGTGGGCCGCATGCTCTGTCGGAAGCAGGGCTGAAGGAGCGCTTCGGTGATCCGGCTCAGGCGGAGATCAAGGCTGGTCAGGTATGGCGGGCACGCTGGGACGAGGTCAGCGTGCTTGTGCTGATCCTGGAGGTGGAGGCCCGTGAGGTGAACGCCGTCCCCGTCACGATCGACCCGCCCGGTGAGGATGAGACCAGCGTGGTCGTGGACGGGGCACGTACCGCGTTCGGCGTCGAGGCCACCGTGTGGGCAGGGCTGGCCTCCTGTGTCCCCATGCGTGTGCTGGAGCGCGTGGTCGATGCCTGGGACGAGGACATCGTGGAGTGTGCGGCGACCTGGGCCCAGGGACGGCCGGCGCCAGCCGTGGCAGGGGTACGCCAGGGGCAGATGATCCGGTCCGCCCTGGAGCCAGACGCCGAGACGCGAGCTGGCCTCGCTGATGATCTGGAGCATCTGCAACATGCGCCCGGTCTGCCGGTTCAGGAGAACGGACGGCCTCCCGGGACGTTGGCGTCGCTGCTCGGCGACCGGTTGGACTTGAGGACGCTGTGCTCTGCCTTGGAGATGCCGCAGCCCGAGGTCATGAAACTGCTTCGCGGCAAGGCTCCGCTGCCTGCCGACCGGATCGACGCCATCGCCTCGGCGACCGGGCTGAGCGCAGAGCAGATCGCCCGGACGGTCCGTCCCCTGCCCGCCGATCTCGTCCAGGCCATAGAGCACCCGCGGTGGCGCTCGGTATGGGTACGCCGCGCCCGGCAGCTGGAGATCAGTGAAGCCCAGGCGCGTCTTTCGGGCAGTTACGGCGCCTTCGCCCTGGCCGCTCGCGAAACAGGCGGTGGCGCGGCCGACTGGGACGCCCGTCTGCGGCAGTTCCTCGGCGGCGAGGACAGTACAAAGGGCGGCGCGTGACACGGCGCCGGTTCGACCAGGAGGCTCCGCGTCAGGCGGAGGCGATGATCTCGGCTCTTGAGCGGCTGCACCCCGGCGCCGTGGAAGCGCTGCGCGCCGATCCGTTGGCCGAGCTGGGCCGCTGGACGGACGTCCAGGTGTCGTTGGAGGCCGCGTCGGACGGCGGTGGCCGGTGCTCGGTCGCCGGCAGCTACCGGTCGCAGACCGATCCCCCCACGCTGGTGGTCGGGGCGGCCCGCTCACATCGGCGCCGCGGATTTACCGGCCTGCACGAGCTGGGCCACCATCTCCAGCAGACCGACCCCGAGCTGGGGCAGCGCCTGTTCGACTGGGAGGACTCCGAAGCGTTCGAGGAAGCCGCATGTGACGCCTTCGCCGCGCGCATCCTCGTGCCGGATGCGCAGATTGCCGCGGACGTACGCCGCCGCGGGCCCTGCGCCGACGATGTAGTCGCCATGTTCCGCACCTCCCGGGCCTCGCGCGAGGCGTGCTGTGTGCGTGCGGCGCGGTACCTGGCCGGCGGCGGTGTGGTCGTCCTGTTCGACGCCGCGGGCCGGGTGCTGTTCGCCGCGGCTCACGGCATGATTCCCCCGGCTCGGGGCTCCGACCAGTCGGGCACCCCGCTCCTGGCCGCGGCCCTGGGGACCCGCGCCATGGTGGAGCGCGACAAGACGTTCGTGCTCTACCGATCCGGCCAGCGGAGCGATCTGCTGTACGGGCAGGCGGCATGGTGTGACGAGGACTATCTGATCGCGGTGCTCGCCGAGGACAGCGTGGCCTGGCGTGCCTTCACAGCGCCGCGGCCGCGGACCGGGAGCTCCCGGTCCGGTTCCTGGTGGGAGTGCGAGACATGCGGGGAGTCATTCAAGATCACCGAGCCGGGATGTGCGGAGTGCGGGGAGCCTTCGTGCGGGCAGGGGCACTGTGGCTGTACGGCCGCCAGAAGGCGGAGCGACCGTGCTTGCGAGGAGTGCTTCATGGTCCTAGCTCCGTCCCGGTTCAAGGGTGCGAGCACGGTCTGCCGGGACTGTTCCTGACCTGATCGCAGCAAGGGTGAGGGGTGCCCGGACGATCTCGGCGGTGTGACGTCAGAGGAGGGTGAGCCGCCGAGTGACGGCTCCGCCCGGGGAGGTTCCGGGCGCTGTGCGGCGCTCGGCGCCCCTCACCTGAACGGACACATCCTCATGGGATACACCGAGGACATCCTCAACGACATCCGCGGCCAGATCGACGCCCACCCTGAGCCGCTGGCGCAGGCCCGTACGCGGTTGGACCTGGTCCGCTCGAGCGCGATCGGCTTCACAGGCGCACTGCGGACCTACCGCAGTGGTTCGCTGCCCCAGCACACCTTCACCCACCCGGTCGGCGACGGTGACGGCGGAGTCGTCCTGGACCGGCGCGTGTATCCGCGGCTCGGACCGGACGGGGGCGGCGAGACGCCGGCCGAGATCACCGGCGAGCTGTGCGCGCTGCTCGGCCCCGCGGTGCGCAAGGTGTACCCGAAGGCCCGGTGCGGCACCTCCAAGCGCGGCCCGAAGATCACCTTCGGAGAGCCGGTCGACGGCCAGGACCCGACGGTGGACCTGGTCGTGGCCCTCACCCGGAAGGAAGGGGGCGGGCTGTGGATCCCGAACCTGGAGACCGACCGGTGGGAGGCGTCCGACCCGGAGGGACACGTCGCGCTCTTCACCGGCGGGACGCAGCCGATGCGCCGTACCCGCCGCAGGGTGGTGCGCCTGCTGAAGGCCTGGAACAAGCAGTACTCCCAGCCGGGGTTCTCCTCGCACAACCTGACGGTGTGGGCGTGGGAGTTCATCGAGCCGGGGATGGGCGTGGCGAAGGCGCTGGCCAAGGTGCTGTCCAAGGCTGCAGCCCGGGTGGAGGCCGGTACGGCGACCAAGGACCCTCTGGGGGTCTCGCCGAACGTGAAGCTGCTGGTGGGGCGTGAGGCTGCGGCCCGGCGCCTGCGCGGGGCGGCGGACGGCGTGGCCGAGGCTCTGGCGGTCGACGACGACCGCGAGGCGGTGCTGTCGGCGCTGTCGGGGGTGTTCTACCGGTACGTGCAGGCTCCGGTATCCGACAGTTTCGCAGGCAAGATCGCGGCGCTGCGGCAGCGCACGCCTGTCACGACGGTAACGCTGGGGCTGAGCGGACCGGCGGCCGAGGTACGGCCCACCCGGGCCTACGGCGCGGGGCATCACGCGTGAGACACCGTCCTGCCTGGCGTGCGCCGGCCTGGTTCGCCAGGCCGGCGGCCCGCATCGCCTTCCAACGCCGCCTTGCCGCCTGCGGCCAGGCGGTCAGGGTCATCCCGCCTCCGCGCCGCTTCCGCGGCGGCTTCGCCCTGGCCGTCCAGCTGCGGGTCGCGGACGTCGTCGAGCAGACGGTCTCGATCATGTTCGGCCCAGGGTCCCCCGACGTGCCGCACGTGTACACCGACGGGCCGTCAGAGTCGCCTCACCGGTATTCCGATGACGCTTTGTGCATGTGGTACCCGTACGATGCGCCTGAGCAGCGCTGGGTCCGCGCGGACGGGCCGGAGGCCTTGCTGGGGCACGTGGTGGCCCATCTCCTGCGTGAACAATGGTGGCGTAGCACGGGTGAGTGGCCCGGCCAGGAAGCTCCCCACGGCACGTGAGCGGCGTGCCCGATATCTGCTTGGAGGTCGTCATGACGCCCGTGCAGACGGCGGTTCCGCCGCCGACTCCTTCTGTGTCGGCGACCGCAGCGGTGCCTTCCGCGACGCCTGCGGTCCCTTCCGTGCCGGTCCCGGCGGTGTCGACGGCCACCGTGGTTCCTTCCACGCCGCCCGCGGCCCCTGCTGCGGCCGATGCCACCTCGGTGTGGCCGGCCGTGGTGTCCGGGGCCTTCCTCGCCGCCGCGCTCACCGCGGCCATCAACATCTGGCTCGCACGGCGAAAGAGCCGGGACGAGGAGATCAGCAGGCTCCGGACCGCCTTCGCCGACGCCTTCGCCGCCCACAGCGCCTACAAGGAGATGCCCTACGCCATCAGACGGCGCCGGTTCGACGCCGCGGCCGAGGAACGCGTGCGGCTGTCGGAGACGTTGCGGGAGATCCAGGGCAACCTCTCCTACCACCTTGCCTGGACGAAGATCGAATCCGAAGCGGTGGGCCGTGCCTACGCCGACCTCGTCCAGGAGCTGCGCAAGACGGCCGGAGCGGCCATGCGCGCAGCGTGGGAAGCGTCGCCCATCGAGAGCGACACCGCCATGAACATCCCACCGGCACAGATCGACCTCAGCGCGCTACAGACGCTGGAGACCGCCTACATCACTGCCGTCCGGGAGCACGTGCGCGCGCTCAACAAACCGTGGTGGTCCCGGTAGAAGCGCCAGAGCGCCTGTCGCACGCACTTGTCGCGTTCAGTCCGATTTGCATCAATCGATTAGGAGAGAGCACGATTCGGTCCGAATATGTATCCATTCGCTGACTGGCTCTAGCCCAAGACATCAGCGTGCAGTGTTCTCGTTTCGGATCATGCGACGCAGGCTGGTGCGCGCTGCCGCGAGAGGGGCACCCGTGTCCATCGAGAAGCACATCGGCAACCTGCTCGCTAAACTCGACCTGCCCATCAGCACTGACACTCACCGCCGCGTCCAAGCCGTCCTGACCTACCTCAACGCCTGAGCTTGTCATTTATGGTCCGGCGTCGAACGCGGCTCGAACTTGGTCGGCGTTTTCGCAGTTCAGCGGACGTGAAGGCGGCCTTCGTCTGATCCTGTGCTCCGTCACAGAGTGGATCAGCGCGAAGGCCGTGGTCGTGAGTTTGGTACATCAGGGCGTCCTGCGGGATGCGTTCGCGGAAGTGTCACACTTCCGGTCGGAGCTGTACGCGTGTCTGACCGCGCGAGGCGACGCATTGTTCGAGTTATGCGACGCGCTGTTGTGCACGGACGGGCCGGTGCGAACGCTCGTTGATCTCGCGCTCGCGCCCGAACACCGTCGCGGGCACGGAGCTCTGTACGGCGGACTCAACCAGGGCCGGGTCGACGTCGCCCGGCTGCGCCGGGCCTTGGCCGGGGTGCCGTTGCCGAGGGCGGCGGATGGTCGGCTCGTGCTGGCGGTGGATGTTTCGCCGTGGCTGCGTCCGGACGCCAACACGTGTGCTGACCGGTCCTTTTGCCACACGTTCGGCCGGGGTGAGGGCAAGCATCAAATGGTGCCCGGGTGGCCGTACTCGGTGGTGGCCGCGCTGGAGACCGGCCGCACGTCCTGGACGGCGGTGCTGGACGCCATCCGCTTGGAGCCCGGCGCCGACGTCGCCGCCGTGACCACGGTCCAGATCCGCGAGGTCGTCGAGCGGCTGGTCGCGGCTGGCCAGTGGCGGCCGGGTGACCCGAGGGTTCTGATCGTGCTGGACGCGGGATACGACGCTCCGCGCATCGCCCACCTGCTGGCCGGGCTGCCCGTCGAGATCCTCGGCTGGCTCCGTTCGGATCGGGTGATGCGGCGTCCGACACCCTCCCGCGAAGAGTTCAGCCTGGCCAACCCCAAGGGCGGCCGACCGCCCAAGCACGGCGGCGAGTTCGTCTTCGGCGACCCCACAACCTGGGGCACCGAGCAAGCCGTGACGACCACGGACACCCGGCTCTATGGGAAGGCGACCGCGCAGGCGTGGGACCGGCTGCACCCGCGGCTGACCCGCCGGGCCGCATGGCTCGACCATGAGGGGCCGCTGCCCCTCATCGAGGGCACCGTCATACGCCTGGTCGTGGAGAAGCTGCCCAGCGGTGGGGTCAACAAGCCGGTATGGCTGTGGTGGTCGGGTACCGGCGCCACTGAAGCGGACGTCGACCGCTGCTGGCAGTCCTTCCTCCGCCGCTTCGACATCGAGCACACCTTCCGCCTGTTCAAGCAGACCCTCGGGTGGACCAAGCCCAGGCTTCGCAGCTCGGAAGCGGCCGACAGGTGGACTTGGCTGGTGATCGCCGCCTATGCCCAGCTCCGCCTCGCCCGCTCGCTGGCCACCGACCTTCGTCGGCCCTGGGAGAAGCCGACCCCGCCGAACAGACTCACGCCCGCCCGCGTCCGCAGAGGGTTCAGGAACCTCCGCACGAAGACCGGCTCCCCGGCCGGTGCACCGAAACCTTCCCGACCGGGTCCGGGCCGGCCACCAGGCTCGAAGAACCAGCGCCTGGCACCCCGGCACGACGTCGGGCGGGTCCTTGCCACCGGTGAGGTATACGCCCGACCAGCCCACCACAAGGTCGGCACCAAACCCCGCCGTGGCAACTGAACTTCCGCCCGCGTGAACCGCCAGGAAGCCGACGAGGTTGGATAGCTCCGTGGTGGGACGAGAACGCGTGAAGAAGAGACGGCCTCCCTTCGGCATGCCGAAAAGCATCGCCCTGCTGGCGACGCCGGAAGGCTGGCGCCACAGTGTCCTCACAGAGGAAGGCGGGATGCTTTGCGGGCGTCTTGCCGATGTGCCGGCCAACACCGACCCAGCCGAGGCACGGGCCGCCGTGGCCGCCATGGTGGTGGAACTCGCACACGACTTCTACGAAGCTGACGTCGACGTGACCTGGGATCCGCCTCGGGAACCCGGATCATGGACAGCCCAGGTCACCGTTGCCGCGACCCCGCCGAACGCCTGAAGTTAAACGACAAGCTGAGAGGGTGTTTTTGAACCGGGAAGCGGAGGGTCTTCCTCGGTGTGCCTTGCCGCCGTTCGTCAACCCACGGGGGCACGCGCGAAGTTGCGGGCCGGGGGTGTCAGAGGTGCCCGGTACGATCCGTTCATCAGACTGGGGAGGGCTCATGGCGACCAAGTGGACCTTGACGATCGACTGCGCGTACCCGTCCAAGCTGGCCGCGTTCTGGGCGCTGGCATTGGGCTATGCGGAGAAGCCCGCGCCCGCAGGGTTCGGGAGTTGGGAGGACTGGCTCTCGCACCATGGCGTTCCGGAGGACGAGTGGGATGACGGGGCGTATCTCTTGGATCCGGACGGCGTAGGCCCCACTTTGTCCTTCTTGAAGGTGCCGGAGCCGAAGTTGGTGAAGAACCGGTTGCACCTCGACGTGCAAGTCGGTGGTGGCCGTGAAACGCCGTGGGAGGTGCGCTGGCCGCGTGTGGTCAAGGCAGTCGAGCGGTTGACCGCTGCGGGTGCGACTGTGGTCCGCGAGGACGAGTTGCAGGGCAGGCCGGATCACGTGGTGATGGCAGATCCGGAGGGTAACGAGTTCTGCGTGGTCTGAGTGGGCGTTAAGTCCGCTTCTTCCGGACGACGCTGAGTGATCACGGGTGCGCCCTGCCGGGCCCCGGGGTCAGCCGGTGGTGGCCGGGGTCTTCTTCGTCCAGCTGTCCGTGCGGGGGCCCTTGCGGGTGAGGCGCCTGGTCATCAACGTGATGAGCGACCAGGTCAGATGTGCCTCACTGTGCTGCGGGAGCCGTTCGTAGTCCCTTGCGTTGCGGCGGGCCCGCATGGTCCAGCCGATCGTGCGCTCGACACGCCAGCGACGTGGGAGGACGACGAAGCCCTTGGCTCCCTTGGGCCGGTGGACGGTCTTGAGGGTGATGTGGAGGAAGTCGCGGGCCCAGTCGACGAGCTGGCCGGCGTAGGCGGAGTCGGCCCAGACCTGCGTGATCTGCGGATGCGTCAGACGCAGCCGCCAGAGCAGTTCGCGGGCGGCGTCCCGGTCGGTCATGTCGGCGGGCGTCACCAAGATCATGACGGGGAAGCCCTTCGTGTCCACCGCGAGGTGTCTCTTCCTCCCGTTGATCTTTTTCGCGGGATCGTAGCCGCGGGTGGCCCTGCTGACGGTCTCGGCGGCCTTCACCGACTGCGAGTCGACGATCAGCGTGACCGGATAGGGACACCGCCCCATGCCGGTGCGGAGCCGGCGGCGGAGCTGGTCGCGGATCCAGGCCACCACTCCGGTCCGGTTCCATCGTGCGAAAAAGCCGTAGACGGTCTCCCAGGGCGGGTAATCCGCAGGAAGGGCCCTCCATTTGGCTCCGTTGTCGGTGATGTAGCGGATCGCGTCGACGATCTCCCGTCTCGGGTGCTTCTCCGGCCGGCCGCCCTTCTTGGTCTGGCAGGCCGGGACGGGCAGCAGCGGTTCGAGCAGGGCCCATTCGGCAGTGGTGGTGTCGGAGGGATAGCGGCGGCGGCGCGTGGCGGTGGGCATGTCGGGCTCGGCAGAAGGGATCGGGCCGGCGGGAACCGGCTATTTGGTGAGCTGGGCGAGGGTGGCGCGGACCCCGGTGAGCTGGGCGACGGCGAGCTGGGCCCATTCGTCGTCGGGGCAGCGGGCCAGGTGCGGATCGAGCGTGCCCGTGATCACCCGGGTGAGCCGGCCGAGGATCTCGCGGAACTGCTTCTTCTCGTACTCGATCCAGTCCGCCGGCTCGTCGGAGAACAGGTAGCCGTCCTTGCGCGTGTAGATGATCGGGGTGAGATGTTCCGCCGCCGCGACATCGCGGAGCTGCCGGACACCTCGGGCGACCTGCGACTTCTTCAGCCTCGTCGCCGCGACGAGCTGCCGGGTGTGCAGCCCGGCGGGACGGGCCTCGATCAGCGAGGCGCGGACCAGGTCGCCGTAGTGCTCCGCGAGCGGCCGTGCCGCGCGGGGCACGGCTACTCGCCCTTGAGGAGCTGGACGAGCTGCTCGTCCAGGGTGAACTCGCCGTGGTCGACCGCCGATTCCAGCCAGTCGGCCGCCGCCCTCACCTTCGCGATGCCCCTTCGGACGGTCTCGCGCTCGTCCTCGGTGAACTCCTGGCCCCGTAGCCGCGGAACCAGCCTGCCCAGGGCGGCGACATAGCTGTGGCAGGACCCGACCAGGTCCAGGTACTCGATGGTGTGCTCGATCTGCCGCACCGCCGGAGTCCGTTCGCGGATCTGCTCGCGGGTCTGTTCGGAGTTGTCGAACTGCGCCCGGTTGATCACCATCCGGGTGGTTTCGTCCCGCATCACCCGCCGGGCGACCGTCGGCCGTTGCAGCAGGTCAGCGGTGACCTGACCGGCGACGTCGTCGTCACGGACCAGTTCCGACACTACCCGCACCTTGTCCTCCGACGGGACCTGCGAGGCGACCGCCGGGCGCCGCAGCAGACCGGTGGCCACCTGCCCGGCGACCTCGTCGTCGCGGACCAGGTCGGTCACCGCCTGGACCTTCTCCTCCACCGTCACTGGACGCTCCACCCGCTGCCCCACCAGCCGTTTCGCGCTGTCAGGGGTCCAGCGCCGCTGGCCGGTGCGCTGGTTGAACGGCGGATCCTCGATCGCAGCCCACCGTTCCGCCTCGTCCGCGACCGACGCCAGGACCCGGTGAACTGTGAAGGACACCCCGTCCTTGCGCCTGTCGGCCGGCCACCGGTTGGCGGTCCACCGCCAGTCCTCCACCGTCGCCCGTGCGACGCCGATGTCGTCGGCGAACATCTGCAACGACTCCTCGACGGTGAACAGGTCGTCGGTGCCGTTTGGCATCGAACCGCCCACCGGCCGCATCGGCTCGATCTCCAGCGCCTTTTCTCCCAGGGCGAATTGGGCCCGCGTGACCTGCGCGATCAGCTCCCGGGCCTCGGCGACGATCTGCTCGTAACGCGTCCGGGTGACGTTCCCGACCCGCTCCGTCATGATGCCCACCACCTCACCCCGGGCCGGGCCGGGCCGGCCGCCCTGCGGCGACCGTCAACACAGCACCTCCCCAGGTCACCTCAAACGGTGACGCGGACCCGATATGACGGGGCAGAGCGCGAAGCGGGGGCGCTCGCAGCGCGCACCGCCCACCGCCGGTACCCGTGCCGGACGGGAGTGATGCAGGAAGCTCAACTTCCGTTCGGCAACGGCGTTTCCGTAACGCCGTCCCGCGACGCCTGCCGTTGGCGGCACGCTCTCACCCGGCAACGGGGCGAACAGTACGTCGCCGCCCGGGACCGTTCGACCCCCACCGTCCAGCACTTCCCGCAAACCGGGCATTCCGCCTGGTCCCCGTGCTGGATCGCCACCACTCTCAGCCGGGCCTGCTCAAGTGCCCGCCAATGCCGTGACCTGCACCGGCCAGAGCAGAACACCGCCTTCGCCGCCATCGTCGACGGCAACGGATCACCGCACTCCCGGCAGTACCGCCGGCCCACCGCTCGCGACGCCACAACCTCGATCGTCGCGACATTCAGACCTCAAGACCAGCCTTCAAAAACACGCACTGACAAAGCGAAACGCACACGGCCGCGCTTCTCGCCTTCCTCACCAAGGACGCCGTGACCGGCCATCTCAGCCGTCGTTGCACAGGACATCGCGCATCCGTTCCATGTCTCCGCAGCCGTGCCGGATGCGCGAGCGGCCGGGGCCTCGACTATCTCCTGCCCGGGTTAGGGTTCTCGGCCGTAGTCCGGTCCTGACCGCGCTCTGGACGGGACCGGACTACTTCCCCCGCGGCCGGCGCCCGAACAGCACGCCCGCAGGGTCCGGGGCTGGTAGTCCCAGGTCATGTCGAGGGAATCTACCGAAGGACCTTCAATACTGCGCCCGCCAGCCGCTCCGCAGTCTCCGCCGCATCCGTGTCCGGTAGGACCAGGTGGCTGATGGTCATGCGGACTGTGATGTCCGCCGCGACAGTGATCGCGGGCTCGTTCTGATCGGGAAGGCGTTCAGCTAGCCAAGCGCGCAGGAGGATCTGGGCGGCGTCGAAGACGGGGTCCGCGCGGGCGGTGAGGTAGGGCAGCAGGCTGTCGGAGCCTTCGCGGGAGGCGGTGACGACAGCGCTGATCAGGGGGCTGTTGTGAGCTTCCGTGAGGACGTGGCGGATCGCGGCTTCCAGGCAGGTCCTGGTGTCGGGGCAGCCGGGGTAGAGGACGTCCGCGACACTCGCCAGGAACTCCTGGGTCTCTCGGATCACCAGGGCGTGCCCCAGGCCTGCGCGGCTTCCGAACTCCTTGTACACGGAGGGGCGGGACACCTCGGCGGCGGCGGCCACAGCGGAGAGACTGACCTGGTTCCAGCCGTTGGCGGAGGCGATGTCGCGTGCCGCGTCCAGGACGCGCTGCCTCATCTGTTTCCGCCAGGCGAGGCGGGGCGGATCGGGTGCCGCTGTCTCGGGATCAAGACTCCGGTTCCTTCGCGTGTCTGCCGCCATGGCCCAAGTCTGGCAGGCGCGGCGGAGGGGTCCGCCGCCCGGGCTGGGGGGCTGCCCGGGCGGCGGGGTTGTGGTGAGGCTGTTGCCTCAGGAGCGCTTGCGGCGCAGAACGAGGAAGATGCCGCCGCCGAGCGCGAGTGCCATCGCGGCTAGACCGAGGGGCAGAGCCACACCCGCGCCGGTCTCGGCGAGGTCGCCGCCTGCGCCGTTTGCCTTGACGTCATTGCTGTCGCCCTTGGCGGAGCTGTCCCCGCCGGAGGCGGCGGAGTTGGTACCCGTGCCGTTGCCCGGCGACTGCTCCTCGGGGCTCGCCGTGGACTCGGTGCCGCCCGGCGCGGCTGTCGCTGCCGGCGTCGCCGCGTCCTTCGCCGTATTGAAGGCATACGCGCCCCGGTCCGCGCTGCCGGCATCACGGCGGGCGCCGGCGATGTCGGTGGTGACCTGGGACAGCGGCTTGCCCGAACCGATACCGGGCGAGCCCTTGGCCAGCCGGAAACCGGGGGCGCCGTCGGTGCCGGGTGCGACGAACTTGGGGTTGGCGATGATGTCGTGCGGGCCCTTCACCGCGGGGGCTTTGCCGCCGTAGTAGAGGTTGTAGTCGTAAGTGACGTCGTTGTTCCCGTAGGTGGAGTTCGTCGGCTGGTTCGGGCGGCTGTAGGAGACGTTGTTGAACAGGTGGACGTCTTTGCTGTCCTGGGCGTAGATGTTGGCGTAGCTGTTCATGCGCGTGCTGCGGCCGTTCTGGTAGGCCGTGTTGTGCACGATGTCGACGTGCTGGCTCTTGAAGGAGTGGATGCCGGAGCCGCCGTTGTTGTAGGTGACGTTGTTGGCGACCAGGACGCGTCCGTTGTAGTCAGGACCGGTTGCTCCGGCTTTCGCCTTGTCCTTGAGCGTGTCGATGATGATGCCGTTGCCGTCCGAGTAGCAGTGGCAGTGTCCCCACTTCACCTTGCTCTCGTTGTCATGGACGATGTTGTTGGTGAAGCGGATCTTGTATTTGCTGGGGTCGCCCTGGTCGATGTCCTGCGCGGCGAGGATCGAGATGCCGCTGTTGGCGAAGACGGAGTACCACGCGTTGGCGTAGACGTTGTTGTGGTCGATCGTCACGTAGTCCGCGTAGCCTGCGCCTATGCCGCCGCCGGGGCAGTGGTGGACGGTGTTGCCGACGATGTCGATGTGGTGCGGCCGGGCGCCCGACTTTCTGTCCTTTTCGACGGACATGCAGTTGGTGTTGTACGTCGGCTTCGTGGTGCTGGCGCCCTGTTCGGCGTCCTTCAGGGAGATGTTCGCGCTGTTGCCTTTGATCTCGAGGCCGCGGAGCACGATGTGCGAGGCGCCGTTGATGCGGATGCCGTTCCATGCGGCGACCGGGTTGATCACGGGGTGTTGGCCGGGGTAGGCGCGGTAGGTGATGGGCGCCCCGGTCTTGCCGGAGCGGGAGATCGCCACGACGTCTGAGCCGCCCGGCTTCTCCTTGTACGTGCCGTTCATGATGGAGACGGTGTCTCCGGGTGTCGTGCTGTCGGCTGCCTTCTGAATCGTGCGGAACGGTTTGGCGGGCGAGGTTCCCGAATTGCCGTCGGAGCCGGCGGGGCTGACGTAGTACGTCCGGCCGGCTGCCTCGGCCTGCGGTGAGCCGACGAGGCCAAGGGGGATCCCTGAGCTCGCCAGAAGTACGGATATTGCATATGCGCCAGTGCGTTTCATTGCTGCCTTTTCTCTGAGAATGCTCGTGCGGTCGGCACCGCGTCCTGGGGCCGGGCGGGGCCTCGTCGTGCACGAGAGTCCTCACGAGTGATCGGGGCGGAGGACACTGCTGCGCGCCCGCGTTCGGCGGATTCGGCAGTGGAGACGGCGTCGGCAAACGCGTCACCCGGGGGCGGGCCTGCGGGTAACACGGGAGCACGACGTGTGAACGCGGCTGGTCAACAGCGGCGTCACCCGCCGGACCGTTTCGTGAGGGCGAGTTGCGTCAGTGACGGTGGCAGACTCCGGCTTCAGACGCAAGAAGGGTTGATCTGTAAACGTTTTGACGTTGCGTCAGTTGATGACGGGATTTCACGAACATGTTTCCAGGGGGTTGCGCTCCGGCATGCTGGTATACCAGCATGCCGCCATGCCAAGCATCGATTACGAGACAACGGGCAGCGCTCCCTCCCCGATCGTGCTCCCTCCCCTGAGCGAGCCGGCCTCCCGTACAGACCGGGTGCGCGATGCTCTGCGCCAGGCGATCCTCGACGGGGCGCTGCCCCCCGGCAGGGCCCTGGTGGAGCGGGAGCTGGCCGAGATGTACGGCGTCTCGAAGACCCCGGTGCGCGAGGCGCTCAAGCAGTTGAGGGCGACCGGCCTGGTGGAGATGAACACCTACCAGGGCGTGAGCGTGCGCCGCCCCGACGACAAGCTGGTGCGGGAGCTGTACACCGCCCGGTGCGCCGCCGAACCCGAGGCGGTACGGCTCGCCGCCGAACTGCACGGCGAGACGCCCTACGCCGCGGCGCGGCGCGCGCTGGACGACGCGGCCGCGCTGATCGGCTCCGGGGAGACCCAGGGCCTGGGCACAGCCAACCGGCGCTTCCACCGGGAGCTGTACACCGCGTGCGACAACAGCTTCCTTTGCGCCTTCCTCGATCAGCTACAGGATCTGACCGCGTTCGTGGCGGGCCTGGGCTGGCGGCTGCGGGCCACTTTCGAGGAGGAGGCCGCCGAACACTCGGCGATCCTCGAAGCCATGGAGCAGGGCGACGCCGACCGGGCCGAGCAGCTGACCCGCGCACATATCCGCAAGGCGCAGCAGACTCTCGCCAGTGCGCTCGGGGCCGAGAAGTGAACACCGAACTCTTCGCCCACCCGCTGTCGTTCCGCCACGCCCCTGGGGCGCAGGCGGAGCGACTGCGGGAGGCGGGGGTGGACCGGGTCCGGCTGGCGTACGCCTACCACAGCGGGCGCTGGTTGCTCACAACGAGCGAGCCGGCGGCCGTGATGGACTTCGCTGGAGGCCGCTGGTTCGCCGGGCGGCCCGGGGTCAGCGAGCGCCCGCCTCTCACGCTGCCCGTCCGCGGCGACCATGCCACGACGGCCGCTGAGGCACTGGTGGCCTCGGGGGTGGCGGTAACGGGGTGGCTGGTGGCGCTCCACCAGTCGGCGCTGGCCAGTTCCCGTCCCGAGTTGGCCGTGCGCAACGCGTTCGGCCACCCCTACCGGCACGCGCTGTGCCCGGCCCAGCCGGACGTGGTGCGCTACGCCCGTGACCTGGTTGCCGAGACCGCCGCGCAGCCCTGGGTCAGCGCTCTGGAGCTGGAGGCCTTCGGCTATCTGGGATGGCAGCACGCGAGCGCTCACGACAGGACGGGCGCGGCGCTGCGGCCGGTGGACCGCTGGCTGCTTTCGCTGTGCTTCTGCCCGGCCTGCTCCGCCCATCTGCTGGAGGCAGGTGTGGACAGCACCGAGGCGGCGGCCCGCACCCGGGCCGTCGTCCTGGCGCAGCTGTGCGATCCGCGGCCCGCCGGCGTCGCCCTCGCCGAGGACGCCGTGTCGGCGCTGGGGCAGGAGCTGCACGACGTGCTGCTCGCCGTACGGGCCGGTGTCACCACGACTCTCGTACAGGCGGCGGCCGAAGTGTCCAAGGGGCTGCCGGTGTCCGTGCGGGCCACCGCCGACCCGTATGCCTGCGACGGAAAGTCCACCGGCGATCTGCCCTCGCTGGGCGGTGCGGCCGGCGGGCTCACCGTCACCAACCTGGGCGGCGACCGCGCCGCCCTGCAGCGGGACCTGCTCGCCGCGAGCCGCACCGGCACCCGCTTCGCCGCCGGCTGGAACCTCGGTACCGCGCAGACGCGCGGCGAGGAGGAACTGAACGACATCGCCCGCCTCGCCCACTCCCACGGCGCGAGCGCACTCGTTCTCTACGCCTACGATCTCGCCCCCGCGCCCCGGCTCGACTGGCTCCGCCGTCTTTCCCAGGCCCCGAGGCTCGGGGAGAAGGCGCCGTACTACAGCCCACCCCACATACAAACGGAGCCGGCTCAATGACCGGATACCTGATCCGCCGACTACTCCAACTCATACCCGTCGTCCTGGTGGTGTCGTTGGTCCTCTTCCTCCTGCTGCGGCTGATGCCCGGCGATCCCACCGTGGACATTCTGGGCCAGGACGCCAGTGCTGCCGACCGGGCGGCGCTACGCGCCGATCTCGGCCTCAACGCCCCCATGTGGCGGCAGTTCACCGACTGGATCGGCGGCATCGTTCATGGTGACCTCGGCGTGTCCTGGCTGACCGGCGAGAAGATCAGCGCCGTACTCGGCGATCGGCTCGCCGCGACCGCCGAACTCGGCGTGATCGCCCTGGCCTTCGCACTGTTCATCGGCATCCCAGCCGGTGTGCTGGCCGCCGTCAAACGCCGCAAGCCCACCGACACCGCGCTGAACTCCGCAGGGCTCTTGGCCCTGTCGGCACCCCACTTCTACCTGGCCGCCCTGCTCATCCTGGTGTTCGCGCTGTGGCTGAAGGTGCTGCCGCCCTCCGGCTTCGTACCGCTCGCACAAGACCCGGTGGAGAACCTGCGGCACATGGTGCTGCCCGCCGTGACGATCGGCTCTACGATCGCGGCCGTCACCATGCGCCAGACACGGGCCGCGCTGCTGACCGTCTTCAACGAGGACTACATCCGGACCGCCGAAGCCAGCGGGCTCTCCCGCCGTCGGATCGTCGGCGTCTACGCCCTGCGCAACGCCATCGTCCCTGTCGTAACCGTGGTGGCACTGCAGATCGGCGCGCTGATGAGCGCCACCGTGGTCACCGAGACCGTCTTCACCGTGCCCGGCATGGGCACGCTGATCGTCGACGGCATCTTCAGCCGGGACTTGCCCGTCGTACAGGGCGCGGTCCTGATGGTCGTGGTCTTCGTCCTCCTGGTGAACCTGCTGGCCGACCTGATCTACGCGTGGCTCGACCCGCGCATCACGTACTGACAGGAGCGATGATGGCCACCGAAACCCTCACCCCGGCCCCGCGCCACCCGGTTCTGGGCCGGCTGCGCCGCGACCGCCGCGCCCAACTCGCCGTGCCCGTCCTGCTGCTGCTCGCGCTGGCGGCGGCGGCCCGGCCCTTCATGACCGACCGGATGCGGGCCACCGACACCGGAAACCTCCTCGCCGGACCCAGCATCGCGCACTGGCTCGGCACCGACGAACTCGGCCGGGACGTCCTCGCCCGGATCATCGCCGGCGCGATAGTGACCGCCGAAGTCGCCACCGTCACCGTCGGCGCGGCCTTGGTCGTCGGCACGGTCCTCGGTCTCATCGCCGGATACCGGGGCGGCTGGCTGGACTCCGTGATCATGCGGCTGTCCGACGGGCTTCTCGCCTTCCCGCTGCTGGTGCTCGCCCTCACCGTGGTCGCCGCGCTCGGGCCCGGTCTGCGTAACGCACTCATCGCCATCGCCGTGGTGACCACACCTCGCTTCGCGCGGGTGGTCCGGGGCGAGGTGCTGTCGCTGCGGACCCGCGAATGGGTCTCGGCGGCACGGATCGTAGGCGTCCCGCAGGCCGCGATCATGCGCCGCCACCTACTGCCCCATCTGGCGGGCACACTGCTGGTGTTCGCCGCGCTCCAGGTCTCTACCGCAATCATGGCCGAGGCAGCGCTGAGCTTTTTGGGACTGAGCGTGCAGCCGCCGCAGTCCAGCTGGGGCGCGATGGTCGCCTCCGGCACAGACCATCTCAGCGCCAGCTGGTCGCTGAGCGTGTTCCCCGGCCTGGCAATCCTGCTGACCGTGGCCGCGTTCAACATGCTGGCCGACGCGCTGCGAGACGCACTGGACGCGCACCGGCCGCAGCTGACACCGCCGCGGTGAAACGCCCGCCGGGCACCCCGCTGGACCTGGGTACCGCGGGTTCGGTTACCGCGGCTGCCGAGGCGGTACGCCTCCTCACCGCAGACGGTCCCCGTCCCTCACACCCCTCGACAGACCGTAGGTCCCTGCCATGACCACTTTCCCCGACGCCCCGGCACCGTCCGGTCCGTGTCGCCCTCATCGTTTATGACGCTCCGGTAAGACCCGGGCCGCCCAGCCCCTCTTCTCGACGCCGTACCGCCTGGCCTCATCGCCTGCCGGGCCGTGCGCCGTCCGCACCGGCACACCCTGCCGTGTCTCCTCGGCCCCCACGCCGGGCCTTGCGGGCCCCCGCGTCCCCTCACGCGCCCCGCCCTTCCTCAGCACTCCGCATCCCGCATCCGCGATCCGTACAAGGAAGTGCTTCACCATGTCTCTTTCCTCCCGTTCATCACGTTCCTCCTCCGTGCGCGGACTGCCCCGCCGTGCCGTCCTCGCCGGCGCCGCCGCTACTGCGGCCACCGCTTCTTTGGCCAGCATCTCCGGATGCAGCGACTCGGCTTCCTCCGGCGGAGGGTCCGCCACCCTGACGGCGGGCTTCGATAACGAACCGGTCACCCTCGACCCGGCGCTGAGCGCCGCCATCTCCTCCGACCGCAATGTGCTGAACCTCTTCTTCGACGCGCTGCTGCGCCAGCGGCCCGACGGCTCTTTCGAGGCCGCGCTCGCCACCAAGTGGGAGCACACCGACAAGGAGGTCACCTTCACGTTGCGCGACGGGGTGAAGTTCCACGACGGCACCCCGTGCGACGCCGAGGCCGTGGTCCACAACCTGCGCCGCGTGATGGACCCCAAGACGCTCTCCACCAAGGCCGCCGCACTCGCCAAGGTCGCCTCCGTCGAAGCAGCCGACGCCAAGACCGTCAAGCTGAAGCTGAAGTCACCGGACCCCCTGCTGCTCATCCAACTGGCCCACGAGGCAGGCATGATCGCCTCCCCGGCAGCGCTGAAAAAGCATGGCAAGGACTTCAGCCGCCACCCCGTCGGCACCGGCCCCTTCACCTTCTCAATGTGGCGTTCCAACGTGCAGCTCACCGCCGAGCGCAACGACAGGTACTGGGCCAAGGCCTCCGACGGCAGCAGCCTGCCCAAGCTCGACAAGGTCATCGTGCGCTTCGTCACCGACGCCAAGGTGCTGCGTGCCGAACTCTCCACGGGCGGCGTCCAGCTGGTGCGGGCCCTGCCTCCGGAGGAGTACAAGCAGCTCGCCGGCGACAAGCGCATCGTCATCAAGGACGGCGGGGTGCGCCGCGCCTACTACGTCGCGCTCAACACCACCAAGGGCCCGTTCAAAGACGCCAAGGTGCGCGCCGCGTTCGCCCAGGCCGTCGACCGCCGCGCGGTGGGCAAGGCCGCCGCGGGCGACGAGTACGACATCGCCCCGTCCTTCGCCACCACCTCCGACTGGTTCTACGACGGCTCCATCGCGCCGCTGCCCCACGACGCGGCCAAGGCCCGCCAGGCGCTGAAGGACGCGGGACTGCCCGGCCAGGTGCCGATCACGCTCGTCGCCCGCCGCCGCGCCCCCGACCCGACCATCGCGGAGCTGTTGCAGAGCCAGCTCACCTCGGCGGGCTTCGCGCCGAAGGCGGACGTGCTGGAGTTCCAGACCTTGCTGGACCGGATGAAGAAGCGGGACTTCGACGCGGCACTGCTGGTCATCGACATCCCGCGCTTGGACCCCTCACTCTCCTTCGATCCGTACTTCACCAGCGACGGCCCCAACAACTGGTCCGGCCTCCACGACCGCACCCTGGACGCCCTCCTCTCCGACGGCGCCGAGTCCACCGACCGGTCCGACCGGAAAAAGGCGTACGCAGACGCGCAGCGCCGCATCATCGCCAACAACTACTGGGTGTTCCTGCACCAGGCGAAGTCGCCACTCATCCACAGCAGCCGCCTCAAGGGCATCCAGCTGGACATTGACGGGCAGTGGCGCCTCGCCGAAGCCGAGCTGGGGGCATGACGCCCATGTCCCTTCTCGAGATAGAGGACCTCAGCGTCACCTTCAACGCCACCCCCAGCAGCCCGACCGTGCGGGCCGTCGACAACGTCAACCTCAGCCTGAAGGCGGGCGAGACGCTGGCTGTCGTCGGCGAGTCGGGGTCCGGCAAGACGGTGACAGCGCTCAGCCTGCTCGGGCTGAACCCGCCCGAACCGGTCTGCGGCATCACCGGGTCGATCCGGCTCAACGGCGAGGATCTGAGGGCCCTGGACGCCAAGGAGTGGCGGTCGGTACGCGGGCGGCGAGTGGCGATGGTCTTCCAGGACCCCAGCTCGGCGCTGAACCCGCTGCTCACCATCGGCACCCAGATCACGGACGCAGTGCGCGCCCATGAGCGGATGAGCAAGACCGAGGCCCGCCACCGCGCGGTCCAGGCCCTGGAGCAAGCCCGGATGCCGGCTCCGGAGAGCAGGCTTCGGCAGTACCCGCACGAGCTGTCCGGCGGTATGCGGCAGCGCGCCGCCATCGCCCTCGCCATCGCGTCCAGGCCCGAGGTACTCATCGCCGACGAGCCGACCACCGCCCTGGATGTCGCCGTACAGGCGGAGATCATGGCGATGCTGCGCTCCCTATGCGTCGACCTTGGCATGGGTCTGATCCTGATCACCCACGACCTCGGGGTGGTCGCCGAGCAAGCCGACCGAGTCGCGGTGATGTACGCGGGCCGCGTCGTGGAGAGCGGCCCCGCCAGTCAGGTGCTGAAGAACCCGCGCATGCCGTACACCCAGGCGCTGCTGTCGGCCACGCCCCGGGTCGACGCGACAGCCCGCACCCGGCTGGTCTCCATGGAGGGGCAGCCACCCCGGCTGCAAAGCCGTGCCACCGGCTGCTCCTTCGCCCCGCGTTGTCCCGTCGCCGTGGACGAGTGCAAGACGACCGTGCCGGAGCTGGAGGGGTACGGCTCCGACCACGCGGCCGCCTGCCTCTTCGCGGACGCCCCGGTGGAACTGCCCGCGGGACGGACCCTGCCGGTGCGCGAGCACGAGCCGGCCATGCCCGGGTCCGGCAAGATCGCGCCGCTCGTCGAGTTCGACAGTGTCGACCTGCGCTATCCCGTCCGGAGCGGGGCGCTGCGCCGGGTCACTGGACATGTGCACGCCGTCCAGGACGTGAGTCTGCGGGTGGAGCCGGGGAAGACACTGGCGCTGGTCGGCGAGTCCGGCTCGGGCAAGACCAGCCTGACCAAGCTGCTGCTGCGGCTGGAGCACCCGTCCGGCGGCACGGTCCGCTACGACGGCATCGACGTGACCCGGCCGGGCCCCGCCGAGCTGCGCCGCCTCCAGCGGGAGGTGCAGGTCGTCTTCCAGAACCCGTACGCCAGCCTCGATCCCCGGCTGACGATCCGGCAGATCCTCCAGGAGCCGCTGCGGGTGCACGGCCTGGAGCACGGTGAGGACGTCCTCACCGGCCTGCTGCGGGACGTGGGCCTGGACTCCTTCGCCCTGGACCGCTTCCCTGCCGCGTTCTCCGGCGGTCAGCGGCAGCGCATCGCCATCGCGCGTGCCCTCGCCCTGCGCCCCCGTCTCATCGTCTGCGACGAGGCGGTCAGCGCCCTGGACGTGTCGATCCAGGCACAGGTTCTCAATCTGCTCGCCGACCTTCAGGCCGAGCACGGCATGGCCTATCTCTTCATCACCCACGACCTGGCCGTGGTCCGCTCGGTCGCCCACCGCATCGCGGTGATGCGCCGCGGCCAGATCGTCGAGGAGGGCCTGGCGGAGGACATCTACGCCGACCCCGCCCACGACTACACCCGCGAACTGCTGGCCGGCGCGCCCGGCCGGCACTCCCGTACGACACCGAACTCCCCGCACAAGGAACGGAGCCCCCAGTGGCGAAGGTGACCAGGGTCGCCCTGACCTCGATCAACACCCCCCGACACAACAGCATCACCTGCGGCCACATCCTCGTCGAACTCCACACCGACGACGACTCCCTGGTGGGCGTCGGGGAGATGTCCGACTTGCAGCATCTGCCGCGCTTCCACTTCGATGTCCTCGAACTGGAGGCCACTCTCAACGAGATCCTCGTCGGTCTGGACGCCCTGCAGCTCACCGAGGTGGAGCGGCGCCTGGAGGCCAACTTTCCGCAGGCCGGATACATCTACGACAAGAGCCGCGCCATCAAGTGCGGTGTCGACATCGCCTTCTGGGATCTGGCGGCCAAACAGCTCGGCGTGCGCGTGTGCGATCTGCTGGGCGGCGCGGTCCGCGAGTCCGTGCCGATCGCCTACCCGATCTTCCGGCAGCAGAGCGAGGAGGACGTCGAACGCAACCTCGCCATGGTGGAGCGCCGCCTCACCGAGGGCTTCGAGTACTTCCGGGTGTACGTGGGACGCCGACTCGACCTGGACGAGCGTTTCCTGCGCACCGCCCGCGAACGGTTCGGCGACCGCATCACCATCAAGTCCCTCGACTTCTCCAACCTGCTGGACTCCAAGGCGGCCTGCAACTTCGCCGAACGCGTCGCCGACGTGGGCTACGGACTGGTGGAGGCCCCGGCCCCCAACCACGACGTACGCGGCCTGGTGTACGCCCGCAATCGGCTCGCCGTCCCCATCAGCGAGCACGTCTACGGCTTCCGCTGGGCGCTGGACCTGGTCGCCGCCGACGCGGTCGACGTGTTCAACGTGAGCGTCATCGCGATCGGCGGGATCACCCCAGCGCGCCGTATCTTCTCCATCGCGGAGGCCGCTGGGAAGTCCTGCCTGGTCGGCACCACTCAGGAACTGTCCATCGGCACGGCAGCCGCCGCCCATGTCGCCATGGCCATGCCGCCGGTCACCGAGCCCAGCGACCCGGTGGGCCCCCTGCTCTATACCCGCGATGTGGTCACCGACCCGGTGCGCTATATCGACGGCAGGCTGCATGTGCCCTCAGGCCCCGGCCTCGGCATGACCCTCGACCCGGAACTGGTCAAGGCGTCGGCGGGCCCGCTGACCTGGGTATCGACCAGCGCGGCGGCCGTGGTGGACCGTCAGGAGACGACGCGATGAGGGCTGGTAGCGAAAGTGCGGGCTCTGCCGGGGGCCTCTCGTCTCCCGGTCGCCGTTTCGCCGGCCAGGTGGCCCTCGTCACCGGCGGCGCCCGCAACATCGGTCTCGCCATCGCCGTTCGACTGGCCGAGGAGGGCGCCGCGATCGCCGTCAACGGCCCCGACGCGCAGGAGGCGGAGGCTGCGGCGGCCGCCCTGCGGGACGGAGGGGCGCGAGCCATCGCCTGTCCCGGGGATGTGTCCGACCCGGCGCAAGTCGACGCGGTGGTCGCCCGCACCGTTGCGGAACTCGGCCGCCTGGACCTGGCCGTCAACAACGCCGCCGCCGCGATGCTGGGCCGGGGCAGCCTTCTCGACCTGGACCCCGCGGACTGGGACCGCAGCTTCGCGGTGAACGCGCGCGGCACGTTCCTGTGCACGGTCGCCGCCGCCCGGGTGATGCAAGCCGGGGGCGCCGTCGTCAACATCTCCTCCGTCGGTGCGACGCGCGCCCACCGCGCGGCCGTCGCCTACGACGCCTCCAAAGGCGCTGTGGAAGCGGCCACCAGGGCGACCGCCCTGGAACTCGCACCGCTCGGCATCCGTGTCAACGCCGTCGCACCGGGCCCTGTCATCAATGACCGATACGAGCTGCTGGACGCGGCGCACAAACGCGCCCGCATCCAGCCGATCCCGCTCGGCCGGATGGGCGACGGCACCGACGTCGCGGCGGCAGTCGCCTTCCTCGCCTCAACAGACGCCTCCTTCATCACCGGCCAGGTACTCACCGTCGACGGCGGTCTGAGCATCCAGATCAGGCCGCCGGGCACCGACCCCTCCCTCGACTCCCCCACCACCATCCCGGCGCCGACCGCCGCCGACCAGCCACAAGGACCCGCATCATGACCGAGACGCCCCAGGCGCCGCTGAACCCCGACGACCTGGCCGCGCTCCGTGAGGCCAGCACCGCCACCCTCACCACCCAGTTGTTCAAACTGGGCCTGCGCAACACCTTCCTCGCGGGGCTGGGCCGGGTTACCGGCGACCAGCCACGCATGGTCGGCGAAGCGTTCACACTGCGCTACATCCCGGCGCGCGAAGACATCGACACCCTCGATGTCTTCGACGACTACGACCATCCGCAACGCGCCGCGATCGAGCAGGTCGCCCCCGGCCAGATCCTCGTCGTGGACTGCCGTGGCCAGGGCCGCGCCGCCTCGGCAGGCAACATCCTGCTGTCCCGGCTGTCGGTGCGCGGAGCGGCCGGTCTCGTCACCGACGGCACACTCCGCGACATCGAGGAAATCAGCACGCTGCCGCTGCCGGTATACGCGGCCGGCGCCGCCGCGATGACCAATCTCGCCCTGCACCACGCCGTCGACATGCAGGTCCCTGTCGGCTGCGCGGGCGTGGCCGTCTACCCGGGCGACGTCCTGGTCGGCGACCGCGACGGCGTGGTCTGTGTGCCGCGCCACCTGGTGCCGGCGATTGCCCGGCAGGCGCAGGAACAGGAGCACCTCGAGGCATTCCTCACCGATCGCGTCCTGGCCGGCGCCCCGCTGCGCGGCACCTACCCCGCCGATGAGGACACGCTGCGCGCGTACGAGGAGAGCCGCCTCGCGAACGCTCCGCAGCCACGGGCACAGCCCCAGCCCCAGCCGCAGGACTGACCCTCCATTCTCCTGCGGCGGGGCGGGCCCGCCGCAGGGCAGTACCAGCCTCCAAGGAAGAAGGCAGGAATTCCATGGTCAACTCCCCATCCCTCAGGCGTCCCTCCGCGGTCCTGATGGCGGCCTCCCTCGTCGGAGGTCTGATATCCGTCGCGACGGCTACCCCGGCCACGGCGGCCGATCTGACCGGCGACTTCAATTCCACCGCCATCGGCAGCGCACCCTCCGGCTGGTCCGTGACCGGCGCTGCCGGTGACACCACCGTGCAGAACGTGCCGGGCACCGTCGACCGCAGCCTGCAGCTGCGCGACACCTCCACCAGCGCGCCCGTCACCGCCAGCGCCTCTTTCGGCACCACGGCGTCGACGGTCATCGCAGGTTTCCGGCTGCGTGCCGCGCAGACCTCGGCGACGATCGGGGTGCACCTCGACGGCGCGGGCGGCCACAACGTCACCCTCGCCATGGGCACCGACGGTCACCTCTACACCTACAACGGCACCGAGCGAGTCGACCTCGGCACCTACACCGCCGACTGCTGGTACGACATGCGCATCGTCGCCGACCCGGCAACGGGCACCGCCGACATCTACATCGACGGCTCCCGCAAGGCGAAGCGGCTGGCATTTCGCACCGCCACCAAGTCGCTGAGCGCACTCCAGGCAGGTGTCTCCACCGCCGACACGGGCACCGCCTGGCTGGACGATGTGCGCACCACCACCGAGTCCGGGCCGCAGGGCTGGCCGTACCTCGGACAGGTCGGACCGCGCACCGCTCTGCAGATCGGTACCTCCAAGCTGCTCGTCGGCGCCGAGACCCTCGACCGGGACTACACGAGCGAGCAGGCGTTCGCCCCCTACCTCGGCAAGCTCGGCGCGACCAAGGTGCGCCTCCAAGGTGGCTGGGCCAAGACCGAGAAGACCAAAGGCGTCTACGACTGGACCTGGCTGGACAAGATCGTCGACGACGCCAGCGCCAAGGGCCTCAAGCCGTGGATCCAGCTCTCGTACGGAAACCCGATCTACAGCGGGGGCGGGGGGAGCGGGCTCGGCGGTGTACTGCCCACCTCCGACGAGGCGTTGAAAGCGTGGGACGCCTGGGTGAAGGCGATGGTCAACCGGTACAAGGACCGGGTCACCGAGTGGGAGATCTGGAACGAGCCCAACCTTGCCGGCATCCCGGTCGCCGACTACACCGACTTCTATGTTCGTACGGCTTCCCTGGTGCGGTCGGCGCAGCCCGGCGCGGTGGTCTTCGGGCAGGAGGCCGGAATCGACGTCTCGTACGCCAAGAACTTTTTGACGCTTCTGTCCCAGAAGGGCAAATCCGAGCTGCTGGGCGGCTTCAGCTACCACCCCTACAATCCCAACCCGGACGACGCATGGACGTATGAGCAGGTCGCGAAGCTGAAGGCGCTGGTCGACCAGTACGCGCCCGGTGCGGTGATCCGGCAGGGCGAGAACGGCGCGCCCAGTGCCCCCGGGAGCTTCGGCGCGCTGGGGGACCTGGACTGGACGGAGCTGAGCCAGTCGAAGTGGTTTTTGCGCCGGGTCCTCAACGACCTGGGGCGGGACATCAGCACCTCGGTCTTCAGCATCTCCGACCTGCACTACCCGGGGAAGATCAACAGCAAGGGCCTGCTCCAGACCAACACGGACAAGTCGATCCGCTACGCGAAGCCGTCGTTCTACGCCGTGCAGACCGTGGCCTCGATCTTCGACAGCACGCTGAAGCCGCTGCCCGGCTACAGCTGGAGTGCCACGCCCGGTACGTCGCTGACTGTGCAGGCTTTCGCGAACCGCACCAGCGGCCGTCAAGTCGTCGGCGTGTGGTCCGGCGCGGGCAAGCCCACGGAGACCAACTCCCGCACCGCGACGGATCTCACTTTCACCGGCGGCGACTTCTCCGACCCGGTGTACGTCGACGTACGCACGGGCGCCGTCTACGGCGTCCCGGCCGCCAACTGGTCGGTGCAGGGCAGCACGTACACCTTTAAAGACATCCCGGTGTATGACTCGCCCGTCCTGATAGCGGACCGCTCCACCGTCAAGTTCTAGTGCCGTGCCGGTTCCGCCCCGGGTGCGCCGGGGCGGGACCGGCCCAGGAGGCAACCGTGCAAGCCCCTGTCAGAGCCGCGCTGAAGTCGATCGTCGGCGACGCCCACTACCGCGACACGGACGGCGACCTGGTCCCCTTCAGCCGGGACGCAACCCCGCTGTTCTCCGCCCGGCCCGACGCCGTGGTCTTCCCCGCCGACACGCGTGAGGTGGCGGCCGTCCTGAAACTCGCCACCCGGCACGCCCTACCGGTCGTCCCGCGCGGTGCCGGCTCCAATCTGTGCGCCGCGACCGTCGCCCTGCGCGGTGGCATCGTCCTCGCCCTCACCCGCCTCGACCAAATCTTGGAGATCGCCCCGTCCGAACTTCTCGCCCGCGTCCAGCCGGGTGTCACCAGCTCGGCTCTCGCCGACGCTGCCGTCCGCGAGGACCTGCTGTGGGCGCCCGACCCGGGCAGCCGCACCGTCGCCACGATCGGCGGCACCATCGCCACCAACGCCGGCGGCCTGCGCGGCCTGAAGTACGGCGTCACCCGCGACTATGTCCTCGGTCTGGAAGCCGTCCTGCCCACCGGGGAGACCATCCGTACGGGCGGCAGACTTCACAAGGACGTCGCCGGATACGATCTGACGAGGCTGCTGACCGGCTCCGAGGGCACCCTCGCCGTGATCACCGAGGCCACCCTCGCACTAAGGCCGGCGCCCCGCACCGCCAGCACGGGCATCGCCTACTTCTCCGACCTGGCCACGGCGGGCCGCGCCGTTGCCGCGATCATCTCCGACGGCGTGCTGCCGGCCACCCTCGAATTCCTCGACCAGTCCTGCATCCGCGCCGTGGAGCAGTTCGCCGGGCTGGGCCTGCGCACCGACGCCGGTGCGCTCCTGCTCTTCGGCGACGACGGCGAACCCGACTCCGTCGGCAAAGCGATAGCCCGGATGAGCGACGCCTGCTCCGCCCAAGGAGCCCTGGAAGTCACCACCGCCGCCCGTATCGCCGAGGCCGAGGCGCTGCTCGCCGCCCGCCGCTGCGCGCTGCCCGCCCTGTCCCGACTGGGCTCCCTCACCATCCTGGAGGACGCGACCGTACCCCGCCCGCGCATCGCCGAGATGGTGGAACGCATCGACCGGACCGCCGAACGCCACGACCTCACCATTGCCACCTTCGGCCACGCCGGCGACGGCAACCTCCACCCGACCTGCGTCATCGAGTCCCGCGAGGACACCGAGGCCGTCACCCGCGCCGAGCACGCCTTCAAGGAGATCTTCTCGACCGCCATTGAACTCGGCGGCACCATCACCGGCGAACACGGCGTTGGCGCGGCCAAGTTCCCCTATCTGTCCGCGCAACTCGGCCCCGACCAAATGTCCCTGCTGCGTCGGGTCAAAAGCGCCTTCGACCCGGCCGGAATTCTCAACCCCGGAAAGCTGGGTTCATGAACGGTACCCCCGCAAGGTGGCATGCATGACCGAGCGCATCTTCGACCCCGACCTCCTCTCCCGCTGCATATCCTGCGGCTTCTGCCTGCCCGCCTGCCCGACCTACGCGACCACCGGCGACGAGGCGTCCTCCCCGCGCGGCCGCATCAACCTGATGCGCGCCCTCCAGAACGGCGACCTCGACCCCTACGACCCCACCCTCACCGAACAGGCCTCCCAATGCCTGGGCTGCCGCGCCTGTGAACCGGTCTGCCCGGCCGGGGTCGAATACGGCCAGCTCCTCGAGCAGTGGCGCGACCACCAGTGGAAGGGCCGCCGCCAGCCCCTCATCGCACGGGCGCTGATGCTGGTGACACAGCTGCGGGAGGTGTTCCGCGTCATGGGTACAGCGCGACGGCTGTCGGCGGCTGTGAAGCGGAAGGTACGGCGACCGCGATCCGGGATCGCGTCCGAGACACCAGAGTCCTCCCTGCTGCTCGGCTGCTTCGAACAGGTGCTGTTTCCCAAGGTCAGCCGGGCCGCGCAGCAGCTGGTGCCGGGGCTCGCGGCCCCCACCCGTCAGGGCTGCTGCGGCGCCCTGCACGCCCACAACGGCGACACGGCGGCCGGTGAACGCCTGGCCCGCCGCCTCGGCGAGGACCTGCCCGGCACCATCGTCACCACATCCGGCGGCTGCGCGGCGCACCTGGCGTCGATCCTGGGCCGGAACCGGGTGAAGGAGATCTCCGAGCGGCTGGCGGAACAGGCCGAGACGGACGAACCCCCGACACCAGCAGGCGAAGTGCGAGTGGACGGCCGTCGCGCCCGCGTCACCCTCCAGGACTCCTGCCACCTCCGAAACGGCCTCGGCATCTGGAAGCAACCACGCGTCCTGCTCGGCCGTGTCGCCGACTACATCGAACTGCCCTCCGCCGCGGGCTGCTGCGGCGCGGCAGGTACCTACGCCCTGCTCAGGCCACGCGAATCCCGCCGCATCCTCGACGCCAAGATCCGTGAGATCGAGGCGGCCGGTGTGGACTACGTCGTCGCTGTCAACCCGGGTTGTCTGCGCCAGCTCCAGACGGGCCTGCGTCGGGCCCGCTCCCGAGTCAGGGCCGTTCACATAACGGAACTCCTGGCGCAAGCAACGGACGAAACCCGTAACTGACCTGCCCCTGCATAGCCCCGTAAAAGAGGTAAAAAAAGATGCCCACCCCTTCCCCTGTTGCCGCTTCGCGGGCGGCCCGCGCTGCGGCGGAGGCAGCGCAGACCGCCGCGTCGGCGCTCGCCGCCCTTCCCCTGCCACTGCGGGCCTCGCTGCTGCGCGGCCTGTCGCAGGTGCTCGGCGAAAACGACGCCCATCTGGTGTCCGTGGCCGAGGACGAGACCAAGCTCGGCGTGGAACGCCTCAAGGGCGAGATCCGCCGCACCCGGGTGCAGCTGGAGATGTTCGCCAATGTGGTCGAGAACGGCAGTTTCCTGGACGCGGTGATCGACCACGCCGACCCGGCGGCCCAGCCCGCGCCCCGCCCCGATATCCGCCGCATGCTGGTGCCGCTGGGGCCGGTCGCGGTGTTCTCGGCGTCGAACTTCCCCTTCGCCTTCTCGGTACTGGGAGGCGACACGGCGAGCGCGCTGGCGGCGGGCTGCCCGGTGGTGGTCAAGGCCCATGAGTGTCATCCCCGCCTCTCCAACCTGACTACCGAACTTGCCGCGGAGTTCCTGCCTCAGGGCATCCTGACCGTGGTTCACGGCCGGCAGACGGGCCGCGAGCTGGTCACCGATCCGGCGATCCGGGCGGTCGGCTTCACCGGCTCCACGGCGGGCGGCCGCGCCCTGCTCGATCTTGCGGCCGGCCGCCCGGATCCGATCCCGTTCTACGGCGAACTCGGCTCCCTCAACCCGGTGGTGGTGACCCCGACGGCCTGCGCGGCACGCGGCGCGGACATCGTGCGCGAGTTCGCGGCGTCGGCAACCCTGAGCCAAGGCCAGTTCTGCACCAAGCCGGGCCTGCTGTTTTTGCCGGAAGGCCACAGCCTGGACCACGCCCTGCGCGGTGAGTTCGCCTCGAGGGCCCCGGCCCCCCTGCTGGGCGAACGGATCGCCAACGCCTACCGCACCACCCTCAACACCCTCGCCACCCACCCGGCAGTACGCCCCCTCCACCAGCCGGATCAGCAAACCGAGGCACGCTACGCCGCCCCGGCTCTCCTCGCCACCACAACCGAGGCACTGCGCACCTCACCGGAGCTCCTGGTGGAATGCTTCGGCCCGACGGCCCTGATCGTCACCTACACCACGCACCAGGACCTGCTGCAAACCCTGCGTGCCCTCCCGGCGGGTCTCACTGCAAGCATCCAGGGCGAGGAGTCCGAGGACGAAGACCTCTTCCACACCCTGACGGCGGCCCTCCACACTGGCCGCCTCATCTGGAACGGATGGCCCACAGGCGTGGCCGTGACTGCCGCCATGCACCACGGCGGCCCCTGGCCCGCGACAACATCCCCGCTCCACACCAGCGTCGGCAGCCGGGCGGTCAACCGCTGGCTTCGTCCCGTGTCGTACCAGAACATCCCGGACGCGCTTTTGCCTGCACCGCTTCAGGAGGGCAATCCGTGGGACATTCCGCGGGAGGTGAACCTCCCGAGCCAGCGCCAGAACCCCAGGGAATGACGCCGGAGCCATGGAATGCAGCCGGAGAGCTATCCACCCAGGGACACATCCTGTCCGCCAACGTTGGAGATCCACGACGGGCCAAGGAAACAACCAGCCTCACAAAGAAGGCGCTGCGCGTACGTACCGACCAGATCACGACCTGGCCCGCACCTCATGGGGCCCTCACCGGAGTGGAGTCCACTCGGTGGAGCCCATCCGTGGGCTCCACTCAGTGGACGATGCCCAGCATCGTCACCACAGCCAGGCGTTGGAGTGCCGCACCCGGGACAGGGCGCGGGCATCGCGGCGGGCGGCCGCGTTGCCGATCCGGTTCTGCCGGGAGCGGGGCCGGCGCGACTGCGCGGCGGCGAGGCGGCGCTTCCCGGCTTCCTGGAGCCGCTTCCGCTGCTTGCGCAGCTGCTTCTTCCTCTCCGCCTTCGACTTCGGCTTCCGGGGCCGCTTCCAGACCGGCTGCCACCCCAGGGGCTCGTCGGGCTCGGGCTCGGGCTCCTGGTCCTCGTTGAGCGCGGCGGCCATCTTCGCGCGGGCCGCGTGGGCGAGGGCGAGGGCTTCATCGGGGTTGGGGCGTTCTTCCGGAGTGCTCACGCAACTCCTCCTGTGGTCCGGCCCGGTGGGTGCTGGGTGCCGGGCTGCTGGGTGTGCGGCGGCCGGGCCGTCGCCGGGCGGGCTGTGGCAGGGGGCCGTGGGCGACGGCGCGCTCCCGTTTGGCGTCCTGGAGCTTGGCGGCCAACTTCGCGGCGGCGGCTTCCATGGTCTGGCGGGTCTGCTCCACCGCGTCGACGCCGGTCTCCGGCTCCAGGAGGCGGCCGTCCTTCGGGCCGGTGCGGAACGGTCGCGGGTGCGACCTCGAGGTGGCGGGCATGGCGACGGTGCGCGGCCGGGTGCGGGAGCCCAGGCGCTCCGCACGCCGCGCGGCGTTGACCCGGGCGGCCAAGGCGCCGGCGGCGAGGCGGGCCCGCTCGTACGGGGACGCGGTGCGCTTGCGGGTCAGCGGGCGCAGCACGGCCTGGTCCTCGGTGTCGCTCGGGTACAGGGCGCGCAGGTCGGCAGTCATCATCCGGCGGCCGACCGGGCGGGTGTAGTCGTCGACGACCGCTTGCACGATCTGTTCGTCCAGGCCCGGCTGGTGGGGTCGGCCGCGCAGGACGTAGGCGAGGTGACGTCGGGCTTCGGCGAGCAGGTGCCGTCGTTTGAAGGCGCCGCGCATGACGTACACCACGGCCGTGACGTCGACGGCGGCCAGGACGACGTCGACCACCGGCCGCACCCGGGCCCACACCGCCGCGGCCGCCGCCCTCGCCCGCACTGCGAGCCGGGAGACGACGTCGACGCCGTACGCCCGGATCGCCGACTCCCTCCAGTCCTCGCGCAGCTTGGTCAGCGAACGCGGCGTCTCGGGCTTCGGCGGGCGTGTCCGGTCGGCTGCCTTCCCGCCCAGCGCGTAGGCGGCCTGCTCCCCCGGCGCATGCCCGTGCTCCTCTTCGTAGTCGGCGGTGAAGACGGACAGCGCGTCCTCGATCTGCTGGCGGCGGGTGGACTGCCAGCCGATGAGCCGCTGATCAATACCCGCGACCTCCATGACGGGCCGGCGGCCGGGCGTCACCTCGCGCGGCTCCCACGCCCACCCCAGCCGCGCGGACACCTCCTCCATGAAGAACAAGGAGTAGAGAGTGCCCGCGGCGACGACGTTCTCCAGCATCGAGTCCGCCGACAGGTTGCCCCACTTCCCGTCCGGCCGCCGGGCACGGATAGACACAAGAGCGTGGTCATGAAGCAGGGGCTGCCCGGCTCTCGACTCGTAGTGCCGGAACACCGCGACGATCAGCCCGTCCCGGATCGGCTTGCGGTGCTTGCCGCCGCTCCCCCAGCGGATCTCCGCGACCAAGTCCTCCAGCCACGCCAGCGCCTTGTCCCGGGCGATGTCCTGGCACAGCTCCAGAACCAGGCGGTGCTCGTCATCCATGAGCGCCCACGAGATCTGCGCAGTCGACGGCGCCCGGAACACCAAGTCCAGGGCCAGCCACGGCGACCGCTCCTTGGCGTCCTCGGTCTCCGGCGACTGGTTGTGCTCGATGGGCCTGCCCAGCACCGTCGCCCGCCGGGCCTTCGCCGGACTCTTGCCCTCCGCCAGGAGCTCGCGCTCGATCCGGTCGGCGTCCGGGTGCCGGCCTTCCCCCAGGAGCAGTTCAGCCTGCCGCTCGGTCACCACGTCCCCGGCCGCAAGGCCGACCGGGGCAAGTCCCCGGCCCGTCCAGACGCCGGGCGGAACACCGGCTTCGTCCTGGGCGGCGCGCAGCGGCTTGCCCGCAGGGCGGCGGCCGTCGCCGACCATCACGCTGCGGAAGTAGTACCGCCACCCACCCGGGCCGACCTTCTTCGCACTGAGCATCGGGCCATGGAACACCGCCCATGACCTGCACAAAAGCGTGATCCGGGGCGCTTCCCGCCGGGCGGGAGGCCATCACCAGATCTTTACCGTGGCGGCCCGCCAGGCGGGCCGCCACGTCAGCCCGCGACGGTAAGCCGCCACTGTGTGCATCCTCCCGTCCATGATCAGACATGGAGCCCCCTGCCCTTTCTGCCGCACGCCTCTTCTGGAGAACGTGTACCAAGTCCGTTGTCAGCAGTCCGACTTCACCCAACGAGAGAAGGTCATCGACCGCAGGTGTCCGGCCGGCTGCAACAAGACCCGCTCCGATCAATGGAACGACGTGATGCGGGCGCTCTACCCAGACGACTGACGATGTCGTGCGAATGCTGCACCTAGAGTTGAATAAGCCCATGTCAGAGGTGGTGTGTACCCTCACGCGGTGATGATTGACAGAGCTGCGGGGGTTACACCTACCCGCTTCGTTGACCGCGGTCTTCGCCAGGAGATCGGCGGGCTCATAGGGAAGGCCACCCGTGATGACATGCTGCGCACCTTCTTGTGGGTGAGTGAGTGCCAGATCGCCCAGGAGATCTGCGAGGCGTGGGAGAAGTTCATCAGCTCCCTCGACCGTGAGGTGCGGGACGCTAACTCCCTGAAGGCTGCTACAGACCGCACCTATTCATGGGTGCCAGATTCACGTGACGAGATCACCAAGGACTGCCATGACGCGAGTTCAGCGCTGCTGGCTGAACTCCAGAGCGAAATCGCCGAAGCCCGGCAGGCCCATCGGGAATGTACCCAGGTGGCCTACCAGTTGAGCTCCCGGCTCGGGCAGCCGTTGGCTAAGCGTGTTCCGGTCGCAGATTCGGCCGGGGTGCTTCTTCTGGACACGCTTGCACCCCTTCGCGATCAACTGACGGCAGCCACGAAACGCTTGGCGGCGCTGGTGGCCCAAGACCGTGACGAGCTGCACGACCTCGCTCTCCAGGAGAACTATCGGCGGCAGTGCGCTGGCAGCAGCTCGTCTGTACCTATGAACGGCATCGACTCCATGTCTCCCTCGGAGTTCATCAGTCTCGTGGAGACACTGCTGCAGCGCGACGGGTTCCAGACTGCTCTCCCTGGCGGTACTGGCGCGGAGTTCCTTGTATCGGCAACCTGCCCGAGGGGCCATACCTTCCTCTTCAACGGCCACCATGTGCGTGGCCCGCATGGGTGGAAGCCGGAACCAGCGGTACAGATCAGCGCACCGAGCCTGCATTCTCTGCACCTTCTCGCCGAAGGCCGTACGTATGACGGCTTCGTCGTCGTCACCAACGGCGGCTTCTCCGAGCCAGCCCGCCGCTACGCCAACGAGCACGACATGTGCCTGCTGAATCGCCGCGGCCTGCGGCGGTGGGCTGAATGGGAAGAGCCGATGGAATGCGTTGAAGACCATGAGCGGGACGTTGCGTGATGCACCTCAACTGGACGACTGGAGTCACCCTGCCCGTGTACCGCGACGCGGGGATCAGTGCGGCGCTGCAACGCCGGATCCGAGCCGCGACGGATGATGACCTGCTGTCCGCATTTCTTCACTTCACAGAAGGCCGCGTAGCACTGTCGTCGTACCAGGACTTCGATCAGCTGCTCACTGTCCTTCGTCGCGAAGAGGTTCATGCCGCAAAGCTCAGCGGCGACGACGATTCGCCGCTGTGTTTCGAGTACAGGCAAGCCAACTACAGGCTGCATCAGAACTTGCGCGCTGTACTCGCGGAGACCGAGAGGGTCAGGGGCGAGATCGGCAGTGTCTGGCATTCGCTCCGCGAAGCAACGGCGGGGAACCTCAACTACCGCTATCGGCCGGATGCTGATCCGGCCGAGTCCGGACTGGATGCGATCGGCTCCCTGAAGTGCACCCTGGACCCGATGTGGGAGCGCCTGCTCACGATCCTGTCGCAGCACCATGATGACGTACACGGTCTGGCTCTCAAGGACGCCGAGTTTCAGGCGTTTGCTGCGACTGCAGACAGCATCGCTCTTGAACAGTTCGACAGCATGGCGCCCCTGGCGTTTGAGCAGGCAATCGCTGCCCTTGTGCAGCGAGACGGCTGCACCGTCGCTCAACGCAACGGCGGCGCACGGGATCTGGGGGCCGATGTCATCGCCATCACCCCAGACGGACGCAAGATCGTCTTTCAGTGCAAGCACCGCCAACCCGGCGGCCGCCCCCTGGGCTCCCCCGTCATCCAGACACTCAACGGCACAGCCAAACCTGTACACGAAGCGGACATCGTCATCGCGGTGACCAACGCTTCGTTCACCGGGCCCGCTCATGAGCTCGCAGGCAAGCAGGACATCCACCTGCTGCACGGACCGCGGCTGCGTAGGTGGGCAACGTGGGGTGTGCCCCTGTTGACAGTGCTCGGAATCGAGATGGCGACCGTCCTCGAAACAGCCTGACGCTTCCCCGAGTGTCCAGGAGGGCGCTCTGTGTGACTCCAGTTGCCACCTTCGCCCGGCGATTATCGCGGCGTCACGATCTCCGGGGTCCGTGGTTGGGACGAACCCCGCCCCAACCACAGGACGTACGACGCAGTGGTCTCCTGGTGCGAGCTCGCACAAAGGGGCGGTGCGACTGGAGGATCCGGTGGCACCGCCCCTTTGGGGATAATCCACTGGCCATGGAGCGACAGTGTCAGGAGGCGTTCGGTGGGCGGGCTACACCCAAGACGACCGGTGCCTCTCCGAGGGGTCCATCCTCGATCCAGAACTCCTGGATGCTGAGGATCGAGTGGCTCTAACAGTGGGTACTGGCCCCGTCTGTGAGGCTCGGTTGGCCCCACCCGGCGGATCCGAGATGGTGTAACGACGGATTCTGGCCCCACCGGGGTTGTTGTGGGACGCTCGTTGTGCTCCTCGCGCTGAGGGGGCACGGATGCGAGCATCGAAGTCCAAAGTTCAGCTGTACGCCGCGATCCGACGGGATCACCGGATCGAGGACCTGTCGATCCGTCTGCTGGCGGAGCGGTACGGAGTTCACCGGCGTGAGGTCCGTAAGGCGCTTCAGTCTGTGTTTCCGGAGCCGCGGAAGAAGATGAAGCCGCGGGGCTCGCGCCTGGATCCCTACAAGCCTGCGATTGACGCGATGTTGCGGGTGGATCTGGATGCACCTCTCAAGCAGCGCCATTCGGTGAGGCGGATCTTCGACCGGCTGGTGGCGGAGCATGAGATGGAGGGCATCTCCTACTCCACGGTGTGTGACTACGTGCGGCTGCGGCGCCCGGAGATCCGGGTGGCGGCGGGCAGGGCTCCGTCCAGGATGTTCATTCCGCAGACGCACCGGCCCGGGGTCGAGGCCGAGGTCGACTTCGGCGACGTGATTGTGCTGCTGCGGGGCGAGAGGACCCGCTGCTATCTGTTCACGTTCCGGATGTCGTACTCCGGCAAGGCGGTCCACCGGGTGTTCGCCTCCTGCGGTCAGGAGGCGTTTCTCGAAGGCCACCTGCATGCTTTCAGCGTGCTGGGCGGGATCCCTACCGGCAAGGTCCGTTACGACAATCTGCGATCCGCAGTCAGCCAGGTGCTCGGATTCGCCCGCACCCGGGTGGAGAACGAACGATGGGTTGCGTTCCGTTCGCACTACGGACTGGATGCCTTCTACTGCCGCCCAGGCCTGGAAGGAGCCCATGAGAAGGGCGGCGTCGAAGGTGAAGTGGGCCGTTTTCGCCGGAATCACTTTGTGCCGGTGCCCGAGGTCGACTCGCTCGCCGAGCTCAACGCCCGTCTCGATGGCGCCTGTCTCGCCGACGACGAACGGCGGATCGGCCGGCGCACCCACACCGTCGGCGTCTACTTCGCCACCGAACAGCCGTTGCTCAAACCGCTTCCAGACGAGGTGTTCGAGACCGCGCGGGTGCTGCACCCACGGGTGGACCGCTACGGACAGGTCACCGTCCGCCAGTGCCATTACTCCGTTCCGATCCGATTGGTCGGCCACCAGGTCCGGGTGTTCCTGCACGCCTCAGAAGTGGTCGTCTTCGACGGCTCCGACGAAGTCGCCCGGCACGAGCGGCTGACCACCCGTTACGGATCGAGGCTCGTCCTGGATCACTACCTTGAGGCCCTCGCCCGCAAGCCCGGTGCCCTGCCCGGGGCGACCGCGCTCGAACAAGCCAGAGCCTCGGGAGCATTCACCCCCGCGCACGAAGCCTGGTGGGCAGCGGCCCGCAGGGCATACGGGGACGCGGACGGAACCCGCGCACTGATCGAAGTCCTGCTGCTGCACCGCCGCCTCGCCCACCAGGACGTGGTCGCCGGCATCACCGCAGCAGTCTCGGTCGGCGCACTGACCGCGGACGCGGTCGCGCTGGAAGCCCGCAAGGCCGCCAGCATCCGTGGCACCACCCAGGCTTTGCCGCCCGCAGCAGCCCCACCACCCCGGCCGCGGGCGACGGTGACCTCACTGACCGAGCGGCGTCTGCTGGGCGAGCTACCGCCCGACACCCGCCCCCTGCCCACCGTCGATGCCTACGACCAACTCCTGCGGCACCCGCCGCGAACCCGCCGCAGCACCAAGGGACAAGCTCCATGACCACGAAGAACCACCACGGAGTGACCGACCAGGCCGCCGACGCCGCCATCCTGCAGTCCTGCCGGATGCTCCGGCTGCCCACAATCCGGGCCCAGTTCGCTGCCACCGCCGAATCGGCCGAGCGGGAACACCTCTCCTACCTCGGCTTCCTCGCCGAACTGCTGATGGCCGAGTGCGAAGACCGCGACCGGCGCCGATCGGAACGACGGATCAAAGCCGCCGGCTTTCCCCGCAGCAAGTGGCTCTCCGACTTCGACTTCGACGCCAACCCCAACGTCCAACCCGCCACCATCCACACCCTCGCCACCTGCGACTGGGTCCGCAACGGCCAGCCGCTCTGCCTGATCGGCGACTCGGGAACCGGCAAGTCCCACCTGCTGATCGCGCTGGGCACCGCGGCAGCCATGGCCGGCTTCAGGGTCCGCTACACACTCGCCGCGAAACTCGTCAACGAACTAGTCGAGGCGGCTGACGAGAAGCAACTCACGAAGACCATCGCCCGCTACGGCCGCGTCGACCTTTTATGCATCGACGAACTCGGCTACATGGAGCTCGACAAACGCGGGGCTGAACTCCTCTTCCAGGTTTTGACTGAACGAGAGGAAAAGAACAGTGTCGCCATCGCGTCCAACGAATCGTTCTCCGGTTGGACAAAGACATTCACTGATCCCCGGCTCTGCGCGGCCATCGTGGACCGGCTGACCTTTGGCAGTAACTTCATCGAGACCGGTACCGACTCCTACCGCCTCTCCCACACCCGCGCCCAGCAGGCGGCGACGAATACAGGATGACCTGCGGCTTCACACCGATTACCCGTCGTGAGCCGACAACCCCATCACGAGCGGAGGGACAGCAGGATCCGGCGTCTATGCAGGTTGATGCCAGCAACTTCGACCATGACCTCATCATCAATCTGCAAGACGCTCTCAGCCTCGATCCACCGCGTAATGGCCGGGCTGTGGACAGGGAAATGAGAAGAGGTGCCCGCTGACCTGGGATAATGGGAGTTCTCTACGCTT
>NZ_JBEXGX010000047.1:0-45057 GCF_040607495.1 Streptomyces sp. NPDC005281 | reverse complement strand
TGCAGGGGGGACCCTGTGGGAGAGTAGGACGCCGCCGAACAAATTTTGAAGAAAACCCCCGTACCGGGGATACCGGTACGGGGGTTTTCTGCGTTTAGGGTCTTTGTTATGCGCTACGACCTCATTATTTTCGACAACGACGGCGTCCTCGTGGACAGCGAGCCGATCTCCAACACCTTGCTGGCCGCCTATCTCACGGAACTGGGACACCCCACCTCCTACGAGGACTCCCTGCGCGACTACATGGGCTCCGCGATGCACCGCATCCACGACCTGGTCCTGGAGCGCACCGGCCGGCGGCTTCCGGACGACTTCGACGACGTGTTCCACGCGCGGGTCTTCGCCGCGTTCGAACGAGAGCTGAAGCCCGTGCCCGGTGCCGGTCAGGTGCTGGAGAAGCTGGCCGCCGACGGAGTGCCCTACTGCGTGGCCTCCTCCGGGAGCCATGAGCGCATCCGGGTCGGGCACCGGACGACAGGGCTCGACCGGTGGTTCGACGAGGGACGCGTCTTCAGCTCGCAGGACGTCGGGCGGGGCAAGCCGGCCCCCGATCTGTTCCTCCACGCCGCCGAACGCATGGGCGTACGGCCCGAGCGGTGTGCCGTCGTCGAGGACAGTCCGCTGGGCGTCCAGGCGGCCAACGCGGCCGGGATGGACGTGTACGGGTTCACCGCCATGACGTCGGCCACAAGGCTCGCCGATGCCACTCAACTCTTCTCCGACATGGGGGAGTTGGCTGACCTGCTGAAATGACGGCACCCATCGTCCGGCGCTGACATTTGTCATGCCGAGCTCCGGACGATCGATTCTGTCGGAGGGCGGGGCCGGACCGCGAAGGTGAGTACATCGAAACGGGACGTGCACAGCGACGACGGAGGGACCCGATCATGAGCATCACCGCCACCGAGATCAGCACCGGAGAGACCGCTCGCGCCGCTCGAGTGGGCACGGCCACCACCCGGGAGACCGCCGGCCCCCGGCCGAGCTTCCTGCCGCTGATCGTGGACGTGGCGGTGCCCGTCGGGTCGTACTACCTGCTCAAGAACGGGTTCGGGATGAGCACGATGGCCGCCCTCGGCTGGAGCAGTGTGGTGCCGGCCGTGCGGACCGTGTGGAGCGTGGTGAAGGAGCGCAAGGCCAACGCCCTGGCCGCGCTGATCCTGTGCGTGAACGTGGTGGGGCTCGCGCTCAGCCTGGTCGCCGGCGGCCCGCGGCTGATGCTGGCGAAGGACAGCGGGGTCAGCAGCGTGATCGGGATCTCCGTCCTGCTGTCCGTGAGGTTCGGGCGGCCGATGATGACGGCGGGGATGAAGCCGTTCCTGGTGAAGGGTGACGCGGCGCGGGCCGCCGCCTGGGACCGGCTGGCGGCCGGCTCCGAGCGGTTCCGGAAGGCCGAGCGGGCCTTCTCGCTGGTGTGGGGCACCGTCCTGCTCGGTGAGTGCGTCGCGCGGGTCGTGGGTGCCTACACGCTGCCGATCGACACGATGGTCTGGCTCGGCACGGTCGTCATGATCGCCTCGATGGTCCTCGCCTTCCTGATCAGCGGCCGCCTGGCGGTCGTCCCGATGGAGAAGATGCTGGAGCAGGAACTGGCCGGCGGGGCCCGGACGCACAGCTGAACCGCCCCGAAACCGGGACCCGCACGGTTCCGTCACGAGGATCTAGAGGGTCCCGGACCGGGACCCGGACGGGTTCGCCACGAGGACCTCGACAGTCCCTTCCCGAAGAGCTGAGCAAAATTCATCTTCGGCTTGATCTACCCACCGGTAAGCCGGGGCCCTACGCTCGCCGCCATGACAGATGTGCTGCGGCGCGGTAGGGCCTCTTTGGCGTTCAGTTTCTTCGCTCAGGGTGCCGCCTTCGCGCTGCTCGTGACGCGTATCCCGGCCATCCAGGACCGCTACGGGATCTCCGACGCGCTCCTGCCGCTGTTCCTGGCGGCCGTCCCGGTCCTCGCCGGGCTGGGCAGCGTCACCACCGAGCATCTGGTCAAGCGGATACGTCCCAGCCGCATCCTGCGGTGGTCGCAGCCCGTCGTGCTGCTGGCCCTGCTCGGTGTCGGCGCCGGTGACCAGCTCGCCGAGGTGGCGGTCGCCCTCGGCGCCTTCGGCCTCGCGGTCGGCGGTCTCGACGCCTCGATGAACATGCTCGGGGTGAGCCTCCAGCGGTCGTACGGGCGCAGCATCATGCTCGGCTTCCATGCCGCGTACAGCCTGGGCGGGATCGTGGGCGCCTCGCTAGCGTGGGCCGGGGCGCACTGGCACCTGTCGCTCTTCGTGTCGTATCTGCCGGTCGTGCTGGTGCTGCTGCCGCTCGCTCTGGTGGGGAGCCGGTGGTACGTCGACGGAGGCGCTGGTGCGGACGGCAAGGCGGGCGCGGACGGCAAGGCGGACACGGAGGCCGGTGCCGGTACCGGTCCGCTCGTCTTCAAGCTGCTGCTGCCGTTGTGCCTGGTGATGACGTTCGCCTACATCGGGGACTCGACGGTCTCCAACTGGAGCGCGAAGTACCTGAAGGACGTGCTGGGCAGTTCGGAGCAGATGGCGACCGTTCCGTACAACGTCTACATGGTGATGACGCTGGTGGGGCGCGCCGTCGGGGACTTCGGTGTGCGGCGGTTCGGGGCCGTGGCGGTGGTGCGGCTGGGTGCCGTGGTCGCCGCGCTCGGGTTCGGTGTGGTCGCGATCGCGCCGGGGGCCGGGGTGGGCATGCTGGGGTTCACCCTGCTGGGGCTCGGGCTGTGCGTGATCGTGCCGCAGACCTTCGCGGCCGCCGGGAGGCTCTTCCCCGGTGCGTCGGACACGGCGATCGCGCGGCTGAACATCTTCAACTACGTCGGATTCCTGGTCGGGTCCCCGCTGGTGGGCGCGCTGGGTGACGCGTGGAACTACCGGGGGGCCATGCTCGTACCGATGGTGCTGGTCCTGGCGACCCTGGGGTACGCCCGCTCGTTCGATCCTCAACCGGACCGATACGGTGACGTGCATGAGCGGCCGCGCACAGTTGATGTGGGACCAGGCAGTAACGGGGTATGACTTCGGGCCGGACCACCCGATGGATCCGGTGCGGCTCCGGCTGACCCGGGGACTCGTCGACGCCTTCGGTCTCGACCGGGCCGTCGACGTCGTGGCGGCGAAGCCCGCGGGCGACTCGACCCTGCGGCTGGTGCACCGCGAGGACTATGTGGCGGCGGTCAGGGCCGCGTCCGCCGATCCCGCCTCGGCCGATCCGTCGTACGGCCTCGGGACCATGGACGATCCCGCGTTCGCCGGGATGCACGAGGTGTCCGCGATGATCGCCGGGCAGTCCGTGGGGGCGGCGGAGGCCGTGTGGCGCGGGGAGGCGCTGCACGCGGTGAACTTCGCGGGCGGCCTGCATCACGCGATGCCCGGTGCCGCCTCGGGGTTCTGCGTCTACAACGACGCCGCTCTCGCCATCGCCCGGCTGCTGGAGCTGGGCGCCGAGCGGGTCGCGTACGTCGATGTCGACGTGCACCACGGTGACGGCGTCCAGGCGGCCTTCTGGGAGGACCCGCGGGTCCTGACGATCTCGCTGCACGAGCATCCGCGGACGCTGTTCCCGCAGACGGGATGGCCCGAGGAGACCGGGGCGGACGGCGCGGAGGGCACGGCCGTCAATGTGGCGCTGCCGGCGGGCACCGGGGACGAGGGGTGGCTGCGTGCCTTCCACTCCGTGGTGCCCGAGCTGATCGCCGACTTCCGGCCGCAGGTTCTGGTCACCCAGCACGGCGCGGACACCCACTTCGAGGACCCGCTCGCGCACCTCGCCGTCTCGCTCGACGCGCAGCGGGCGGTGCAGGTCGCCTGTCACGACCTGGCGCACTCGTACGCCGACGGGCGCTGGGTCGCGCTGGGGGGCGGCGGCTACGCGGTGGTGGAGGTGGTGCCGCGCTCGTGGACGCATCTCGTGGCCGTGGCCGCGGGCCGTCCCGTCGAGCCCGAGACGATGATCCCGGAGAGCTGGCGGCAGGAGGTCTTCGCCCGCACAAGGCAGTTGGCGCCGATGCGGATGACGGACGGACGGTCGCCGGTGTCCTGGAAGGACTGGGAGTCGGGGTACGACCCGGCGGACCGTCTCGACCAGGCGATCGTGGCGACACGCAAGGCCGTGTTCCCCCTGCGAGGGATGCTCCCGTAGGCCCCTGGCCTGAGGTCTGCGGCCCCTGGCGTCGGGCTCCCGCCTCGGCCCCGGCTTCTGGCTCCCGACCCGGCCCCCAGCTTCTGGCTCCCGCCTCCGGCTCCCGACCGGCCCCCGGCTCCCGACCCCGGCCCCCGGCTCCCGACCCCGGCCTCGGGTTCCCCCCGCCCCACAGCGGACTATTAGCCCAACTGTGGGGCATATTCCTCATTTTGCCCATAAGGCACTTGGGGATGCGTCAGCATGTTGACGTGTTGAGCACCGGAGCTTTGCGTGCACATCTGCTGGCCGCCCGGCTGGCCGGCCCCGTGGCCACGTCGCGCGAGGAGAGCCTGCGCAGCTACCGGCTCTTCGCGGCCCGTGACCCTCGTCTGATGCTCGGACTCGACCCCGAATGGACTTGGTGTCAGCGGGATCTGATCGAGTTGATGGCCGACAAATGCGGAGTCTCGGCTGATCCGTCGCACACTTCGGGGCATGATGTGATCGACCCGGAGCGGACCCTGGCGGCTCTCGACGCCTTCGCGGAACGGCTCGCCGAAGCCGCCCGCCGCCGTCACCCCGTGCTTCTCGGTACCGGTCATCCGCACCGGCTGATCCATTTCTACGCCGCTCTCGCGGACGCCTTGTCGGCGGCTGGATGTACCGTCCTCACCCCCGCGCAGGGTAGCTCTATCGACATAACGACCCGGTTCGGTCTACGCACGTACAACCTCGACTACGTACAAGGTGTCGCGCTGGTGCGCGAACCGGAGGCGGGGGCCACCGGGCGTGCGACCGGCGCACACACCCATTCACCACTCCCGGTTCGGACCGTTCTGGCGGCCGCCGCGGAGCGCGGAGACCCCCTCCCGGAGCTCGTCATCGGGGACCACGGATGGGTCTGCGGGGCAGGTCAGCTGGGGTTCGAGGCCATCGGTCTGGCCGATACGGACGATCCCGCGCTGTTCGTCGGTGAGGCAGAGGGGCGGGTGTCCGTCGTCGTTCCGCTTGATGACGCTGTGCGGTCTGATTACTACCGACCGCTTACTCGCTATGTACTCAATCGAGCGTGTCTGTCACAGTAGGCGGCCGACGGCATCCCCTCTTCCCCACTCGCATCACCCGCCCCTACATTGGGGAGTGAGTGCGCAACGACGAAGAGTCACCGGAAGGGGAAGCCGGTGGCCGTCGAGTGCGGAAGGTTCAGGTGTGACATGGCTGCAGGCGAGAGGCCTCTGAACGAGGTTCAGTTCCTTACCGTGGCGGAAGTCGCCTCGGTGATGCGAGTGTCGAAGATGACCGTGTACCGCTTGGTGCACAGCGGTCATCTGCCGGCGATCCGGGTGGGGAGGTCCTTCCGGGTGCCGGAGCAAGCGGTTCACGAGTACCTCCGCGAGAGCTATGTGGGGGTGGAGACCGCCTGACGGCGTTCCGGGAGACCGTTCGCGGTCTCCCGGAAAACACCTCGATTACGACCTCGGCTCTCGGACGGGTAGGCTGGCCCCTCATAGGTCGTGTGGGCCCATGCAGCCCAGCACCGAGTAAAGAGAAGTGAGCGAGGGTAGTCGTGGGCTCTGTTATCAAGAAGCGGCGCAAGCGGATGGCGAAGAAGAAGCACCGCAAGCTGCTCAAGCGCACTCGCGTTCAGCGTCGTAACAAGAAGTAAGCGACGCCGCGGAAACGCGCGCTGTGGCCTCTCACCGGCTGGTGGGGGGCCACAGGCATACCCGGCCGCCCCTCCCGCGCCCGCAAGGCCGCTCTTCGCGGCGGTGGCCGGGAGTCGGAACCCCGAAAGACCGCTCGACCGTCGAACGTCTTCGGCCATGTGGACCGCCCAGGTCTGTGGGCCGAATGGCTGGGTCTGGTCGCACGTCCATGGCTGTCGTCACTTCGTGCATCGGGCGGTCATCACAGCGCAACATCAACCCGCTAAGTTGGCCGCACACGGGGAACTCGGCAGTACGAGCGAAGCTACGTCCAGTTCTGGAAGGAAGGCGCTGATCTTGGGGAAGGTCGTGCTCGTGACCGGGGTGGCCCGGCAGCTGGGGGGCCGCTTCGTACGACGGATCCAGCGTGACCCGCAGGTGGACCGGGTGATCGCCGTGGACGCGGTGCCGCCCGAGCATCACATCGGCGGAGCCGACTTCGTGCAGGCCGACATCCGCCAGCCCACCATCGCCCGGGTGCTCGCCGAGTACTCCGTCGACACGGTCGTCCACATGGACGTGACCGGCACGGCGCTGGGCTCGGGCAGCCGGACCACGGTCAAGGAGACCAACGTCATCGGCACCATGCAGCTGCTCGGTGCCTGCCAGAAGTCCCCGACGGTCAAGCGGCTCGTCGTGAAGTCCAGCACGAACGTCTACGGCTCGGCGCCCCGCGACCCCGCCGTCTTCACCGAGACCACCTCGCCCAAGTCGCTGCCCAGCGGCGGCTTCGCCAAGGACACGACCGAGGTCGAGGGCTACGTACGCGGCTTCGCGCGCCGCAGGCCCGACGTCGCCGTCTGCGTGCTGCGGTTCGCCAACATCCTCGGCCCGAGCGCGGATTCGCCGCTCGCCTCGTACTTCTCGCTGCCGGTGCTGCCGACGGTGTTCGGCTACGACCCCCGGCTCCAGTTCGTCCACGAGAGCGACGTCATCGAGGTCCTGCGGCTCGCCGCGCACGAGCCGCGGCGGGGCACGCTCAACAGCGGCACGTTCAACATCGCCGGCGACGGCGTCCTGCTGCTCTCGCAGTGCGCGCGGCGCCTCGGCCGGCCCACGGTCCCGCTGCTGCTGCCGGCCCTCAGCTGGGCCGGTACGGCCGTGCGTACCCTGGGGGTGACGGACTTCTCGCCGGAGCAGCTGCGGCTGCTCACGCACGGCAGGGTGGTCGCGACGGTCCAGATGCGCGAAACCCTGGGCTACCAGCCGAAGTACACGACGGCGGAGACCTTCGCGGACTTCGCCCAGAGCAGGGGTCCAGGACTCCTGCCCCCGGAGGTCCTTGCGGGGGCCGTGGACAAGATCGCCGCGCTGTCCGTTCCGGGCGGCGGCCACCCCCCGACGCAGAGCGCCAACTGAGGAGCGCATCAACGATGGCGGACGCCAAGGTCATTCCGTTCGACGACGACCGCTCGCGCGGGGCTGCGGTGCAGCGCCCGGCGAGGCGCCGGGCCGCGGGGAGCCGGCGCAAGGGTGAGCCCGTGGTCGTCCGCGAGGTCCAGCCCATGCCCGGACGGGTCCTCCCGCAGGATGATGTTCCCGTGACACAGGAGGAACAGCAGCCCCGGCAGCCCCAGGAGGGCGGTACGAGCCTGGAGCGGCGGATCGCGGGGGGCCTGTCCTTCCTGCGCCGCAGGCTCACCGGCGACTACGAGATCGACGAGTTCGGGTACGACCAGGAGCTGACCGACCAGGTCCTGATGTCGCTGATCCGGCCGGTGTACGAGAAGTACTTCCGCGTCGAGGTGAAGGGCATCGAGAACATCCCCGAGAAGGGGGGCGCCCTGATCGTCGCCAACCACTCGGGCACCCTTCCGCTGGACGGCCTGATGATGCAGGTCGCCGTCCACGACAACCATCCCGCGAACCGTCATCTCCGCCTGCTCGCCGCCGACCTGGTCTTCATGCTGCCCGTCGTCAACGAGCTGGCCCGCAAGGCCGGTCACACCCTGGCCTGCTCTGAGGACGCCGAGCGGCTGCTGGAGCGCGGTGAACTGGTCGGTGTGATGCCGGAGGGCTTCAAGGGCATCGGCAAGCCCTTCAGCGAGCGCTACAAGCTCCAGCGGTTCGGCCGGGGCGGTTTCGTCTCGACGGCGCTGCGCGCGGGCACCCCGATCATTCCGTGCTCGATCGTCGGGGCGGAGGAGATCTACCCGATGATCGGCAACTCGAAGACGCTCGCGCGGCTGCTGGGATTCCCGTACTTCCCGATCACGCCGACCTTCCCGTGGCTGGGCCCGCTCGGCGCGATCCCGCTGCCCACCAAGTGGACGATCCAGTTCGGCGAGCCGATCCGTACGGACGGCTATCCGCCGGAGGCGGCCGACGACCCGATGCTGATGTTCAACCTGACCGACCAGGTCAGGGAGCAGATCCAGCACACCCTGTACAAGCTGCTCGTGCAGCGCAGGTCCGTTTTCTTCTGATCATGCAGTTACGATTCTGTTGATCATGTCCTGATATGCCTGTACGCCGATGGGGGCGCCCTTCCCGAGGAGGGCGCCCCCATCGACGTACCCGCGGTGGCCCGGTCAGCCGCTGTTCTGCGTGTCGATGCCGAGGCCCGGCAGGAGGCCGGGGAGCAGCGGCGGCAGGGTGACGTCGGGCGCGCCCGTGGCGCTGCCCTTGCTGCCGGCGCTGGACGACGGGGAGGAGCTGGTGTCGTCCTGCGGCGGGTCGAGCAGGCCGCCGGTGCTGCCGCCGAGCAGGCCTTCGCCGGTGCTGCTCGAACTCGACGGCTTGGGCTTGCCACTGCTGTGGCTTGCGCCCGCGGAGCCGCTGCCGACGCTGGGCGCCGGGGTGTCCGTACCCGAGGAGCGGGTGGACTCCTCGCTCCTGCCCCGGTGACGGCCGGTGCCCTCGGGGGCGGGCGTCTTGGGCAGCAGGGAGCGCAGCGGGCCGACCTCTTCGTCTATGGCCTCGAAGACCGACGAGACCTGGTCACTGACGTCACCGAGCTGCACGGGCAGCCGGTCACGCAGTGCGCCCCACGCTTGGCGGTGCGACCGGGAGAAGGCGGACAGGGCCTGGATGGGGCCCAGTGAGCCGTCCCGTTCGTACGCCTCGTGCAGCAGCCGGTGGCCCTCGGTGGCGTCGTGCTGCATGCCGGACAGGGCGCGGCGGACCTCGCCCAGGGACTCGTGGTCGAGATGTCCGGAGCGGCCCCGCTCCATCAGCCGGCGGGCCTCGCTCAGGCGGTTCGAGGCCTGGTCGAGGTAGAGCTCGCCGCGGTCGCTGTCGCCGTGGGCGAGGTCCAGCTTGATGTCCTCCATGCCGCGTTTGAGCCCGTAGAGCGAGTCGCCGGGCAGGGCGTCGGCGCTCGCGGCGGCCACGCCGCCGAAGGCTCCGGCGGCCACGCCGACGGTGAGCCCGCCCGCTGCGAGCCCTTTGGACAGCCGGGACCGGGGCCGCAGCTTCCCCAGCCCGTTCGCCCGGTGCGTGCCCTTGGCCCGATGCGACCGCTGCTCGGGCAGAGCACGGTCCGGACCCTCGCCTCCGGCGGCGGTGCCCTCCAGCAGCATGGCCTCCATCGCGGCGACGAGCTGGGCTCGCTGCACGATCTTGACCTCGGGGTCCAGCTCCGGTTCGGGCAGCTCGCCGAGACCGTTGGCGAGGGCCAGCAGCAGCCCTTGCTCGGTCTGTTCCGCAGCAGCCCGGGACGGTGCCGACCCATCGGGCTGCTCGGCCGCCGTGCCCTGGTCGATCTCCTCCAGGGCCTGGGCGAAGGCGTTCGCCCGCCGGTGTGCCGATACGTTCGCGATCACTGGCGGCACCTCCTCTCGTCATGACGGTCGACTCCCCAGGGGGTTCTGAGGGTTGCACCCCCTGGCCGTGTCCACACGATCGGGTGATCGGCGCTGGCCAAGGCGTGACCACAGGGAGCCTGTATCCCGCACAACGAGCGTCACGGCACCTTGGTTACGGACGACGGACGTATGGACCGCGAAGTCAACAGACTTTTACAGAAGGTGAGTTGGACGTCGCTGAGCGTGTCGGCCCGCTGTGGCCGAAAGCGGGCTCATCGGACGTCTTCGGGCAGGAGTCGGGCCAGCGTGCGGACGGCCCGGTACTGGAGGGTCTTGATGGCACCCTCGTTCTTGCCCATCACCCGGGCGGTCTCGGCGACCGAGAGCCCCTGGAGGAAACGGAGTGTCACGCACTCCTGCTGCTGCGGGTTGAGCCGTCGTACGGCGTCGAGCAGCGCGGCGTTCGACAGGGACTCCAGGACGGAGTCCTCCGGTGAGCGCTCGACCTCGTTGGCGTCGAGCATCTCGCCGGTGGTCACTTCCAGCCGGAAACGGCTGGACTTGAAGTGGTCGGCCACCAGATTCCGGGCGATGGTCACGAGCCAGGCGCCGAAGTCGCGGCCCTGCCAGGTGAAGGTGCCGATGCGCCGAAGCGCGCGCAGAAAGGTCTCGCTCGTGAGGTCCTCGGCTGTCGCTTTACCTCCCACCCGGTAGTAGATGTAGCGGTACACGGTGTCGCTGTACTGGTCGTAGAGCCGTCCGAAGGCGTCGGCCTCGCCGGCCTGGGCGCGCTCGACGAGATCCATCATCCGGGCGCTGTCACTGTCCGCGGCCGGACGGCGTGCGGTGGTGGCCGAGCTCGAGCGGCCCCGCCGGCCTACCGTCGCGTTACCGTCGGCCAGGGCGTAGCAAGGTCCGACGGGCGCGGCGAGGGCGAAGGCGGGGACGGCGTACGCGGTGGGGACGAAGCCGCGCAGACGGTCCAGGACCGTTGCGCGCAGCGTAGCCAGGCCCGAGGCGTCAACCCCGACGTGTGAGTACACGGGACTCCCAGAGGCAGAGCTTCCATCACGTGCAGTGCGGGCCCTTTCACCCGTCGTGACGACGGAGGGGTACCGGTTTGCGTCTGAGGAGAATAACGCTTCGTACAGGCAGCACTACACCCAGTTGCTAAAATCATCGATTACGACGCTTTTGGCACGGATCGGTGCCTGTTCAAGTGCTGGTCGATGACCGATTGTTGATCGGATCGGTTCGTGTTCCGTCTGAGTGCAGAGCGTGTTGTGCCCGCCTGAGCAGAGCGCGACTGAGTCGCCCCTGGCATGGGTAGGACGATGTGATTGCCTGGCGACGCGACGCTCCCACCCCAGGTCCGGACAGGTTTTCGCCCCCGCAGCCCCTACCCGTCCCTTACCCGGGGCTCCGCCCCAGCCCCCGCTCCTCAAACGCCGGAGGGGCTGAAAATAACGAAATCACGCCCGCCAGGGGCCGCACCCGAACCACCGCGCACCCGCAGCCGGAATTCGGCGGGAGGGGCCGTGCCGGTACATCAATGCCCGTCGCCACCGACGGCCACATCTCATCCAACGGCGACGGGCTGATGCACCGGCACGGCCCCGACCCACCACGAGCCCTCACGGAACCGGCAAACGCCAGAGTCGAGCTACCGACGACGCCGGTGCAGCGCGATCGCGGCCGCCGTGCCGCCGGCCACCGCACCGACCCCGGCCGCGGCGGGAATCCCGACCTTCGCGGCCTTGCGCGCGGTGCGATAGTCCCGCAGCCGCCAGTCGAAGTCCCGCGCGTGCCTGCGCAGTTTCGAGTCGGGGTTGATCGCGTACGGGTGTCCGACCAGCGAGAGCATCGGAATGTCGTTGTGCGAGTCGCTGTACGCCGCGCAGCGGGACAGGTCCAGGTTCTCCGCGGACGCGAGCGCCCGTACGGCCTCCGCCTTCGCCGGCCCGTGCAGGGGTTCCCCGACCAGTTTGCCGGTGTAGATCCCGTCCACCGATTCCGCGACCGTGCCCAGCGCGCCCGTGAGACCGAGCCGCCGTGCGATCACCGTGGCGATCTCCACCGGCGCCGCCGTGACGAGCCACACCTTCTGGCCGGCGTCCAGGTGCGCCTGGGCGAGCGCGCGGGTCCCGGGCCAGATCCGCTCGGCCATGTACTCGTCGTAGATCTCCTCGCCGATCGACATCAGCTCGGAGACACGGTGACCCTTGACGATCGACAGCGCGGAGTCGCGCGCTTCCTGCATGTGCTCGGGGTCCTCGACGCCGGCCAGCCGGAACCACGCCTGCTGCCAGGCGAACTTCGCGAGGTCGCGGGTCTCGAAGAACTTCCGCTTGTACAGCCCGCGTCCGAAGTGGAAGAGGGCAGCACCTTGCATCACGGTGTTGTCGAGATCGAAGAACGCGGCGGCCCGGTCGTCGCCGAGCACCGGGAAGTCGGGTTCCTCCACGGCGTCCGGTGGTGCCAGTTCTTCCAGTTCTTCCAGTTCCTGCGAGGACTTGCGCGCTGCCTCCGCCGAGGCCTCGCCTGCCAACACGCTCCGCGCGGTGGCGGAGCGCCTACGGGGAGTGAGCCATCCGAGAGCGGCCATGTCGTGAGCATAGCCAGTCTGTTCGGTGCTTCCGGAGTCGCGAGGATTCGGCGCTGTGAACTCTCCGCGGCCATGCCGTTAAACGGCCGTTCCGATTCACCCCGGCGCGGCGAGTCGGCCCTTGTGCGAGCCCGGCCCCTGTGCGAGCCCGGCCCTTGTGCGGGCCCGGCGCCGACATGGAGGCCGGCCCCGCGGGAGCCCGCCGCCGCGGAACTCGCCGAGCGTGCCCGCCACGGCGCCGGGGGCGGGAGAATGGCGCGTATGAGCCCCATGTTCCGGCGCAGCGACCGCCGTACGGAGAGCAAGGCGCCCGCGGAGCACCTGGTCACGCTGATCAGGAAGCCCGGGTGTCATCTGTGTGATGACGCGCAGGAAGTGATCGAGAAGGTGTGCGCCGATCTCGGGGTCCCCTGGGAGGGGAAGGACATCACCGAGGACGAGGAGCTGCACCGCCGCTACTGGGAGCAGATCCCGGTCGTACTGGTGGACGGCGCCCAGCACACCTTCTGGCGTGTGAACGAGGAACGCCTTCGCAAAGCCCTGGCGGGGTGAGCTGTGAGCGACGGCGCCGACCGCGCCCGTGATGTACCCCGACTGTGACCTGACCGAGCAGTCCAAGGCGTCCGGAAAGTCGCCTAGGATCGACCGCGATTGGTCTCGGGGGCGGGATTCGTTGAGGAGCGTGTGCGGTTTTGCCCCCTTCAGGTGCGGAACGACGTGGTCCACGCGCCGGTTCCATACGGGCGCGCCGGGCGTGCGTGACCCCGGTCACGTTGGCCGGGCAAATCGGACATCATCTTTGTGCACGCGTTCACAAAGACATAGCCTGCATTCGACGGGGCGGTCTAGGTACGTGTGACCGCCTACAGCCCCGCGCTACCCGCAGGAGCACCGTGGCAACTGGCCGAACTCACCGACCGGCGACCCGCAGCCGAGGAATTCCCGAGGCCACCGTCGCCCGGCTTCCGCTGTACCTCCGAGCACTCACCGCACTGTCGGAGCGCTCGGTGCCCACGGTCTCCTCCGAGGAGCTCGCGGCCGCCGCGGGGGTCAACTCCGCGAAGCTGCGCAAGGACTTCTCCTACCTCGGCTCCTACGGGACCCGTGGTGTGGGGTACGACGTCGAGTATCTCGTGTACCAGATCTCCCGTGAACTGGGGCTCACCCAGGACTGGCCGGTTGTGATCGTCGGCATCGGCAACCTCGGCGCGGCACTGGCCAATTACGGAGGGTTCGCCTCCCGCGGATTCCGCGTGGCGGCGCTCATCGACGCCGATCCCGCGATGGCCGGGAAGCCTGTCGCCGGGATCCCGGTGCAGCACACGGACGAGCTGGAAAAGATCATCGACGAGAACGGTGTCTCGATCGGTGTCATCGCCACCCCGGCAGGAGCCGCCCAGCCGGTCTGCGACCGCCTGGTGGCCGCCGGAGTCACCTCCATCCTGAACTTCGCGCCGACCGTCCTGACCGTCCCTGACGGCGTCGACGTGCGCAAGGTCGATCTCTCCATCGAGCTTCAGATCCTCGCGTTCCACGAGCAGCGCAAGGCCGGCGAGGAGGCCGAGGCGAAGGCCAGTGCCGCCGCCCCGCCCAAGCGGGAGAACAACGACAAAGGGCCCGACGGGGACGTTCCCGCCGTGATGCCGGCATGAGTCTCCTCGTCGTCGGACTGAGCCACCGCAGCGCTCCGGTCAGCGTCCTCGAACGGGCCGCGCTGTCCGCGGACGCCCAGGTCAAGCTGCTCCAGGACACCCTCGCCACCGAGCCCGCCACCGAGGGCGCGGTGCTCGCCACCTGCAACCGCATCGAGCTGTACGCCGACGTGGACAAGTTCCACGCGGGCGTCGCCGAGCTGTCCACGCTGCTCGCCCAGCACAGCGGCGTCGGCCTGGAGGAGCTCACCCCCCACCTGTACGTGCACTACGAGGACCGGGCCGTCCACCACCTCTTCTCGGTGGCCTGCGGCCTGGACTCGATGGTCGTCGGTGAGGGCCAGATCCTCGGCCAGATCAAGGACGGGCTCGCCACCGCGCAGGAGCTGCACACCGCGGGCCGCCTTCTGAACGACCTGTTCCAGCAGGCCCTGCGGGTCGGCAAGCGCGCGCACTCCGAGACCGGCATCGACCGCGCCGGACAGTCCCTGGTCACCTTCGGCCTGGAGCAGCTGTCCGCCGGGCGGGCGGTCGAGGCCTGGGCCAAGGGCAAGAAGGCCCTCGTCATCGGCGCGGGCTCGATGTCCTCGCTGGCCGCCGCGACGCTCGCGCGCGTCGGCGTCGGCGAGATCGTGATCGCCAACCGCACCCCCGACCGCGCCGAGCGCCTCGCCGAGATCCTCACCGGCGGCGACGACACGGACGTGCTGGCCCGCGCGGTACCGATGGACTCGGTGCCGGTCGAGCTGACACGTGCCGACATCGCTGTCTCGTGCACCGGGGCGACCGGGCTCGTCCTGACGGCCGAGACCGTGGCGGCCGCCGTCGAAGGACGTACGGGAACGCCCGCGGCACTGCGCGAGACCGCGGCCGGCCCCGCCGGTCACCTCGCGCCCGCCGACGCGGGCACCGAGGACGCCTGCCCGCTGGACCTGTCCGCCGTACAGGGCGCCACCGGTTTCTCCGTCATGGGCGAGGCGGCCGTCGCCGGTATGGACGCCGCCACCCTGGAGCAGCACGCGGTCTGGGTGGACAAGGGCACCGGAACCGTCGAGCGCCGCGACAGCCGTCGTACGCCCGGCGAGGACGCCGAGGCAGACGCCGGACTCATCGCCGCTCTGGCAGCCACGGCCGCCACCGCCGGCCGCATCCCCGAGCGCCGCAGGCCCGAACCCGTCGCCGAGGCCCCCCGCCCCGCGCCGGTGCTCGCGCTGCTCGACCTCGCCATGCCCCGCGACATCGACGCGGCCGTGCACCGGCTGCTCGGCGTGAGCTTCGTCGACCTTGAGACGCTGGCCGAGGCCTCCGCGGACGCGCCGATGGCCGCCGACGTGGACCAGGTGCGCCGGATCGTCTCCGACGAGGTGGCCGCGTTCGGCGCCGCCCAGCGGGCCGCGCACATCACCCCCACCGTCGTGGCGCTGCGTGCCATGGCCGCCGACGTCGTCGCGAACGAGATCACCCGGCTTGACGGACGGCTGCCGGACCTCGACGACAAGCAGCGCGGCGAGATCACCCAGACCGTGCGGCGCGTCGTGGACAAGCTTCTGCACGCGCCGACCGTACGGGTCAAGCAACTCGCCGCCGAGCCCGGCGGTGCCGGGTACGCGGACGCGCTGCGGACCCTGTTCGACCTGGACCCGGAGACGGTCGCCGCCGTCTCGCGGGCCGAGAACAACACCGAGAACGCCAAGAACCGAGGGCGAGCATGAGTGAGCAGGCTTTGAGGCTCGGGACCAGGCGCAGCAAACTCGCCATGGCCCAGTCCGGGCAGGTGGCGGATGCCGTGAGCAAGGTGACCGGACGGCCCGTCGAGCTCGTTGAGATCACGACGTACGGCGACGTTTCCCGCGAGAACCTCGCGCAGATCGGCGGCACGGGAGTCTTCGTGACCGCGCTGCGGGAGGCCCTGGCGCGCGGGGAGGTCGACTTCGCCGTGCACTCCCTCAAGGATCTTCCGACCGCGCAGCCCGAGGACCTCGCGCTGGCCGCCGTGCCGGTGCGCGAGGACGTCCGTGACGTGCTCGTGGCCCGCGACGGACTGACCTTCGAGCAGCTGCCGGACGGCGCGCGCGTCGGAACCGGTTCGCTGCGCCGCATGGCCCAGCTGAACGCGTACGCGCGCAGCCACGGCATGACGATCGAGACGGTCGCCATCCGGGGCAACGTCGACACCCGGATCGGGTACGTGCACGCCGGGGAGCTCGACGCAGTCGTGCTCGCCGCCGCCGGACTCAACCGGATCGGCCGGATCGACGAGGTCACCGACTTCCTGTCGGTCGACACCGTTCTGCCCGCCCCCGGCCAGGGGGCCCTGGCGATCGAGTGCGCCGCGGATCACGCGGACCTCATCGCCGCGCTCGCCGAGCTCGACGACCCGTTCACCCGGGCCGCCGTGACCGCCGAGCGATCCCTGCTCGCCGCCCTCGAGGCCGGCTGCAGCGCTCCCGTGGGCGCGTACGCCGACCTTCTGGCCGACGGGCAGATTGTCAAGGAGATGCGCCTGCGCGGCGTCGTCGGCATGACCGACGGCTCGACGCTGGTGCAGCTGTCCACCACCGGTCCCGTGCCCGAGACACACGACCAGGCGATGTCGCTCGGCCGTGAACTCGCCGCCGAGATGCTTGCCAAGGGCGCGGCCGGTCTGATGGGGGAGCGAGCACTTTGAGCCCCACCAACCTTCCCGCCGGTCCGGTCCACGGGCACGTCACCTTCCTGGGTGCCGGACCCGGAGATCCAGGGCTGCTGACACTGCGCGCCGTGGAGGCGCTGGCGAACGCGGACGTCCTCGTCGCCGAGCACGATGTGCTCGACGTGGTGCGTGTTCATGCCAGACAAGGCGTCGCCGTTCTGAACACGGATCCGGACACTTCGCCGGTTCCGTACCAGGGCACAGGCACGCCTCAGCTGAAGGTTGTTGACAGTGCGTCAACAACCGTCGGTGACCCCGCGTCGAGGGACGCTGCCAATCTTGTCATGACGGCCGCGCGGGGCGGCAAGCGGGTCGTGCGTGCGGTGTCCGGTGACCCCGGCCTCGACGCGTACGCCGCCGAGGAGATGCTGGCCTGCGTCGCCGCGGGCGTGCCCTTCGAGGTGGTGCCCGGTATCGCGGCCGCCGTCGGTGTGCCCGCCTACGCGGGTGTTCCGCTGCGGGACGCGCAGGGTGCGGACGTACGTTTCGTCGACGCGCGCACCGCTTCGAACCGCTGCTGGACCGAGGTCGGCGCCTCCGACGGCACCGTCGTGGTGTCGGCGACGCTCGACTCCGTGGCCGCGGCCGCCGGCGAGCTGGTGGCCTCCGGCCGCAAGCCCGACACCCCGATGTCCGTGACGATCGCCGGTACGACGACCCGCCAGCGCACCTGGTCGGCCACCCTCGGCACGATCGCGCAGACGCTGAAGCAGGCGAAGGTGCTGCCGTCCCCGGACGGTGGCCGCCCGGTCATAGCCGTGGTCGGTGAGCGTTCCGCCGCCGCCCAGCGCGACCGGCTGTCGTGGTTCGAGTCCAAGCCGCTGTTCGGCTGGAAGGTGCTCGTGCCGCGTACGAAGGAGCAGGCGGCGTCGCTCTCCGACCAGCTGCGGTCGTACGGGGCCGTGCCCTACGAGGTGCCGACCATCGCGGTCGAGCCTCCGCGCACGCCCCAGCAGATGGAGCGCGCGGTCAAGGGCCTGGTGACGGGCCGCTACGAGTGGATCGCCTTCACCTCGGTCAACGCCGTCAAGGCGGTCCGCGAGAAGTTCGAGGAGTACGGGCTCGACGCGCGTGCCTTCGCGGGCATCAAGGTCGCGGCGGTCGGCGAGTCGACCGCGACGGCGCTCATCGCCTTCGGCGTGAAGCCGGACCTGGTGCCCAGCGGTGAGCAGTCCGCCGCGGGTCTCCTGGAGGACTGGCCGCCCTACGACCCGGTCTTCGACCCGATCGACCGTGTCTTCCTGCCCCGCGCCGACATCGCCACGGAGACGCTTGTCGCCGGGCTCATCGAGCTGGGCTGGGAGGTCGACGACGTCACGGCGTACCGCACCGTGCGCGCGTCGCCGCCGCCGGCCGACACCCGTGAGGCGATCAAGGGCGGCGGCTTCGACGCGGTGCTCTTCACCTCGTCGTCGACCGTGCGGAACCTGGTCGGCATCGCAGGAAAGCCGCACAACGTGACGGTGATCGCCTGCATCGGCCCCGCGACGGCCAAGACGGCCGAGGAGCACGGGCTGCGGGTCGACGTCATGGCTCCGGAGCCCTCCGTGCACAAGCTGGCGGAGGCACTGGCCGACTTCGGCCTGCGCCGCCGCGCCGCCGCACTGGACGCGGGCGACCCGGTGACCCGGCCGAGCGAGCGCCGTCCGGGCTCACGCAGGCGCCGGACGACCTGACACCTGACACAGGTGAACACGCCCCGCCGTCTCCTACGGGAGAAGGCGGGGCGTGTTTCGTTGTGCGCCCGGTCAACGCCTCGGCAGGAAGCCCGCCCAGGCGGCCGGGGTGATGCCGAGACGGGGGCCGTCCGGGTCCTTGGAGTCCCGGACGAGGATGCGGTCCGGACAGACGGCCACTTCGACGCAGTCGGGGCCGGTGCCGTGCAAGACGGTGTGGGCGGAACTCGATCTCGGGCCCTGCCTGTGATGCCCGTACCGAAGCCCGGTGAAGCGTCCTTCGGTGGCGTGCGGGCCGGTGCGGCGGGCGATAAGAGACCAAAGAATCCGGGGAGAGAACCCACCCACCGACCAAACCCGCCCACGTCACACGGGCGGGTGAACTCGGCTGCTGTGGCTGGCGCGTGGGCGGTCCGGACGTGCACGCTCGCCGCAGACAACATCCACAACTTCATATCCCACACATGCTTCGGCCCCCGCCGGGACGGCAATCCCAGTGCGAGGGCCTGACCAAAAGAGAAGGCAAGACCCTTCCCCATGGCTGTGACCAAGCTTATCGATGCCCTGCGCCCGAGTCAGGGAGTACGGCGCAACGCCACCCACTCCGGTGTCACACACGTACGGGAGTACCAGCCCGACCGGTACACGATCGTCGGCAACCACCTCGCCCAGCACCGGGGGCTCTCCGCGACCGCGATCGGCATCGCCGTGCACATCCTGTCGCTGCCCGAGGGCGCGCGGGTCGACATCCGCAGCCTCGCCGAGTGGTTCCCCGAGGGCCGTACCCGGATCGCCTGCGCGCTGCGGGAGTTGGAGGCGCGCGGCTATGTCGAGCGGGTGCGGGAACGGCTCCCTTCCGGGCGGATGGTCACGCGTACGTTCGCGTACCACGCCCCGGCGCCGACCCGGGCCCGGCGGGAGGCAGAACCGGAGCCGGTCACCGCCCCGGCGGCCCAGGTACCTCAGGCGTCCCCGACGAGCACGGCTCGGCCGGTCACGGTCGCGCCGGTACCGGACCTTGCGGTCCTGGACCTCATCCTTACCTCGGGCGATTCGCCCTCTCACCGTCCGCCCTCCGACACCGTGCCCGAGCCGTTCACGGCCTGTGACGCCGTACAGGTCGGCGAATCGGCCACCCGGGCCGAGCCCCGTCAGCCCTCCGAGCCGTTGCTGCCCTCCCGGCTCTACGAGTCGGGGCCGCCGCGCGGCGAGGACCGTGACAGAGCCGAAGTGCTGCTCGCCGGGCTGCGTCGGACCGACATCCGGCTGACGCTGTCCGGGCGGGAGGTGCGACGACTGGCGCCCCTGGTCGTGGCCTGGTTCGAGAACGGTCTCGGCAGGGCGTCGGTGATCTACGCCCTGACCAACGACCTTCCTCCCCAGGTGCGGAACCCGGCCGGCTTCCTCCGTAACCGTCTGCTGGACCTTCTTCCACCGACGCTGCCACCCCTTCCCGTAGCCGGTGAGGGCGAGGTGCTCCCGAGTCGGCAGCTGCCCTGTCCACCCGGCATGGAGGACTGCGAGGGCGGCTGCGACAGGGTCTTCAGAGCGCCGTTCCGGGGAGCGTGGTGCCGCGACTGCCGCGCCGCCCGGCCCGAAATGGCTCCCGTGGCTCCGACGGCCGTTCCGGTCCTCGCCTGAGCTTCCCGACCCGCCCCGGGGCCTCCTGGGCTCCGACGCCGAGTCGGTAAAGGGGCCTCCGTGACGGGCGTAGCGTAGATGTCATGACGAAGTACGGATCCTTCCCCGGTACGCGTCCCCGGCGGCTGCGCACCACGCCCGTCATGCGCCGGATGGTCGCCGAGACCCGGCTGCACCCGGCCGACTTCATCCTCCCCGCGTTCGTCCGCGAGGGAGTGAGCGAGCCGGTGCCGATCTCCTCGATGCCCGGGGTCGTGCAGCACACGCGGGACAGCCTGAAGAAGGCTGCCGTCGAGGCGCTGGAGGCCGGGGTCTCCGGGATCATGCTCTTCGGGGTTCCCGAGGACGCGAAGAAGGACGCCGTCGGGACGCCGGGCACCGACCCGGACGGGATCCTCCAGGTCGCCCTGCGAGATGTCCGCGCCGAGGTCGGCGACGAACTGCTCGTGATGTCCGACCTGTGCCTCGACGAGACCACCGACCACGGCCACTGCGGTGTCCTCGACGACCAGGGCCGGGTCGACAACGACGCCACCCTGGAGCGGTACGCCGAGATGGCCCAGGTGCAGGCCGACGCTGGCGCCCATGTCGTGGGCCCCAGCGGGATGATGGACGGGCAGATCGGTGTCATCCGGGACGCCCTCGACCAGATCGGCCGCGAGGACGTCGCCGTCCTCGCCTACACCGTCAAGTACGCCTCCGCCTTCTACGGTCCGTTCCGGGAGGCCGTCGGCTCGTCCCTGAGGGGCGACCGCAAGACGTACCAGCAGGACCCGGCGAACGCGCGGGAGTCCCTGCGGGAGCTGGCGCTGGACCTGGAGGAGGGCGCCGACATGGTGATGGTGAAGCCCGCCGGGCCCTACCTCGACATCCTCGCCCGCGTCGCCGACGCGTCCGACGTGCCGGTCGTCGCCTACCAGATCTCCGGCGAGTACTCGATGATCGAGGCCGCCGCGGAGAAGGGCTGGATCGACCGCGAGCGGGCGATCCTGGAATCCCTCACCGGCATCAAGCGCGCCGGCGCGCAGAACATCCTCACTTACTGGGCGACCGAGGTGGCCCGGAACCTGCGCTGACACCGGGCCGGTTCCGGCGGTCTCCACCGGAACCGCACCCGCTCGGTGTCCGGGCGCGTCTCCGCCGGGGCCGAGTTCGCTCAGTACCCGGGCGGGTCTCCGCCGGGGCCGAGTTCGCTCAGTACCCGAGCGCGGCGTCCAGGGTCTGCTGCCAGTACGTCACCGTGAGCCGGTCGTCGACGTAGACGCCCTTCGCGGGCAGGGCCGCGGCAGTGGAGCGGCCCCGGTCGAAGTTGATCTCCAGGGTCTTGGCCGTGTAGCCGTTGCCCCCGCTGCCGTCGGCGGACGACAGCAGCACACCGGCGTAGCCCGACTCGCCGGGAGCGAGCGTGACGACCGCCTGCGGGTGCGTCTCCTCCGCGACCGGCGGAACGGCCTGGGCCTCACCGAAGCGGGGCATCGGATAACCCGTCAGGTCGCAGTTGCGCGTACCCGTGTTGGTGACGGTGAGCAGCAGATGGTTGAGCGGACGGGACACGACGGTCGCGGTGGTCCTGGTGTCGGAACCGTCGCAGGCCACGTTCCTCGTACCCGTCTTGGCCGGCGAACCGCCCTTGGAACCGGTGCCGCTCTTTCCGGCGGAGCCGCCCGTGGAACCCCCGGTGGAACCCGCGGTGGAACCGCCCGTGGAGCCGCTCCCCTTCGCGTTCGTGCCGCCTCTCGAGCCGGCGGTGCCGGTCCCTGTGCCGGTGGCCGCGGGCTTCGCCGTCGTTCCTCCGCCCGTCGCCGGTGCGCTCTGCCCTGCCGAGGACCCGGACGAGGCGGACGAGCCCCCGCTCGGACCCTCACTGCGTACGCCCTTGCCGTTGTCGCACGCCGAGAGGGCGAGCGCCGCGAGCGCGACCGTCGTGGCGGCGAGAAGTCGGGTGCGGGTGGTGCGTGCGGACATGTGTGATCCCCCGGTTGATATCGCTGTGGGTGTGAGTGGCTTGATGGAACGGCCGCCCGGCCGGTCGGGGAGGGCGGCGTGCTTGGATGGCCACAGCTTGGGCGGTGATCCGTCCCGACCGCCACAACCGGCGGGGAATACGGGACGCCGGAACGCCGGCAATAGGTCTGACCTGGGGGAATGGCATGCCCCTGGAACGCCGGTCCGGAACACGGGGGATGGAGGAACGGGTGGCGGGGAACGAGTTCGCGGGCTTGCTCGGCGAGCTGAAGGAGCGGTCCGGGCTCAGCTACGGGGTGCTCGCCAAACGGCTGCATGTGAGTACGTCCACGTTGCACCGGTACGTCAACGGGGATGCCGTACCGACGGATTACGCGCCCGTGGAGCGGCTCGCGCGTGCGTGCCGGGCCACCCCCGAGGAGCTCGTGGAGCTGCACCGACGATGGGTCCTCGCGGACGTGCTGCGGGGACAGGCGAACAGGGCCGAACCGAACAGGGCTGAGGCGAGCGGAGTCGAGGCGGGCAGGGCTGGGCCGAACAGGGCTGTGGTGGACGGGACTTCGGGTGGTTCCTCCGGGGCTGTCGACGGGCAGGACGGCAGCGCGGCGGACGCGCCGAGGTCCGCACCGCAGGCCGAGTCCGGCAACGGGCAGGGGAGCGGCCCCGGTTCCGAGTCCGGGAGCGGACGGGGGAACGGGCCCGGCTCCGATTCCGGCAACCGGCAGGTGGACGGGCCCGGGGACAGCCCCCGGGGCCCGGTCACGGACGAGGCCGGTGTCGGGCGGAAGCCGGGGCGGGACGCCGCCGGTTCGGCGCCGGTGCGGTGGAGCCGCCGGACCGTGGTGCTCGCCGGTGCCGGGGCCGTCGTGGCGGCCGCGGTCGTGTCCACCGCCCTGACCGCGCGGTTCGGATCCGGCGGTGAGGACGACACCAAGGGGAAGGCCGTCGCCCTCGGCGTCCCGTCCGCCCCGCGCACGCCCGGGACCGGTGCGACACCCGGCACCCGACACGGGTCCGCCTCGGCCTCCCCGTCGCGCGGCGCCCGTCCCCGGCCCACCGGTTCGACGATCGCCGGGGCCGTCGACGACCCTGGCACGGCGAAGGACGACGCGGCCGGCAGGAGCGGGGAAGGGGCCGCCGCGCCGACCGTCGTCGCGAACGCGTACAAGTGGGACGACCCGTGCAGCCAGCACTACTTGGTGAACCGGAACGCACCGCAGGTGCCCCCGCCCCCGAACGAGCCGGACGCCCGCGGCTGGGTCACCGCGCTCGGCGGGGTCGCGAGCGGCGAGCAGATGATCGCGCTGACGGTCCAGGGCACCGGCAGAGCCACCGTCGTCCTGGAGGCGCTGCACGTCCGGGTGGTGCAGAAGGGCGCGCCGCTCGCCTGGAACGACTACGCGATGGGCGTCGGCTGCGGCGGCGGTGTGGAGACGAAGTCCTTCACCGTGGACCTCGACGCGGGGCGCCCCGCGACCGCGCTCAAGGGCGGACAGCGGGACTTCCCGTACAAGGTCAGCGAGTCCGACCCCGAGGTCTTCTACGTGTTCGCCGACGCGCGGGCGCACGACGTGAGCTGGTACCTGGAAATCGACTGGTCCAGCGGGTCCAGGAGCGGCACGGTGCGCGTCGACGACCACGGAAAGCCGTTCCGTACGAGCGGGAACGTGGGACGGCCGGCGTACGACCATCCGCTCGGCGGCAGCGAATGGGTACCGGCTCCCACCGAATGACGAGGGCGCCACCTCGATCGACGACGTCACGCACGCGGACAGCAACGTGTACGTGGCGACGGACGTCAAACCCTGGACGCCGTCGCCGGGTTGCCGACCGTCCGCATCCCGAAATCGACAGGTGTAGAGGCCATACACCGGCCTAAGGTACGGGCAGGGGGCCTTGGCACGACGGGGCCACCCGGCCGCAAGGACCCGCCGACGCGGGTGCCGCCCCGCCAGGACGCAGACTCGGGCGCCGCTCGCGACGACTCAGGCACAGGCCCCGCCCGCAAGGACGTCCAGGACACCGCCCGCAAGGACCAAGGAGCCGTCATCGTGACCGTCACCGACCGCACGACCACGACCGCCCCCGTGCCTCCGCTCGCCGCCAGGACCACCGCGATCGGCGGTTCGCCGGTACGGGAGATCCTCGCGGTGACGGCACGCCCGGAGGTCATCAACTTCGCGGGTGGCCTGCCCGCCCCGGAACTGTTCGACGCGGACGGCATCGCGGCCGCCTACCGGGACGTCCTCGTCGAGGAACCCGGACGCGCCCTCCAGTACTCGACGACCGAGGGCGAACCGACGCTGCGGACAGCCCTCGCCGACCGCATGAGCGCACGCGGGCTGCCGACCGCGCCCGACGACGTCCTCGTCACCACCGGCTCGCAGCAGGCACTGTCGCTGCTCGCCACCGCGCTGCTCGAACCCGGCGACACCGTCCTGGTCGAAAGCCCCTGCTATCTGGCGGCACTTCAGGCCTTCGCCTTCGCCGGGGCGCGCGTACTGGCCGTGCCGGGCGACGACGACGGCCTCGACCCCGAAGCCCTCGGCGAGCTGGTCACCAGGGAGCGCCCGAAGCTGCTCTACACCGTGCCCACCTTCCAGAACCCGACCGGGCGGACTCTGCCGGCCGAACGCCGGGCCGCAGTCGCCCGGGTCGCCGCCGAGCGCGGGCTGTGGATCGTCGAGGACGACCCGTACGGAGAGCTGCGATTCGAGGGCGAGCGGGTCCCGTGGATCGCCTCCCACGACGGTGCCGAAGACCGGACGGTCCTCCTCGGCTCCTTCTCCAAGGTGATGGCACCCGGCCTGCGGCTGGGCTGGCTGCGGGCACCGGCGGCACTGCGCCGCGCGTGCGCCGTCGCCAAGCAGGCCGCCGACCTGCACACCCCGACCGTCAACCAGCTGGCCGCCGCCCGCTACTTGGCGGACCGCGACCTGGACTCCCACGTGGCCCAGGTCGCGGCCGTCTACCGCGAACGGCGGGACGCCATGCTCGCGGGCATCGGCGCCGCCCTCCCGGCCGGATCCACCTGGACCCGCCCGGAAGGCGGCATGTTCCTCTGGGCCCGCCTCCCCGAGCAGTACGACACCACGGCCCTGCTCCGCCAAGTGGTGGACCAGGGCGTGGCGTACGTCCCCGGCGCCCCCTTCTACGCGGGCACCCCGGACCCGTCGACCCTGCGCCTGTGCTTCGTCACCCAGACCCCGGCCGAGATCGCGGAAGGCCTGCGACGCCTGGGTAAGGGCCTGCGGGTGTAGGAAGAGGGGCTCAGTCCCACCAGAAGGACCACACCCGCTCGCCCAGCACCTCGTGCTCGGCGTACTCCCGGAGCGTGTCGTGGTGGCCCTGGGTGATGTTGTCCGGGCAGAACGCGAAGTGCTCGGCGGCGACCGCCTCGGCCTCGGACACGGTCGTCGGCGGGGCCGCCACGGAGAGCACCAACTGGTCGTAGGTGAGGGCCACCACGCGTATGCCGAAGCGGTCCTCCCACGAGCGGAGCACGGCGCACAGACGCGCCACGTCGTTCTCGTGGTTCAACGGGCCCGACCAGCCGATCGCCGCCGGGATGTCGGAGCTGCGGCGAGCCGGGACCAGGGCGAGCCGGGGCTGCTTCAGCCAGGAGCCGTTCCGCGCGAGGGAGTCGGCGATCTCGGCGGCGCGCGCGTCCGGGTCCGCGTCGAGCGGGGCGGCGACGGCGAGGCCCGGCCAGAGCGGCCCGTACGGGGCGATCGTCTCGCCGAAGGCAGGCTGCTCCCCGAAGACCTCGACGACCTTCTCCTTGCCGGGGTGGTCCGCGTCCGGGTCGGGTTCGTCCGCCGCGTAGTCCTCCCAGAACTCCGCGAGCACCTCTTCGGCGTCGTGATCCCCGGGATACGACATCTCGTCCGGCGACAACTCCCAGTCCTCGGGGCCGTTCTGCGGGCCGCCCACGTCGAGCAGCACCGGCAGCAGACCCGAATTCCGGGCGGAGGACAGGGCCGCCCAGCCCCCGGGAACCGCCGGTTCCTCGGCGTGCCACAGCAGCGGCTCGTGCCACGGGCCGTCGATCTCCCCCACTGCATCGAGGGCGTGGGAGGTACCCCCAGCGTCGATCAGTCTCCCGGGCGGGAGTTCGAGCCCGAGCGCGCGCCCGCCCGGGTCTGCCGTAAGCCGCGGAAGCGGATTGGGAAGAGTCGCCATGCCGGTGACTGTAGGGGCAGGCACTGACAACGCGTCCCGGGCCTCTCACCCTGTCGCGGCGAACGCGGCCCGGACACTGCCCGAGGCCCTCCCGTCCTGCCGTGACCGGTCGACGGAAGGTCCCAACTCGCCTTCGGCTGAAAGGAGTTGATGGCAAAGGAAATGGCTCGACTGCCGGGAGCGTGCCCTGCTTACGTGAGGGGCGTGGGCGCTCGTACGGGGCGCCCGTTCTCCTGGAGGGGGATGCATCCGTGCCCAGAAGTACAGGATGGAGACGCGTACTCACCGGTGTCCTCGCGGGTCTGACCGCGACGGTCGGTCTCACCACGGCCCTGGCCGCACCCGCCACGGCAGCCACCACCGCACCGGTGGCGGTGACCAGATACAGCCACACCAGTCAGCCCGGGGACTACATCGGGCAAGGTGCCACCGCCTCGTACACCCCGAAGACGGCCACGATCACCGCGGGTGGCTCCGCGGAGTACGCACGTTTTCGGGTGTCGACCGGCGACACCTGGTGGGACGTCGAACTCGCCGCGCCGCAGGGGGAACGACTCCACCCCGGGGTCTACCGCAACGCCGAGCGTGCCGCGTTCCGCACCGGCCGTTCGCCGGGTCTCGACGTCTCCGGCGACGGGCGCGGCTGCAACGAGGTGTACGGCCAGTTCTCGGTCGACCAGATCGAGACGGACGCCGACGGCACCATCACCCTGCTGGACGCCACCTACACCCAGCACTGCGAGAGCGCCACGGCCCCGGCCCTCAAGGGTGTCGTCAAGTACCGTGCGTACCCGCTGTCGTACACGTACACCAGTGACGCGGGGGACTGGATCGGGCAGGGCCTGAGCCGGACCCACACCGGCTCCACCAGCACGTTCTCGATCACCGGGAGCGCCGACGGCATCCGGTACGGCGTCTCGGGCCGGCGGGAGAACTGGTCGGCGTCCATCGCGCCGCCCGAGGGGCAGCGGTTCAGCGCCGGGACGACCTACACCACGCAGCGCTTCCGCGGACCGGGCGTCGGCGAGCTCGACATGGGCGGCGACGGACGCGGCTGCAACGCCAGTACAGGCGAATTCACCGTCACCAAGCTGGCGTTCGACGACGCCGGCACCGTGAAGGCGTTCGCCGCGACCTTCGTCCAGCACTGCGAGGGCGCCACTCCCGCGCTGCGGGGCACCATCCACTACTACGCCTGACAGAGGGACGGCCCCGGCGGAACGGTGATCACCGTTCCGCCGGGGCCGCGAAGCCGTGTCCCGCCGACAGGGTCAGAGCCGCTCAGGCGTCCTGATGCCCAGCAGGGACATGCCCTGGTGCAGGGTGCGGGCCGTCAGGTCGCAGAGGAACAGGCGGTTCTCCGCGACCTCCTGGGCCGGGGCCGGCTTGATTACCGGGCACTGGTCGTAGAACGTCGTGTAGAGCGAGGCCAGTTGGTACAGGTACGCGGCCAGCTTGTGCGGGGCGTACTCGGCGGCGACCTCGTCCAGCGTCTCCCCGAACCGGTCCAGGTGCAGACCCAGCGCCCGCTCCGCCGGGGCCAGTTCGAGCTCCGGGTGCGCCAGCGGCGCCCGCTCGCCCGCCTTGCCGAAGATCGACCGGATACGGGCGTACGCGTACTGGAGGTACACGGACGTGTCACCGTTCAGCGAGACCATCTGGTCCAGGTCGAACTTGTAGTCCCGCACGGCCGAGGTCGACAGGTCCGCGTACTTCACGGCGCCGATGCCGACGTACCGGCCGTTCTCCTCGATCTCCGGCTCGCTCAGGCCCACCTTCTCGGCCTTCTCCCGCACGACGGCCGTCGCCCGGTCGATCGCCTCGTCCAGGAGGTCGACCAGCCGCACCGTCTCGCCCTCACGCGTCTTGAACGGCTTGCCGTCCTTGCCCAGCACCGTGCCGAACGCGAGCTGGTGGGCCTTGACGTCGTCGTTCAGCCAGCCGGCCCTGCGCGCGGTCTCGAACACCATCTTGAAGTGCAGGGACTGCCGGGCGTCCACGACGTAGATCAGGCTGTCGGCCTTCAGGCCGAAGACCCGGTCACGGATCGCCGACAGGTCGGTGGCCGCGTAGCCGTAGCCGCCGTCCGACTTCTTCACGATCAGCGGCACCGGATTGCCGTCCGGGCCCTTCACATCGTCGAAGAAGACGCACAGGGCGCCCTCGGAGCGGACCGCGACGCCCGACTCCTCCAGGAGCCGGCACGTCTCGTCCAGCATGTCGTTGTAGCCGGACTCGCCGACCACGTCCGGGTCCCGGATCTCCATGTCCAGCTTGTCGAAGACCGAGTAGAAGTAGATCTTCGACTCGTCCACGAACTTCTGCCACATGGCCAGCGTTCCGGGTTCACCCGCCTGGAGGTCCACCACCCGGCGCCGCGCCCGCGTCTTGAACTCCTCGTCGGAGTCGAAGAGCGTCCGCGCCGCCTTGTAGAGCCGGTTCAGGTTCGACATGGCCTCCTCGCCGGAGACCTCCGCCTCGCCCTTGTGGTCCAGCTCGTGCGGGTGCTCGATCAGATACTGGATGAGCATGCCGAACTGCGTGCCCCAGTCGCCGATGTGGTGCCGCCGCACGACGGACTCGCCGGTGAACTCCAGGATCTGCACGACCGCGTCACCGATCACCGCGGACCGCAGATGACCGACGTGCATCTCCTTGGCCACGTTCGGCTGCGCGTAGTCGATCACCGTCGTACCCGGGTCCGCCGCGAGGGGCACCCCGAGCCGCGCGCCGTCCGCGTACCGGTCCGCCAGGTTCGCCACGATCGCCCGGTCGGTGATCGTGATGTTCAGGAAGCCGGGCCCGGAGACCTCGATGTCCTTGATCACGTCACCCGACTCGACCCGGGCCACCACCTCGGTCGCCAGCTCGCGCGGGTTCGTCTTCGCCTTCTTGGCGAGGGCCAGGATCCCGTTGGCCTGGAAGTCGGCCCGGTCGCTTCGGCGCAGCAGCGGGTCCGCGGAACCGGCCTCCGGCAGAGCTGCCGAGAGGGCGTCCGCGAGGCGCTGATGGACGGAAGCGGTGAGGGACGTGACCGAGGCCATGGAGTGGCTGCCGTTTCTGCTCGGGTTCCGCAGACTCTGAGGACACAGACTCTGAGTACAAGGAAAGCCAGTATCCCACGCGGTGAAAAGCCGTTTTCGCGGTTGAGGCCCGAGCTGGGAGAATGGTCGCGTCAGCCGTACTCGCGTTTGAGGAAGAAGGACGTGCCGATCGTGGCTCCGAGCACCGAGACCACCGACTGGGTCTCCCGTTTCGCGGATGAGGTCATCGAGGAGTCGGAGCGTCGGGCCCCGGGCAAACCTGTCGTCGTCGCGTCCGGACTCTCCCCGTCCGGTCCGATCCACCTCGGCAACCTCCGCGAGGTCATGACCCCGCACCTGGTCGCCGACGAGATCCGCCGCCGCGGCCACACCGTGCGCCACCTGATCTCCTGGGACGACTACGACCGCTACCGCAAGGTCCCGGCCGGCATCGCGGGCATCGACGAGTCGTGGGCCGAGCACATCGGCAAGCCGCTGACCTCCGTCCCCGCCCCCGCCGGCTCGGCGTACCCGAACTGGGCCGAGCACTTCAAGGCCGCCATGACCGAGGCCCTGGCCGAGCTCGGCGTCGAGTACGACGGCATCAGCCAGACCGAGCAGTACACCGCGGGCACCTACCGCGAGCAGGTCCTGTTCGCGATGAAGCACCGCGGCGACATCGACGCGATCCTCGACCAGTACCGCACCAAGAAGGCCCCCGCCAAGAAGCAGCAGGGCCAGAAGCCGGTTGACGAGGCCGAACTCGAAGCCGCCGAGGGATCCGGCGCCGCCGCCGAGGACGACGGCAGCTCCGTCTCCGGGTACTACCCGTACAAGCCCTACTGCGGGCAGTGCGAGAAGGACCTGACCACCGTCACGGCCTACGACGACACGACGACCGAACTGTCGTACACCTGCTCCGCCTGCGGCCACGCCGAGACCGTCCTGCTCAGCGAGTTCAACCGCGGCAAGCTGGTCTGGAAGGTCGACTGGCCCATGCGCTGGGCCTACGAAGGCGTCATCTTCGAGCCGAGCGGCGTCGACCACTCCTCCCCGGGATCCTCCTTCCAGGTCGGCGGCCAGATCGTCGGCATCTTCGGCGCCGAGCAGCCCATCGGACCGATGTACGCCTTCGTCGGCATCTCCGGCATGGCCAAGATGTCCAGCAGCAAGGGCGGGGTCCCCACCGCCGCCGACGCGCTCCAGATCATGGAACCGCAGCTGCTGCGCTGGCTGTACGCCCGCCGCCGCCCCAACCAGTCCTTCAAGATCGCCTTCGACCAGGAGATCCAGCGGCTCTACGACGAGTGGGACAAGCTCGCCGCCAAGGTCGCCGACGGCTCCGTCCTCCCGGCCGACGCCGCCGCGTACTCCCGTGCCGTCGGCACCGCCGCCGGGGAACTGCCCAGGACCCCCCGCCCGATGGCGTACCGCACCCTCGCCTCCGTCGCCGACATCACCGCCGGCGCCGAGGACCAGACCCTGCGCATCCTGAGCGAACTCGACCCCGAGAACCCGCTCACCTCCCTCGACGAGGTCAGGCCCCGCCTCGACAAGGCGGAAACCTGGATCAACACCCAGGTCCCCGCCGAGGAGCGCACCGTCGTCCGCGACGAACCCGACGCCGACCTGCTGAAGTCCCTCGACGACCAGGGCCGCGAGTCACTGCGCCTGCTCCTCGACGGACTGGAGGCGAACTGGTCCCTGGACGGCCTCACCCACCTCGTCTACGGCGTTCCCAAGGTCCAGGCGGGCTTCCCCGTCGACGCCACCGCCAAGGAACTCCCCGCCGAGATCAAGGTCGCCCAGCGCACCTTCTTCGCCCTGCTCTACCACCTGCTCGTCGGCCGCGACACCGGGCCGCGCCTGCCCACGCTGCTGCTCGCCGTGGGCCAGGACCGGGTGCGCAAGCTGCTCAGCGCGTAACCAGGCACGGCAGGACCGTACGAGGAAGGGGCTCCCGGTGATCACCGGGAGCCCCTTCCTCGTACAAGTCGACACGCTCGCGTGCCGACCTGCCTACGCGATGTGGTCCTCCTCCAGCTCCGCGGTGAAACGGTTCTGGAAACGCTCTGTGAGGTTCTTCAGCGCCGTGCTCGTGAGCGTCGTTCCGTACGTGGCCTCTATGTTGTCGCCAAGCACCCGCGGCGTCGGGAAGCTGCCGTCTATCGACTGGCGGAACACCTGGTAGTACGCCTCGTCCTGGCTCTTCTGGTCCAGGACCGGCGACTGCTCCTCCCGCGGAGCGGGGATCGGCAGCTGCTCGGGACCGCCGCCCTCACCCAGCTGCCGCGTACGGCCGGGGCCCGCCGGGATGGGGAAGGTACCCGTCTCCTCCGGGCCGGGCTCGTAGGCCTGGGCCTGCTGCTCGGCGAACCACTGCTGGTACTGCGCCTCCTGCCCGAACGCCGGGTCGTAACCACCGTCGTACGCGAGCTCCTGGGGATCGGGGGTGGCGAACCACGGGTTCAGATCCGGCTCCGCCGCCTGACCCTGGTACTGGCCTTGGTACTGCCCCTGGCCCTGGTACTGCCCCTGGTACTGCGCCGGACCCCCGCCCTGGACCTGACCCTGCCCCTGCCCCTGACCTTGGCCCTGCTGAACGTACTCGGCCTGCGGCTGCCGGCCGCCGGCCCCGTTCGACTCCAGCTCCAACGGCTCGGGCGCCGCCGCGGCGGCGGCCGGGACCGACGCCTGAACCGGCGCGGGCGCGGGCGCCGGAGGCAGCAGCGCCGGCTCGATGCCGGCCGCGGCGAGACCCGCGGGGGCCGTCTCCGCGAGGGGGACGCCGTAGCGCGCGAGGCGCAGCGGCATCAGCGACTCGACCGGGGCCTTGCGGCGCCAGGCGCGGCCGAAGCGGGAGTGCAGACGGGCCTGGTAGACCAAGCGGTCCTGCTCCAGCCTGATGACCTGTTCGTAGGAACGCAGCTCCCACAGCTTCATCCGGCGCCACAGCAGGAAGGTGGGGATCGGGGAGAGCAGCCAGCGGGTGAGGCGCACGCCCTCCATGTGCTTGTCGGCCGTGATGTCGGCTATTCGGCCGACCGCGTGCCGGGCCGCCTCGACCGAGACCACGAACAGCACCGGGATGACCGCGTGCATGCCCACACCCAGCGGGTCCGGCCAGGCCGCCGCGCCGTTGAAGGCGATCGTCGCCACCGTCAGCAGCCACGCCGTCTGGCGCAGCATCGGGAACGGGATGCGGATCCAGGTCAGCAGCAGGTCCAGGGCCAGCAGGACGCCGATACCCGCGTCGATGCCGATCGGGAAGACGTACGAGAAGTTCCCGAACCCCTTCTTGAGCGCCAGCTCACGGACCGCCGTGTACGAACCGGCGAAGCCGATTCCGGCGATGACGAGCGCACCGGCGACGACGATGCCGATGAGAATCTTGTGCATCCGTGTCAGCTGTATGGGCGCGGCCACCTGTACTCCCCTCCCCTTGCGTGTTGTTGCGCGCAACAGAGTGGCACATGTGTGTGGCGTGCGGATGCGCGGTATGGACGGAGCCCGGTTACGAAGTGAACCGGGCCCCGTGACAGGCCTGCCGGAGAGCCGGGTCGAGCCCCGGATCCGGTCATGGCCGGGTCAGCTCTTCTTGGCCGCCGACTGCGACGGCGAGGCACTCTTGGAGCCGGCCTTGGACGTGCCCCCGGAGGCGCTCCTGGACGGCGAGGCCGACGGTGACTTGGAGGAGGACGGAGCCTTCGAGGCCTTCGACGAAGAGGCCGGATCCGGCGAGCCCGCGCTCGCCGCGCCGCCGTCACCGTTCGCGGCGGCCACGGCGGCCACCGCTTCCTTCGTGGCCTTCTCGGCCGCCTTCAGCAGCGTGTCCGCGTCCGGGGTCTTCTCACCCGCGAGACCGGCACCGTTGTAGTCGAGCGTCACGACCACGTTCTGGACGCGCGCCACGATCGTCTGCTGCTTGAAGGAGCCTTCCTTCTTCTTCAGGCCGTACCGCACGGCCGTCGCCTCGTCGCCCGTACCGGTGACCGGCGCCGACCTGGTGTCCAGCGCGCCCTCCACCGCCTGCGCGCCCGAGGCCTGCTTCTGGAAGTACGCGTGGGCCTGATCCTCGCCCGAACCGCGCGCGTCCGAATCGAAACGCAGCAGTGCCACGTTCAGCCAGCGGAACTGAGAGCCCTTCACCCCGTTGTTGTCGAGGCTGCTCCAGTTGCAGTTGCCGCGTTCCTTCGGTTCGTCCAGCTTGCCCGACTTGCCCGACGTGGAACCCTTCGGTATGAGTTCGTCCAGCGTCTTCTTCGACAGCACCGAACACGCCTTGGGCAGCGTCGAGTACGCGCCGGGCTGGACGGCGGGGGTCGAGGGGCTCTCGGACACCGTCGCTCCCGGGGCCGCGCTCTCGTTCTTCTGCGCGTCGTCACCGGAGCCGGAGTCCGAGGAACAGCCCGCGACGACGAGCATCACCGGGACGGCGGCCGCGCTGACAAGGATGCGGGTGAGTCGCTGTGCTCGGCCTGCTCGCTGTACTGGTCGGTGCATGGTTCCTTCACTCGTGGCGCTCGTGGTACGGCCGCACATGGAGCGTGCGGCCGGTCGGGTCCGAGGGGCCACGGTACGCGGTGGGGCGCCAGGACGGTTCCCGTTCGGGGGGTTTGCGCCGCGGTGCCCCCATCGGCCGTGAGGCCGTTAGCCGTTGAGCCGGGAGGTCAGCTTCTGGGCCAGTTTCAGCGCCCTGTCCTGCATTTCCTTGCTGTCCGGGGCGCTCGCGGAAGACGTCGGCTGCTCGGAGTATTCGATCGTGACGATCGCGTTGGACGTGCGGAACACCACAGTCACCGTGCGCTGCTGGGCCGTCGACGAGCCGGTGTTCAGCTTGTCGTCGAGGAACGCCTCGTCGCCGAGGTCCTCCAGCACGCGCGACTGGAGATCGGCCGGGGTCTGCGAGGCGGAGGCGCTGGGGGAGCCCGGGGTGCCGGAGGCGTCGACGTTGTCCCCGCCGGCGTTGTCGTCGGCCGGGCCGGTGTTGCTGCCGCCAGGACTCGGAGTGGCGCCGCCGGAAGCGGAGGCGGAGGCCGAAGGGGACGCGGACGTCGACGCCGTGGGCTCGGGGAGATCGGCCGCCGTCTGCTTGGCGGCGTACAGCTCCTCGGCCTTGCTCTCGTCGCTCACCGTGTTGTCGTACGAGACCACACGCTCGAAGTCGACGAAGAGGTGATCGGTGGCGGCGGCGGACGCCACCTTCCAGTCGCAGCCGTCACGCCGGTCCGTGTCGTACGTGAGCGTCGCCTCTCCCGCGTACGCCTTCTCCTGCTGTGCCTCGTCGGTGCCCTCCTGGATGCCGGGCAGCAGCGTGTCGAGCGTGTCGTGGTCGGCCGCTCCGCAGGCCTCCGGGAGGGTGCGGTACTTGCCCGGCTGGGCCACGGGGGCCGTCGTGCCGGTGTCGCCGCCCTTGGAGTCCGGAGGCGAACCGCCCACGCCTCCACCGCTCGTGCAGCCCGCCAGCACTGCCGCGAGGAGCACGGCGGCGCCAGATACGTACGCCTTCCGCTGCACGGTCAGGCTCCTCTCGACGGTTCCCGACGGCGCTTCGGCCCGGGTGTCCTGTGGTTATTCGGTTGCCGCACGGGGGCGACCCCTGGAGACAATGTGTATCGCACGCACAGCCGTGGACGCCGGTCCGTTGTCCTATACGTCGACCTAGGCGCCGGTTTTGCGATTTAAGACTTCTGGTGTGTTTCTGGGGATAGAGGACGATATGTCGTACGTAGAGGTGCCGGGGGCGCAGGTTCCCATCCGTATGTGGGCCGACCCCGCCTCGGTCGAGGATGTGGCCCTCCGTCAGCTCCAGAACGTGGCCACGCTGCCCTGGATCAAGGGCCTCGCCGTCATGCCGGACGTCCACTACGGCAAGGGCGCGACGGTCGGCTCCGTGATTGCGATGCAGGACGCGGTGTGCCCGGCGGCGGTGGGTGTCGACATCGGCTGCGGAATGTCCGCGGTCAAGACCTCCCTCACCGCCAACGACCTGCCGGGCGACCTCTCGCGACTCCGCTCGAAGATCGAGGAGGCGATTCCGGTGGGCCGGGGGATGCACGACTCCCCGGTCACCCCGGGCGGCTTCCACGGCCTCGCGACCGCCGGGTGGGACGACTTCTGGGGGCGGTTCGACGGGGTGGCTGACGCGGTGAAGTTCCGCGAGGAGCGGGCGGTCAAGCAGATGGGGACGCTTGGATCGGGTAATCATTTTATTGAAGTTTGCACCGATTCGACCGGTTCTGTCTGGCTGATGCTGCACTCCGGTTCGCGGAACATCGGCAAGGAGTTGGCCGAGCACCACATCGGTGTCGCGCAGAAGCTTCCGCACAACCAGGGCCTGGTCGACCGCGACCTCGCCGTCTTCGTGGCTGACACGCCCCAGATGGCCGCGTACCGCAACGACCTCTTCTGGGCCCAGGAGTACGCGAAGCACAACCGCACGCTCATGATGGCGCTCCTCAAGGACGTGATCCGTAAGGAGTTCAAGAAGGCGAAGCCGGCCTTCGAGCCGGAGATCAGCTGCCACCACAACTACGTGAACGTCGAGCGCTACGAAGGCATGGACCTGCTCGTCACCCGCAAGGGAGCCATCAGCGCGCGGTCCGGAGAGTTCGGCATCATCCCCGGCTCGATGGGGGCGGGGTCGTACATCGTGAAGGGTCTCGGCAACGAGAAGGCCTTCAACTCGGCTTCGCACGGCGCGGGTCGGCGTATGAGCCGAAACGCTGCGAAGCGTCGGTTCACGACGAAGGACCTGGAGGATCAGACGCAGGGCGTGGAGTGCCGCAAGGACTCCGGCGTCGTGGACGAGATCCCGGCCGCCTACAAGCCGATCGAGCAGGTCATCGAGCAGCAGCGTGACCTCGTGGAGGTCGTGGCGAAGCTGAAGCAGGTCGTCTGTGTGAAGGGTTGACGCGTCCGGCACCGGGGGTTGTCCTGCGTCGAACTGACCCGAAGGGCCCGAGCCGTTGACGGCTCGGGCCCTTCGAGTTCGCTTCCGGAGTCACTTCGTCGACAGGACCGCGTAGATCATGACGAAGGCCACGATGTGGATGCCGAAGAGGAAGTACGCCAGGTAGTACCAGACGTACCGTTCGCGCTTCTTCTCCAGGGCCAGGCGGGCCTGTTCGTCGGCCGGGGGCGGCGGTTGGGGCGACTGGGGTGGCCCGTTCGGTGGGGGCGGGTCCGTGGTCACAGTTCGCGGTGGACCTTCGTGTTCGACGCCTGGGCGCGGGGGCGGACCACGAGGAGGTCGATGTTCACGTGGCTGGGGCGGGTCACCGCCCACGTGATCGTCTCGGCGACGTCGTCGGCGGAGAGGGGCTGGGCGACGCCCGCGTAGACCTTGGCGGCCTTCTCGGTGTCGCCGCCGAAGCGGGTGAGGGCGAACTCCTCGGTCTTGACCATGCCGGGGGCCACCTCGATGACCCGGACCGGGGTGCCGACGATCTCCAGGCGCAGGGTCTCGGCGAGCACGTGTTCGGCGTGCTTGGCGGCCACGTAGCCGCCGCCGCCCTCGTACGTGCCGTGGCCCGCCGTGGACGACAGGACGACGACCGTGCCGTCGCCGCTGGCCGTGAGCGCGGGGAGCAGGGCCTGGGTGATGTTCAGGGTGCCGATGACGTTCGTCTCGTACATCTGGCGCCACTGGGCCGGGTCGCCCGTCGCGATCGGGTCGGCGCCGAGTGCGCCGCCGGCGTTGTTGACCAGCACGCCGATCTTCTTGAACGCGGTCGCGAACTCGTCGACCGCCGTGCGGTCGGTGATGTCCAGGGCGTACGCGGTCGCCTGGCCGCCCGCCGCGGTGATCTCCTCCGCCAGCGCCTCGATGCGGTCCTTGCGGCGGGCCGTGACGACGACGCGGTAGCCCTCGGCCGCGAGCTGCCGGGCCGTCGCGGCGCCGATTCCGCTGCTGGCACCGGTGATGACGGCGATACGGGACGCGGCGGCGGGGGTCATACGGCTGCTCCTTGGCGGGGTCTGCGTGTCTTCGGCGTGTCTTCGAGCTCTGTGGTGTCTCCGGCCAGGATAGGTGGGGGTGGCCGGGGGCCGTGGCGGGTCAGTTGCCGCCCCGGGGGGCGTACATGATCACGGCGGCTCCGGCCAGGCAGATCAGGGCGCCGGTGATGTCCCAGCGGTCGGGGCGGTAGCCGTCGGCGACCACGCCCCAGGCGAGGGAGCCGGCCACGAAGACTCCGCCGTACGCGGCCAGGACGCGGCCGAACTCGGCGTCCGGCTGGAGCGTGGCCACGAAGCCGTACACGCCGAGGGCCATTACGCCGGCGCCGATCCACAGCCACCCGCGGTGTTCGCGTACGCCCTGCCAGACGAGCCAGGCGCCGCCGATCTCCAGGAGTGCGGCCAGGACGAAGAGAGCGGCGGAGCGGGCGATCAGCATGGGGTCACTTTGCCAGGGCTCAGGTTCGCCGGTGCCGGTGCCGGTGCTTGTGCTTGTGCCGGGTTCGGTCCGGTGGTGGGTCGGGGCCGTGCCGGTGCATCAGCCCGTAGCCGTTGGATGGGATGTGGCCGTCGGTGGCGACGGGCATTGATGTACCGGCACGGCCCCTCCCGCCGAATTTTGGGTGCGGGTGCGCGGTGGTTCGGGTGCGGCCCCCGGCGGGCGTGATTTCGTGATTTTCAGCCCCTCCGGCGTTTGAGGAGCGGGGCTGGGGTGGAGCGCCAGGGGCGGGGAGGGTAGGGGCGGAGGGGGCGAAGGGAGCCTGGGGTGAGCGGCGGTTTCCGGGGGGCGGGGTCGTGCGGCGTACGATTTTGGCTGGTGGAAGGGGGCCGTATGGCTGTCGATGGGGAAACGCGGGGGCGTCTGCTGGAGGAGCTGGCGGCCGTCTCGCGGCGGTACATGGCCTCGTACGCGCTGTTCAACCAGGCCCTCGCCGACCACGTCGGCCTGCACCCGACGGATGTGCAGTGCGTGAACCTGCTCAGCCTGGAGGACGGGCCCGTGACCACCGGGCGGATCGCCGCGATGACGGGGCTGACGACCGGGTCGGCCACGCGGCTGGTGGACCGGCTGGAGAAGGCCGGCTATGTCGTGCGGGAGCGCGACGTGGCCGACCGGCGACGGGTGCTGGTGGCGACCGTGCCGGAGAAGATCGCCGAGTTCGGGCGGATGTGGGAGCGGTTGGGCGCCGGGTGGTACGGCCTGTTCGACGGGCTCGACGACACCGAGGTCGCCCTGATCATCGGGCACATGCGGCGTACGGTCGACTTCAGTGCCGAGCAGGTCGCGCGGCTGCGGTCCGGGGACTTTCAGGACGCCTCGGACGAGGTGTCGTAGCGCTCGCGGGCGTCGGCGACCTCCTCGATGTGGTGCTCCGCCCAGTCCTTGACGGCGGTGAGCAGGCAGCTCAGGTTCGTGCCCAGCGGCGTGAGTTCGTAGTCGACGCGGACCGGTACGGACGGGGTGATCGTGCGGGAGAGGATGCCGTCGCGCTCCAGTGAACGCAGGGTCTGCGTCAGCATCTTGGGGCTGACTCCGGCGATCTTGCGGCCGAGGTCGCTGTAGCGCATCGGTCCGCCCGCGTCGGCGAGCGCGCTCACGATCAGGCTGACCCACTTGTCGCTGATGCGGTCCAGGAGCTGGTTGGTGGGGCAGCCCTTGAGGAACGCGTCGTACTCGACGCGGGCCTGGTGACGCCGCTGGGCCGCCGTCGTGGTCGCCATGACGCACCTCCGGGTGATGTACGCACCTTCAGGTGCCTACTTACCAATGGATAGTAGCTCTTCCTAGGGTTGTTGTGGCGGGTGAGAGACCCGTGGATGACCTACTGATGGGGTGAGCTGGGATGCGCGCAGCGGTTGTGACGTCGTTCGGTGGTCCGGAGGCGGTCGAGATCGTCGAGGTGGCGCTGCCGGAGCCCGGGGCCCGGCAGGTGCGGATCAAGGTGGCGGCCGCGGGGGTCAACCCCGTGGACGCCGGGGTGCGTGCCGGTGTCTTCGGGGGCGCAGGGAAGCGGCTGGGGCTCGGCTGGGACGTGGCCGGTGTCGTGGACGCGGCCGGGGTCGCGGCGGGCTGGAACGTGGGCGACGAGGTGGTGGCGCTGGCCTACGGGACCGCCAAGTCGCTCGGTACGCACGCCGACCATGTGGTGGTCGACGCCGGTGCGGTGGCCGCGGCGCCCCGCACGGTCGACACGGCGCACGCGGCGAGCCTGCCGCTCAACGCGCTGACCGCGGCCCAGGCTCTCGACGGGCTGGGCCTGGAGCCGGGACAAAACCTGCTGGTCACTGGTGCCGCGGGGGCGGTCGGCGGGTACGCCGTGCAGCTCGCCGCCCGGCTGGGGGTGAGCGTGACCGCGCTGGCCCGTGAGGGCGACGAGGAGCTCGTACGGGCCCTGGGGGCGGACCGGTTCGTGTCGGGCGGGGTGGCGCCGGGGAGCGTGGACGCGGTGCTGGACGCGGCGATCCTGGGGGCGGACGCCCTGGAGTGGGTGCGGGACGGGGGCGCCTTCATGGGGGTCATCCCGGGGGCCCATCCGGCGTCCGTGCGCGGGGTGCGGACCGGTGCCGTGGAGGTCGCCGCCGACGGGGCCCGGCTCGCGGAGCTCGTGGCGCTCGTTGACGAGGGGGCGCTGACGACCCGGATCGCCGGGACGTACGCGCTCGACGAGGCCGTCAAGGCGCACGCGCGGCTCGCGGAGGGCGGGCTGCGGGGCCGGCTGGTCCTCGTGCCCTAGGGCAGGTCCTGGCCGGCGGCCCGGTGGGGTCCTCTAGTGGTGCTGCTCCGGTGCCTTGAGCGGGAGCAGGCGTACGAGGGGGCAGCACAGGAGGGTGATGGCGGCGACGACGGTGAGGCTCACGGTGGTGGCGTGGGTCCCGCCGCCGTCGGTCCGGAAGTAGACGGTGGTGACGGCGGCGGCTCCGATCGCGTTGGCGAGCTGCTGGACGGCGCCGAGTGAGCCGCCCGCGCTGCCGGCCTCCGCGGGTGCGATGTCGCCGATGGTGACGTCGTAGAGCGAGCCGAAGCAGGCGCCCATGCCGAGGCCGACGACGAACAGCGGGGGGATCAGGGCCCAGCCGCCGGTCTCCGTGCCGGAGACGGTGATCAGGGTGAGGAGGTAGGCCGTTCCGGCGAGGGTGACGAGGAAGCCGATGAGGACCAGGCGGCGGCCGAGGCGGGCGATCAGGCGGTAGCAGGCGATCGAGGCGATGACGATGCCCGCGGACAGGGGCGTCAGGGAGAGCGCGGCGGCCGCGGGGGAGCGGCCGAGGCTCTGCTGGAGGAAGAGGGAGACGACGTACAGGAGGCCTGCGACCGCGGCGAAGAAGACGACGCCGATGAGCAGTCCCGAGGTGAAGCCGCGGTTGTGCAGGAGAGAAGGCCGGATCAGAGGGCTGGGCGCGGTGCGCTGGCGGTGCCAGAACCCGGCGAAGAGCGCGAGTCCGGCGAGCAGGAGGAGGACGGGGAGCGCGCTCCAGCCGTGGGCCGAGCCTTCGATGAGCCCGGTGAGCAGGGCGAGCATGGTGGCGCCGAGGAGGGCGGAACCCCGTAGGTCGACGGTGGTCGTGCGGTCGCCGGTGTCGTGGGGGAGCAGGCGGGCTGCGGCGAGGACCGCGGCGCCGCCGAGGACGAGGTTGATGAGGAACATCGGGCGCCAGCCGAGGCCGGCGAGGTCGGCGTCGATGAGGAATCCGGCGAGGACCGGGCCGCCTACGGCCGACAGGCCCATCACCGGTCCGAACAGGCTGTACGCCTTTCCGATCTGGTCCCGGGGCCAGGTCGCACCGAGGATCCCGAAGCCCTGCGGGATGACGAGCGCGCCGAACGCGCCCTGGATCAGGCGTGCGGCGACGAGGGTTCCCGGCGTCGGGGCGAGGCCGCAGGCGGCCGAGGCGGCGGTGAAGCCCGCGAGGCCGGTCAGGAAGAGCCGGCGGCGGCCGTATCTGTCGCCGAGGCGCCCGCCGAGGACGAGCAGCACGCCGAGCGCGAGGGCGTAGGACGCGCCGAGCCACTGGATGAGGGCGGTGCCGCCGCCGAGGTCGTGGGCGATGGTCGGGGCGGCGATGTTGGTGATGGTGCCGTCGAGGAGGTCGAGGATGTCGGCGGCGAGGACGACACCGAGGATCGCCCAGCGGGCGCGGGCGGGAGGGTGGCTTGGGTGGAGTGAGTGGAGTGAGTGGATCGGGCGGCTTTCAGGTTCGTTTGCGTCGTGCAGTGTCTGTGTCACGCAGATAAATATGCGGCATGGAGTGGGGTGCGGTCAAGAGAGATAGGGCCCCGGCGGGTGGCCGGCTGCGTGGGGGGTGCCCGCGCCCGGCCCGGCGGTGCGTCGTCCGTGCCGGGCCGGGCGAGGCCGCCCGCACGCCGATCGCATAGGGTCTCCCCAGCTCAGGGGAGGGAAGAGATCCATGTCGGGTGGCGGAACCCGCCGTACGGCGGTGCTGATCGTGGGGACGGCGCTGGCCGGTGTGCTGGTGGCGGGGTGCGGTGAGCAGGCGAAGGCCGACGCCGGAGTCGGCGAGGACGTGGTCACCACGTCCTACAGGAGCACCGGGGAACTGCCCGAACGGCTCGCCGGCGACGGCACGACCGTCGTCGTGGGAGCGGAGAGCGCGGCCACCGTCGTCCGTCTCTACGAGGACATGCGCTGTCCCGTCTGCGAGGACTTCGAGGAGGACGGGGGCGGCGGGGCGCTGCGGGGCATGACGCTGTCCGGCGAGGTCAGGACCGAGTACACGCTCGCCTCGTTCCTGGACGACCGGCTCGGCGGCAAGGGCTCCGAGCGTGCGGCCAACGCGCTGCGCGCCGCCCTGGAGCGCGGCAGGTTCATCGAGTACCACGACGTGCTCTTCGCGCATCAGCCCGAGGAGGTTGTCGACGGCTACACGGACGACTTCCTGCTGCGGATGGCCTCCGAGGTCGCCGGTTTGCGTGACAAGGAGTTCGACGCGGCCGTCAGGGGCATGAAGTACCGCGACTTCGTGACCGCGTCGGAGCGGGCCTACGAGGCGGACAAGGTGCCGGGAACGCCTTCGGTGGCGGTCGACGGCAGGCTTCTGGACACCAGGCTGTGGGACGGGCTGTTCGACGCGGCCACGCTGCCGATGGTGATCCGGACGGGCGGTCTGGTCGCCGCCGCGCGGTCCACGTCGTAGTCCCGGAGGGGAGGCGCTCGCCCGGCGTCTAGGCGGGTCCGTGGTCGGCCGCGTACGACGTCGGGGGGACGCCGACCGTCGCGGTGAAGTCCCGGATCAGGTGGGCCTGGTCGGCGTAGCCGAGGTCGGCGGCCAGGGCGGCCCAGTTCACCTGCTCGGAGCTCTCGGCCCGTTCCAGGGCCTCGTGGATGCGGTAGCGCAGGATGATCCACTTCGGGCCGACACCGACGTACGCGGAGAACAGGCGCTGAAGGGCGCGGACCGTCATGCCCTCGGCCTCGGCGAGCGTGCCGACGTTGCGGATCGTGCGGTCGGCGCGGATGCGGTCGACCAGGGCCGTCGCCAGGGTGACCTGCGGGTCCGGCCGCGGTTTGAGGCCCAGGAGGAAGGCGTCGAGGGCGGCGACCCGGGCCCGCTCGTCGTCCGGGCCGAGGACGGCCGCGACGGCGCTTCCGGAGCCGGGGAAGACCTCGGGGAGGGGGAGCCGCTGTCCGGTGAGGGACGACAGGGGGCGGTCCGGCGCGAAGGCGCGGAAGCCTCCCGGGCGGAACTGGATCCCGCACACCCGGCCCCTGCCCTCCAGTTTCTGGGTGAACAGGCCGAGTCCGATGCCGGCGACCTCGCCGAAGGGGTCTTGTCCCGCGTACCGCTGGAAGACGACGTTGACCGACGGGTGCGGGACCACGTGCGAGGCGTACGGCTGGGTGAGGTCCCAGTCGATCAGCCAGTAGTGCTCCAGATAGGGGCGCAGCGGTTCGGCGGGCTCGTGGCGGCGGAAGCGGACGTGCGCGAAGAGTTCCGCGGCGTCGACGATGCCTCGGGTGTCGCGGCGTGGGGCGGCCATGCCGGGATCGTAGGACGGGCCACTGACAGCGGCGGAATACCTGGGGAGGGGCGATGGTTCGAGGGTATAGTTGAAACGTCAACAACTTGGAGGGTGAGCGACCATGCAGTTCGGGATCTTCAGCGTCGGCGATGTGACACCGGACCCCACCACGGGCAGGGAGCCGAGCGAGCGCGAGCGCATCAAGGCCATGGTCGCCATCGCGCTGAAGGCCGAGGAGGTCGGCCTCGACGTCTTCGCGACCGGCGAGCACCACAACCCGCCGTTCGTGCCGTCGTCCCCGACCACCATGCTCGGCTACATCGCGGCACGCACCGAGAAGCTCGTGCTGTCCACGTCCACGACGCTGATCACCACCAACGACCCGGTGAAGATCGCCGAGGACTTCGCGATGCTCCAGCATCTCGCGGACGGCCGGGTCGACCTGATGATGGGCCGCGGCAACACCGGGCCCGTCTATCCCTGGTTCGGTCAGGACATCCGGCAGGGCATCAACCTCGCCGTCGAGAACTACGCGCTGCTGCACCGTCTCTGGCGCGAGGACGTGGTGACGTGGGAGGGCAAGTTCCGTACGCCGCTCCAGTCGTTCACGTCGACCCCGCGCCCGCTGGACGGTGTCGCGCCCTTCGTCTGGCACGGCTCCATCCGCTCGCCCGAGATCGCCGAGCAGGCCGCGTACTACGGCGACGGCTTCTTCCACAACAACATCTTCTGGCCCGCCGACCACACCAAGAAGATGGTCGAGCTCTACCGCGAGCGGTACGCGCACTACGGGCACGGCACCGCCGAGCAGGCGATCGTCGGCCTCGGCGGCCAGGTCTTCATGCGGTCCAACTCGCAGGACGCCGTTCGGGAGTTCAGGCCGTACTTCGACAATGCCCCGGTCTACGGGCACGGGCCGTCGCTGGAGGAATTCACCGAGCAGACTCCGCTGACCGTCGGCTCGCCGCAGCAGGTCATCGAGAAGACGCTGGCGTTCCGCGAGTACGCCGGTGACTACCAGCGCCAGCTGTTCCTGCTGGACCATGCCGGGCTGCCGCTCAAGACCGTCCTCGAACAGCTCGACCTCCTCGGCGAGCAGGTCGTGCCGGTGCTGCGCGAGGAGTTCGCCAAGAACCGTCCGGCCGACGTGCCGGACGCGCCGACCCACGCGGCCCGGGTGGCCGCCGCGAAGGAAGAGGTGACCGCCGTATGAAGCTCGTCGTCGTCTCGGCGGGGCTGAGTGTTCCGTCGTCCACGCGGCTGCTGGGTGACCGGCTGGCGGCCGCGGCCGTCGGCCGGGTGTCCGATGCGGTGGATCTTCGAGTCGTCGAACTGCGCGACCTCGCGGTCGAGATCGCGCACAACCTCACCAACGGGTTTCCCGGCCGGGCGTTGTCCGCCGCGATCGACGACGTGACCTCCGCGGACGGTCTGATCGTCGTGACCCCTGTCTTCTCCGCCTCCTACAGCGGTCTGTTCAAGTCGTTCTTCGACGTGCTCGACAAGGACGCGCTGGCGGGCAAGCCCGTGCTGGTCGCGGCGACCGGGGGGACCGGGCGGCATTCGCTGGTCCTCGAACACGCGCTGCGGCCGTTGTTCGCGTATCTGCGGGCCGTGGTCGTGCCGACCGGGGTGTACGCGGCTTCGGAGGACTGGGGGGCGGAAGGGCTTGCCGACCGTGTCGAGCGGGCGGCGGGGGAGTTGGCTGCGCTGATGCCGGTCCTGGGTGTGCAGGTGCCGGCGGCGGCTTCGGCACCGGTGTCCTCCTCGGCTCCGGCCCCGGTTCCGGCCGCGGTCCCCGCTCAGCCCGCTTCCGGCCGGGCGGACGGTTTCCACGTGGTGCCCTTCGAGGAGCAGCTCGCGGCGCTGCGGGTGTAGGGGATTTTCGCCCCCTCCCACGGCGTACCCGCAACCGGGATCCGGCCGGAGGGGCTGAAACTCACACCCGCACCCGAGCCACGGTCCACCCGCAGCCGGGATCCGGCGGGAGGGGCTGTGCCGGTACATCGATGCCCGTCGCCACCGACGCTCACGCCTCACCCGACGGCGACGGGCTGATGCACCGGCACAGCCCCGCCCCCCCCCGGAGA
>NZ_JBEXGX010000046.1:0-52245 GCF_040607495.1 Streptomyces sp. NPDC005281 | reverse complement strand
CTGCTGGGCGGCCTGATCGCGTTCATCGTCTCCATCGTGATCAATGTGCCGTTCAGGTTCGCCATGCCGACCCCGCAGCCGTACACCCCCGGGGCCGACGCGGCGTCCGCCGCCTGCGCCTTCAGGGCCCGCTCGACGCCCGAGCGGGACTCCGAGACGAGCCGTCGCAGGGCGGCGTTGGGCTCGGCCTCGGCCAGCCACGCGTCCGTCTTGGCGAGGGTCTCCTCGGCGATGTGGATGCCCGGGTAGAGGCCGGTCGCGATCTGCTGCGCGATCTCGTGCGAGCGGGCGTCCCAGATCTCCTTGACCACGGAGAAGTACTTGTCCGTGTACGGGGCGAGCAGCTCACGCTGGCCGGTCTGTACGAAGCCGCCGATGACCGCTTCCTGCACGGCGTTCGGGAGCTTGTCGGACTCGACGACCGAGGCCCACGCCTCCGCCTTCGCCTCCTCGGTGGGACGGGCCGCCCGGGCGGTGGCCGCGTGCCGCTCACCGGCGGCCGTCTTGTCGCGCTCGTACTCGGCGGCGATCTCCGCGTCGTCGAAGCGTCCGACGGCCGCGAGTTGCTGGACGAACGCCCAGCGCAGCTCGGTGTCGACGGCGAGGCCCTCGATGGTCTCGCGGCCTTCGAGCAGCGCCTCCAGGAGGTCGAGCTGCTCCGGCGTGCGCGCGGTACCCGCGAAGGCGCGCGCCCAGGCCAGCTGGTGGTCGCCGCCGGCCTCGGCCGCACGCAGGTGGGCGAGCGTCGCGTCGGTCCAGCGGGTCAGCAGCGCCTCGCGGGCCGTCGGGTCGGCGTACAGCTCGATGGCGAGCTTCACCTGGCGTTGCAGCGACTGGACGACACCGATGTCGGACTCCTTGCCGATGCCGGAAAGCACCAGCGCCAGGTAGTCGCGGGTGGCGAGTTCGGCGTCGCGGGTCATGTCCCAGGCCGAGGCCCAGCACAGGGCGCGCGGCAGGGAGGACTCGAAGTCCCCGAGGTGCTCGGTGACGAAGGCCAGGGAGTCCTCGTCGAGGCGGACCTTGGCGTACGACAGGTCGTCGTCGTTGAGGAGGACGACATCGGGGCGGCGCTTGCCGACGAGCTGCGGTACGGCGGTCAGCTCCCCGTCCACGTCGAGCTCGAGCCGCTCGTCCCGGAGGAGCTTGCCGCTGCCGGCGTCGAGGTCGTAGAGGCCGACCGCGATGCGGTGCGGGCGCAGTGTCGGCTCGCCCTGGGCTCCGGCGGGCAGGGCCGGGGCCTCCTGGCGGATGGCGAAGGAGGTGATGACGCCGTCGGCGTCGGTCTCGATCTCGGGCCGCAGGATGTTGATCCCGGCAGTCTGGAGCCACTTCTGCGACCAGACGCCGAGGTCGCGTCCGGAGGTCTCCTCCAGGGCGCCGAGCAGGTCGGACAGGCGGGTGTTCCCGAACGCGTGGGCCTTGAAGTAGGCCTGGACGCCGCGGAAGAACTCGTCCATGCCGACGTAGGCGACGAGTTGCTTGAGGACGGAGGCGCCCTTGGCGTACGTGATGCCGTCGAAGTTGACGAGCACGTCGTCGAGGTCGCGGATCTCGGCCATGATCGGGTGGGTGGAGGGCAGCTGGTCCTGCCGGTACGCCCACGTCTTCATGGAGTTGGCGAAGGTGGTCCAGGAGTGCGGCCAGCGGCTGTCGGGGTGGTAGGCCTGACAGGCGATGGAGGTGTAGGTGGCGAACGACTCGTTCAGCCAGAGGTCGTTCCACCACTCCATCGTCACGAGGTCGCCGAACCACATGTGGGCGAGCTCGTGCAGGATCGTCTCGGCGCGCAGCTCGTAGGCGGCGTCGGTGACCTTGGAACGGAAGACGTACTGGTCGCGGATGGTGACCGCGCCCGCGTTCTCCATCGCGCCCGCGTTGAACTCGGGCACGAAGAGCTGGTCGTACTTCGTGAACGGGTACGCGTAGTCGAACTTCTCCTGGAACCAGTCGAAGCCCTGCCGGGTGACCTCGAAGATCGCGTCCGAGTCGAGGAACTCGGCGAGCGAGGGGCGACAGTAGATGCCGAGCGGCACGGTCCGGCCGTCCTTCTCGTACACGCTGTGCACAGAGTGGTACGGGCCGACGATCAGCGCGGTGATGTACGTCGAGATCCGCGGCGTCGGCTCGAAGACCCAGACGTCGTCCTTGGGCTCCGGGGTCGGCGAGTTGGAGATGACCGTCCAGCCGGTCGGCGCCTTCACGGTGAACTGGAAGGTGGCCTTGAGGTCGGGCTGCTCGAAGGACGCGAAGACGCGGCGTGCGTCCGGCACCTCGAACTGGGTGTACAGGTAGGCCTGCTCGTCGACGGGGTCGACGAACCGGTGCAGGCCCTCGCCGGTGTTGGTGTAGGCGCAGTCCGCGACGACGCGGACGACGTTGCGTCCCTCAAGAAGACCGGGCAGCGCGATCCGCGAGTCCTTGAAGACCTCGGCGGGGTCGAGCGGGTCGCCGTTGAGAGTGACCTCGTGGACGGCCGGGGCCACCAGGTCGATGAAGGACTCCGCGCCGGTCTCGGCGGAGTCGAAGCGCACCGTGGTCACGGACCGGTAGGTGCCGCCCTCCTGCGCGCCGGAGAGGTCGAGATCGACCTCGTACGAGTCAACGGTGAGCAGCTTCGCCCGCTGCTGCGCCTCTTCGCGGGTCAGGTTTGTGCCAGGCACGCGGTCATCTCCTCGTTATGTGTGGGTTGCGCCATCCTTCCACGGGACCCACGCACAAGGCGATGTCCGTTTCCCGCCGGTGCCCGGGCGTCGCGGGCGTGAGCCTTGAGTCATGACGACTTACACCGCACGGCCCATCGGCGCGGCCGTCCTGAAGGAGCTCCGCGACACCGACGACGCCGGCCGCCGGCCGGTCCCGGGAACCGACGAGGAGGGCGGGTCCCCGCTGCGCTGCTGCCTGCGCCGCAGTGAGCCCGGGGAGCGCGTCGCCCTGGTCTCCTACGCCCCGTTGCGCCGCTGGGCGGCACGGACCGGCGCCGAGCCGGGCCCGTACGACGAGACGGGTCCGGTCTTCATCCACGCGGACGAGTGCGCGGGCCCGGCCACGGACGCCCTGCCGTTCACGGGCGCCCACCGCACGGTCCGCCGCTACTCGGCCGGGGGACACATCCTGGGCGGGCAACTGGTCGGGGCACCGGCCGCGTTCGGCGAGGCCTTCACGGAGGCGTTCGCCGATCCGGAGGTGGCACTGGTCCACGTCCGGGCGGTTGAGTACGGCTGCTTCCTGTACGAGGTGCGCCGGGGCTGAGGGCTCCGGCAACGCGTCGAGGGAGTCCCCGCGCCGGTCGGTGCGGGGACTCCCTCGGCGGAGAGTCGGTGCGGGGCGAGCGGGGCTCAGCCCTGCTTCGGCTGCTTGTGGGACTTGTCCAGGACCATCACCAGGCCGGCGATGACCAGGAACAGCACGAGCGGCGCCACGACGTAGAGGCCGAGCGTCTCGATCACGCTCAGGCCGGAGCCGGGGTCGTCGCCGTCGTCACGGGTCAGCGCGAGCGCGGGGGACGACATGAGCAGCATCATCAGCGTCGTACCGGCCGCCAGGGCACCGGCGCGCAGAGCGTTCTTCTTGTCCACGGTGCAAACGTAGCGAACACCCGACGGGGCCGCGCGCCCGGGGGTGCCGTACGGAGGTCACGGGACGCGGCCCGGGGGTGCCGGGGGGCTCCCGGACGCACCGGCCGGGCCGCTCTCCGCCCGCACCACGTCGATCAGGGCGTGCAGCCGGGGTGAGGCGGCCAGCTCCTCCAGGGTCACCGGCCGGCCCTCGGCGTCGGCGACGGGCAGGCGCCAGTTGGGGTACTCGTCCCAGGTTCCCGGAAGGTTCTGCGGGCGCCGGTCGCCGACGGCGTCGGGGAGCCAGACGCCGATCAGACGGGCCGGGGTGCGCAGCAGGAAGCGGTGTACTGCCTGGATCTCGGCCTCCTCCACCGAAGCGGGGGCGCCGCCGCCCGGAGCGCGCAGCAGCCCGAGCCGGGAGAGCAGCGCCAGCCAGTCCCGGACGTCGGCGGCGGCGGCCGCCCGTTCCTCGGCGAGGGAGCCGGTCAACAGGCCGAGGCGGTCGCGGAGTTCGACGTGCTCGCCGGTGAACCGGGCCGCCGTGGACGGCAGGTCGTGGGTGGTGGCGGTGGCCAGGCAGTCGGCGCGCCAGCCGTCGGGCGGCAGCGGCAGGCCGTCCCCGTCCCAGTCGCGTTCGAACCACAGGACCGAGGTGCCGAGCACTCCGCGTTCCTGAAGCGTCTCGCGCACCCCGGGTTCGACCGTGCCGAGGTCCTCGCCGATCACCAGTGCTCCGGCCCGCGAGGCCTCCAGGACCAGGATCGCGAGCATCGCCTCGGCGTCGTAGCGGACGTACGAGCCCTCGGTGGGCGGCTGTCCGGCGGGGATCCACCAGAGCCGGAACAGGCCCATGACATGGTCGATGCGCAGGGCGCCCGCGTTCCGCAGGAGCGCGCGCAGCAGCCGGCGGTAGGGGGCGTAGCCGCAGGCGGCGAGCCGGTCGGGCCGCCAGGGCGGCAGGCCCCAGTCCTGGCCGCGGGCGTTGAAGGCGTCCGGGGGCGCGCCGACGGACATGCCGGCGGCGAAGTACTCCTGCTGGGCCCAGGCGTCCGCGCCGTCCGGGTGGACGCCGACGGCGAGGTCGTGCACGAGTCCGACGGTCATGCCCGCGTCGCGCGCGGAGCGCTGGGCGCGCGCGAGCTGGGCCTCGGTGAGCCAGGCGAGCCGGCTGTGGAAGTCGACGCGGTCCATCAGCTCGCCGCGTGCCCTGGCGGTGGCGGACGAGCGGGGGTCGCGCAGCGCCACGGGCCAGTTCCGCCAGTCGGATCCGTGGACCTCGGCGAGCGCGCACCAGGTGGCGTGGTCCTCGAGCGCCCGGCCCTCCTCGGCGAGGAAGTCGGCGTACGCGGCCTGCCGTCCGGGCCCGAGCGGCACCGAGCGCACCGCTTCGAGCGCCTCGCGTTTGAGAGCCCACACGGCGTCGCGGTCGATCAGCGCGCCCTTGCGCAGTACGCCGTCGCGCAGCCGTTCGGCCCGCTCCAGCACCGCGGACAGCCGGTCGCGGTCCTCGGCGTACGGGTACTCGGGGACGTCCTCGACGCGCAGGTGCACCGGGTCGGGGAAGCGACGGGACGAGGGCCGGTACGGGGAGGGGTCGGTGGGGTCGCCGGGTACGGCGGCGTGCAGGGGGTTGACCTGGACGAATCCGGCGCCCAGCGCCCGCCCGGCCCAGGCGGTCAGCTCGGCGAGGTCGCCGAGGTCGCCCATGCCCCAGGAACGGCGGGAGAGCAGGGAGTAGAGCTGGACGAGCAGGCCGTGGGCGCGTCCGGGCGGCGCGGGCAGCCGGGTGGGGGCGACGACGACGTGGGTGTCGGCGTCGCGGCCGTCGGGGGCGGTGGCGCGCAGTGTGTGGACGCCGGGCGGCAGCTGGTCGGCGGAGGTCCGGGACTCGCCCTGTTCGGTGGTGATCCGCAGGCGGGTGCCGTCCGGCAGCGCGGCGAGTTCGGCGGGGACGAGGCCGCCCCAGCACACCAGGGTCGGCGGCAGCAGCCGCTTCGCGTTCGCGGCCTCGCGCAGCGCGAGTGCGGCCCCGACGGCTTCCGGGGTGCTCGCGTCGACGCCGAGCGCCGCCAGGACCGCCACGAGCGCGCTGTCCGGGGCCGTGACCGTGCGGCCCGGGGAGGGGCTGTACTCCGGGGCGACACCGTGCAGTTCGGCGAGCCGGGACAAGGGGGGCCGCGGTGCCGGCTCCGAGGCGGTCCGCGGCGGGTCGGCCGGCCCGGTGGGTGCCATCAGACCCCCGACGCGGCGCCGGTCGAGGTGGGTTCGCTCGTCAGATGCGCGGCGTACGCGAGCGGCGGCTCGCTGGTCAGCGGCTCGGCGTCGAGCAGCGGGGGTTCGCTGGTCAGGGGCGCGGCGGAGCAGGCGCCCTCCGAACCGGCCGGACCCGGGTGGGCGCTCTCGGGCTCGGCGGACGCCCGGCTCGCGCGCGGGCCGGGGACGGACGGCTCCGCCGCGCGTTCGGACAGGGCCGTGAGGAGCAGGTGTGCCGATGCGGCCACGGGGGCCTCCTTGTCGAGGTCGGATACGGCGGCCGGGGGCATTCCGGTGGTTCGTGCCGGAAACGGATGCCCCGGGCGGTCACACGCAGCCCTACCCCGTGGGCGCGAGCGCAGACGCACACGGACGGACAACGTGCTTCTGGTCACATTCCGTCGCCGTCCCGCATGTCCGGGCCGCACCTCCAGGCTGGGGTAATCCCGGCACTTCGGCCACTCTCGTTGACACCCTCATCACTCGAATGGTGGGCTCGGGCCACACCGACGCCGCGGCCGGGGTGCCGGGCTACGAGGGGGAACCGTGCGACTCGGGCGTGGAAAAGGAGCGACCGCACTCGCGTTCGCCGTGGTCGCGAGCGCGTTCGTGACGGCCCCCGCGGCCGTGGCGGCGCCGCACGGTCCCGCGGCCTCCGCGGACGATCCCACCGGGAGCGGGGTGCCCGCCGTCTGGCCGCGCCCGCAGTCGCTGCGCGCGAACGGCACCCCGGTCTCCGTCACGGACGAGGTCGTCCTGGTCACCTCGGCGCCGGGCAGGAACTCCGGAGGCGCGCGCTCCGGCTCCGCGGCCGGCGTGTACGCCCCGGGCGTGCCCCTGACTCCGTACGCCCCCGGTGTGAGCGTCGACGCCGACACCCCGGACAGCGACCTCGACCCGTACGCCCTCGAAGCGTTGCGCGCGCTGCTGCGGCAGGCCGGCGCACGCACGATCACGACGGCGCGTGACGGTGACGCGCTCCCGGCGCACGCTCTGGTGGTGCGCCTGGGCACGGATCCGGCGAGCACCGGCGGTCGGGGCGCGGGTTCCTTCGGCGGCACGCCCGCCGCTTCGGGCTCCCTGGAGCGGGCGCTGACGGCGCTCGGTGCCGCGCCCCGCGCCGACCTCCCCTCCGGCGGGTACCGGCTGGCCGTCGGCCGCACCGACGGCCGGGACACCGTCGCCCTCGCGGGAGTCGGCGAGGACGGCCTGTTCCACGCGGTGCAGACACTGCGCCAACTCCTCGGCGCCGACCGCCGGATCGCCGGCGCCGTCGTCCGGGACTGGCCCGGCACCGCCGTGCGGGGTGTCACCGAGGGGTTCTACGGCAGCCCGTGGACCCCCGAACAGCGCCTCGCCCAGCTGGACTTCATGGGCAGGACCAAGCAGAACCGCTATGTCTACGCGCCCGGCGACGACCTGTTCCGCCAGGCCCGCTGGCGTGAGCCGTACCCGGCCGCCGAACGCGCCCGGTTCCGGGACCTCGCGGAACGGGCGCTCCGCAATCACGTCACGCCGACCTGGGCGGTGGCCCCGGGGCAGGCGATGTGCTTCTCCTCGGACGCCGACGTGAAGGCGCTGACGCGCAAGCTCGACGCCATGTGGGCGCTCGGGTTCCGGGCCTTCCAGCTCCAGTTCCAGGACGTCAGCTACACCGAGTGGCACTGCGGGGCGGACGCGGACGCGTTCGGCTCCGGCGCCGAGGCGGCGGCGAAGGCGCAGGCCCGGGTGGCGAACGCCGTGGCCCGGCATCTCGCGGCCCGTCACCCGGACGTGGCCGCGCTGTCCCTGATGCCGACGGAGTACTACGAGGACGGCTCGACCGACTACCGCCGGCGACTGGCCGGCGCGCTGGACAGGAACGTCGAGGTCGCCTGGACGGGTATCGGGGTCGTGCCGAAGACCATCACCGGAGGCGAACTGGCGCGCACCCGAGCGGTGTTCGGCAGCCACCCGCTCGTCACGATGGACAACTACCCGGTCAACGACTACGCGCAGGACCGGGTGTTCCTCGGCCCCTACCAGGGGCGCGAGCCGGCCGTCGCGACGGGTTCGGCGGCTCTGCTGGCGAACGCGATGCCCCAGGCCGAGGCCTCCCGCATCCCGCTGTTCACGGCGGCCGACTACGCGTGGAACCCGCGGGACTACCGGCCCCAGGAGTCCTGGGAGGCCGCGATCGAGGATCTCGCGGGCAAGGACGCCCGGGGCGCGGACGCCCTGCGCGCGCTGGCCGGGAACGAGGCGTCCTCCGTCCTCGGCGGCGAGGAGTCGGCGTATCTGCGCCCGCTCCTGGAGGCCTTCTGGCAGGCGCGGACGACCACGGACCGTGCCGCGGGCGACCGCGCGGCCGAGCGGCTGCGTGCGGCGTTCACGGTGATGCGCGAGACGCCGAAGCGGCTGGCCGGCCGGCCGATCGCCACCGAAGTGCAGCCCTGGACCGAGCAGTTGGCGCGCTACGGCGAGGCCGGTGAGACGGCCGTCGCGCTGCTGGACGCCCAGTCGGACGGTGACGCGACGGCGGCGTGGACGGCGTACCGCGCGCTGAACCGGCTGCGCGCCGAACTCGCGGCGAGCGAGGCGACGGTCGGCGCGGGCGTGCTCGACCCGTTCCTGACGCGGGCCCGCACGGCGTACGAGCAGTGGGCGGGCCTCGGCAACGACTCCTCCACCGGCCACGCCCCGAAGGGCCCGGGAGCGGCGGGGGACGGCGGCAAGGGGACCGGCGACGACACCACGACGGGCACGGGCGGTCCCGGGGCCGACGGCGCGGACGGCGGCGGGACCGCGCAGGGCGACCCCGCCCCGAAGGACGGCACCGGGCAGGACGGCCGCGTCGTCCTGCTCCCGCGCCCCCGCGTCCTCACCGACGTGAGCGTGCTGACCGACCCCGGCGCGACGGGCTTCGTCGAGGGGCACGTCCCGGGCGAGGGCTGGCGGTATCTCGGCGCCCTCTCCGCCGGGGGCGCGACGGAGATCGGCGCGGACCTGCTCGGCACGGCGGGCGTGCGCGTGGACGCGCTGCGGGTCGTCGGTCCCGGGCGTTCCCAGGTCCGCCATCTCGTGCCGTGGTTCGCCGACACCCCTGCCGCGGCACTGGAGCTGGCCCGCTCCACGGCGGACGTGGAGATCGGCGGCACGGAGCGGATCACGGCCCGGCTGACCTCGCTGCGTCCCACCGGTGTCAGCGGTGAACTGACCGCACAGGCCCCGAAGGGGATCCAGGTCAAGGTCTCGCGGCCCTCGCCGACCCTGTCGCGCGGCGCCGTCGTGGACAGCCTGGTCGAGGTCACGGTCCCGCCGGGGACCCCGTCGGGCACGTACGAGGTGACGGTGGCCTTCGGCTCGCAGACCCGCACCCTGACCGTCCGCGCCTTCCCGCGCACGGCGGGCCCCGACCTGGCCCGTACCGGCACGGCCTCCTCGTCCGCCGACGAGACCCCCGACTTCCCGGCCCCGGCGGCCAACGACGGTGATCCGTCGACCCGTTGGTCCTCCCCCGTCGACGACGGTGCCTGGTGGCAGGTGCGGTTCGCCGAGCCGGTACGTCTCGGCCGGCTCGTGCTGAGCTGGCAGGACGCGCACCCGTCGGCCTACCGCGTACAGGTCTCCGCCGACGGTCGCGTCTGGCGCACCGCGACGACCGTGAACGACAGCCGCGGCGGTCGGGAATCCGTCCGCTTCGACGAACGCGACGTCCGCTACGTGCGCGTCCAGGGGGTGCGGCGGGCCACGGCGTACGGGTACTCGCTGTGGTCGGTCGAGGCGTACGCGGTCGCGGACTGACACCCGCCTCGGGTCGGCAGGGTCCAACAGGGCCGCACGGCACGGCTGTTCCGCCGCGGTCCTCGGCGGTCCTCCGCGATTCGCCGCACCCCGGGGCGATTCGCCGCAGCCCTGGGCGATCTTCGGCGGTCGGTCGTCGTCAGCTATTCACTCAGTACATATCTTGAGTGCATACTGATCTCCATGAGCACCCGTCACATCCTGTTGGGGCTGCTCGCCGGAGGGCCCAGCCATGGGTACGACCTCAAGCGACGGCACGACGAACGCTTCCCGCAGGCCCGCCCGCTGGCCTACGGGCAGGTGTACACGACCTTGCAACGGCTGGTCCGCGACGATCTCGCCGCGATCGACGGCACCGACTCGGACGGCGGTCCCGAGCGGACCCTGTACCGCTCGACCGACGAGGGATCGCGTGAACTGACCCGATGGGCGGGCGAGATCGCACCGCCGGCCCCCTTCGTGACGAACGAGATCTTCGCCAAGGTCGTCGTATCGATCCTCGCCTCGGCGGACCCGGCCGGCTATCTGCGGGCGCAGCGCGACGCTCACATGGCACGGATGCGTGAGCTCACGGCGGTGAAGACGGCATCCGGTGCCGGCCTCGCGACCGTCCTGTCGGCCGACTACGCCCTCAACCACCTCGACGCCGACCTCCGCTGGATGACGACCACGGCGGCCCGGCTCACCCCCCTGACCGCGGAGGTCGACACAGCATGAGCACCCCCCTTCTGACCGCCAGGGATCTGGTCAAGGCCCACGGTCCGACCCCGGCACTGCGCGGCGCCTCGCTGGACCTGGCCGCGGGCGAGGTCCTCGCCGTCACCGGAGCCAGCGGCAGCGGTAAATCCACCCTGCTCCACTGCCTGGCGGGCATCGTCAGACCCGACGGCGGAACGGTGGAGTACGCGGGCGAGCGCCTCGACCTGCTCCCCGAGAAGCGGCTCGGCGAGCTGCGCCGCACGGACTTCGGAGTGGTCTTCCAGTTCGGGCAGCTGATCCCCGAACTGACCGCCGCCGACAACGTGGCACTGCCCCTGCTGCTCGCGGGTGTCTCCCGGGCGGCGGCGCGGGAACGGGCGGGCGAGTGGCTCGAACGGTTCGGCGTGCGGGGTCAGGAGGCGCTGCGGCCCGGCGAGATGAGCGGCGGCCAGGCCCAGCGGGTGGCGCTGGCGCGAGCCCTGGTGACCGATCCGAAGGCCGTCTTCGCCGACGAGCCGACCGGCGCGCTCGACTCCCTCGCAGGCGAACAGGTGATGAGCGCCCTGATACACACCGCCAGGGAGGCCGGCACCGCGGTCCTGCTGATCACGCACGACGCCCAGGTGGCGGCGTACGCGGACCGTGAGGTCTCGCTGCGGGACGGGGTCGTGACCGGCTCCGGCATCCTGCCTGCGGCCCCGGCCGTCTCGGCCTCCCCGGCCGCCGGGGAGGTGTCCCGATGAGGACCGACCTTCGGATCGCCCTGCTCCTCACCCGTGGCTCGGACCGGCGCGAGTGGTGGCGCGTCGCGCTCACAGCGGTGGGGGCGGCCCCAGCCACCGGGCTCTGCCTGGCCGCCATCGCCGTCGCCTCGCTCCAAGGGCAGTACTCCATACCCCTGGCCCACGGGCTGCTCGCACAGCCCGGCGAGCGGGCGGGTGTGGTCCTCACCCTGCTGCTCCTGCTGGTGCCCGTGCTCGGGTTCCTCGGGCAGTGCGCCCGGGTCGGAGCCGTGCACCGCGACCGGCGGATGGCCGGACTGCGCCTCACGGGAGCCACCCCGGCGCAGGTACGGCGGATCGCCGCGCTGGAGTCGGGCCTCGCGTGCCTGATCGGCTCGGCCGTCGCCACGGCGCTCTCCGCGCCGGTCCTGCTGCGCCAGTGGCAGAGCCCGCCGGCCGTCGTCTGGGCCGGCTGCGCGGGGGTCGCGCTCGCCGTGCCCGTACTGGGTGCGCTGGTGAGCATGCTGGCCCTGCGCCGGGTGGTCGCCTCGCCGCTCGGCCGGGTGCGCCGGGTGCGCCCGGCTCGCTGGCGGCGCCCGGGCCTCGCCGTCCTCGCGACGGCTCTCGTGACACTTCTCACCGGGCTCGCCCTCGCTCCGCGCGACCAAGACGGGTTCGGGACGGCGCCGATGCTCGTCTTCGGTGTGGTGGTCGTCACCGGGCTCGGGGCCGTCTGGGCCGTGGGCGCGAGCGCCCGGCTGACGGGCCGCGTCCTCGCTGAGCGGACCGGGAACCCGGCGGTCCTGATCGCGGCCGAGCGGCTGCGGGACGACCCGTGGGCGGGCGCCCGCACCCATGCGGCGGTCCTGCTGGTGACCGTCGTCGGGACGGGCTTCGTCGGCGTACGGCGGGTACTGCTCGACGTGCTCACCCAGCGTGACCACGGCAACCTGTCCTTCTACACCACCGGTATCGACCTCACGGGCGCCGCGATCCTGCTCGCCCTCGCGATCACCCTGTCCGGGCTGGCCGTCGGGACCGCCGAATCGCTCGCCACCCGCCGCCGCGGCCTCGTCGCCCAGGCCGCCGCCGGGGTGCCGGTCTCCGTGCTCGGCCGGGCGCTGATCCTGGAGACGGCCCTGCCGCTCGCCCCGGCGGTCGCGCTGGCCGGTGCCGGGGGCGTGGCCATCGGTGGCTGGTACGGGCAGCTCGCGGACAGGGGGTTCATACCAGTGCTGCCGCTGGTCGTGCCCGTCATCGTGTACGCGGCCTGCCTGCTGGCCGCCGCCACCTCGCTGCCCCTGCTGCGCCGCTCGGCGCGCCCCGCGGAGCTGCGTCACCCGTGACCTGCTGCTGTGACCGGCTGCCGTGACGAGCCGGGTCACCTGTGACCGCCCCGGTCCGTGACGCGGTCAGGACCGGGGTGCCCACCCGGGAAGCGCGCGGGCAGGGCGTGGCGGCTGCCGGGAGGTACGGGGGTCCTCCCGGGCAGCCGGAAACGGCGGCTGCCGAGGCCGGCGCCGCCGAAGCGAAAGCCCGGATCGTCAGGCTGAAATGCCGTCGATCCGGGCCATGGCGTCGTCCGCGCCGTACGGTTGCAGGTAGGGCATCCAGCGTGGGTCCCTGTGCCCGGTTCCGATGATGCGCCACGCGAGCCCCGTCGGCGGGGCGGGTTTGTGGCGCAGGCGCCAGCCGATCTCGACCAGGTGGCGGTCGGCCTTGGTGTGGTTGCAGCGGCGGCAGGACGCCACCACGTTGTCCCAGGCGTGCTGACCCCCGCGTGAGCGCGGGATGACGTGGTCGACGCTGGTTGCGACGCCACCGCAGTACATGCACCGGCCGCCGTCGCGGGCGAACAGAGCTCGCCTGGTCAGCGGGACGGGCCCTCGGTAGGGAACCCGTACGAACCTCTTCAGCCGGACCACGCTGGGTGCGGGGACAGTAACGGTCGCGCTGTGCATGAAGGCGCCGGATTCCTCGAGGCAGACTGCCTTGTTCTCGAGGACGAGGACGAGCGCGCGGTGGAGCGGTACGACGCCGAGCGGCTCGTACGACGCGTTGAGGACCAGGACGTGCGGCACGGATGCCTCCTTGTACGCCGGCGGCGCGTGGCTCGCGCCGGGACGATCTGCAGTCAGTCTCCCCTCATGCCTGGTGGTGGCGCCACCATGTCCCGGTAACGGGCTGGGAGTGTTTTCGACCACATCCCCTACATCCCCAGGTGAGCACGGTCTCTCCCCTCAGCATGACAACGATCCACACACGATGCCCCGTTAGTGTGGTGGTTCTGCCCGGACGGCACCCCCTGCTGTGTCCCCGCCGCGGGCAGACCGTTACGCCTGGAGGTACCTGCTGTGTCCTTGCCCGTCCTATCGGCCCTGGCCGCCGGTGCGGAACCGTCGCCGTCTCCCTCGACGTCGACCGGTCCGCTTCCGGTGACCCCCACGCTCCAGGACGCCCAGGAGAAGGCGACCCACGCCGCCAGCTGGGTCGAGGAGAACTGGTCGACCTGGCTGGCCATAGGTCTGCGCGTACTGCTGATCCTGGTGATAGCCGCCGTACTGAGAGTGGCCGTGCGGCGGGCCATCACCAAGCTCATCGACCGGATGAGCCGCACCGCCGAGGGCGTCGACGGCACGACGCTCGGTGGTCTGCTGGTCAACGTGGAGCGCCGCCGTCAGCGCTCCCAGGCCATCGGGTCGGTCCTGCGCTCGGTCGCGTCCTTCCTGATCATGGGCACGGCCGCGCTGATGATCCTCGGCACGTTCGAGATCAATCTGGCCCCGCTGCTCGCCTCGGCGGGTGTGGCCGGTGTCGCGATCGGTTTCGGCGCCCGCAACCTGGTCACCGACTTCCTCTCCGGCGTCTTCATGATCCTCGAGGACCAGTACGGCGTCGGTGACGTGATCGACGCGGGCGTGGCCTCCGGCGAGGTCATAGAGGTGGGCCTGCGCGTGACCAAGCTGCGCGGCGACAACGGCGAGATCTGGTATGTACGCAACGGCGAGGTCAAGCGCATCGGCAACCTCTCCCAGGGCTGGGCCACCGCCGGGGTGGACGTCACGGTCCGTGCCTCGGAGAACCTGGACCACGTCCGGTCCGTCATCGGCGAGGTCGCCGAGACCATCAGCAAGGAAGAGCCCTGGAGCGAGCGGCTGTGGGGCCCGGTCGAGATCCTGGGCCTGGACAGCGTCCTCCTCGACTCCGTGGTGGTCCGGGTCTCGGCCAGGACGATGCCGGGCAAGGCCAGCTCCGTGGAGCGCGAACTCCGCTGGCGGATCAAGCACGCCTTCGACGCCGCCGACATCCGCATCGTGGGCGGCCCGACGGCGCCCGCGGAGGAGGCTCCCCTCGACCCTGCGGCCGTGGTGGCGGCCCCGTCGGCCTTCGCCAACGCCGACTCTCCCCAGTCGGTGGCGACGGCCCCGATCGCCCAGCCCCGGTCGGCGCCTTCGCCGAAGTAGTCCGGAAGTAGTCCGTACGAAGGAGGCGGCACCCCAAAAGCGTTGGGGTGCCGCCTCCTTCGTATGTGCGAGAAGAAACCCGATGGACGCATCGGAAGCGACGGAACGGTTCAGCACGCTCGTTCGAGTGAACGGTCGGGGCATTCCGGCGCCGGAGGTTCCGGGTACCCGATCGTTCTGCCGGGGCACCCGGGCTTGGCCTGGCATCAGCGGGACAAGGAGACCGAGCGATGACCGCCGAACCGACCATGGAGCCGGTGATGACGCGCGTGGACCCCATCGACCTGTTGATTGCGATCGAAGAGGCGTCGCCGATGCCGATTCGACCGGAGTACGTCGAGGAGACGGTCATCGTGCCGCCGCCGGAGTCCCCGTCCACGTACTGATCGACCGCCACACGGGGACGGCCCACTGCTACCCGAACCCCGTTCTGCCCGGCGACGACCCCACCGAGGCCTACTACGACGCCGACACCAAGGTCTCCCTCGGCGCCCCGCTCCCGCTCCCGGCCCCCTACCCCCCCCTGGACACCGCCCCGTTCCTCGACGACCGACCGGGAGCGGACCGCACCGACGACGCGTGACGCCGCGTCAGTCGGCCCGTTCGATCGCCTCGCCCAGGGACCGTGCCCGCCAGAGGGTGACCCGCTCCTCGTGGACCCCGAGCGCGTCGTGCCGGAAGACGCAGCGGAGGCCGTACCAGGAAGGCCCGCTCACCGCGCCGCTCCGGAGGTCTCGCCGAAGGTCACCCGATCCCGCACGGGACGCGGCGGGCGTCCAGATCTTCTTCACAAGGGGGCCGCGTCACCTCCACACTTCGTGATCACTTACTGTCCGCTTCACGAGGGGCCCTCGTTCTGGAGCGCAACGCCCAGGGGCCCGCTCCGAAGATGGGGAATCCATGCGCAAGCTCGCCATAGGCGCCATCGCCTCCGGCACCCTGGCCCTGTCCGCCCTGGCCGTGCCGTCCGCCTCGGCCGCCACGCCGGACTTCACCTTCTCCAAGGTGGTCGTCAACGGCGGCAAGGCGATCGTCGTCGGCACCACCAACACGGTGAAGGTCCCGGTCACGTACACCCTGACCCGCCCCGCCGACGTCGTGATCGACAACGAGACGAAGGCCGCCGGCGTCCTCCTGTACCGGGGCTCGCTCTCCAAGCCCCAGAACGAGGTCGGGAACGGCGAGGCCCCGACCTGCGCCACCACCGCCACGTCCGCCACCATGGTGACCGAGTCGTGCAAGGAGACGATCGAGCTCGATCCGTTCTTCCTGTTCGAGGCCGCGGACGCCACCACCTGGCACGCCGCCGGCTACTACGGGCGCCTCGACTCGGACGACGACGACTCCGACGGCCACGTCAGCCTCAACTACGCCGACGACATGTGGGGCCCCCTGGCTTCCGCGCAGATCAAGCGCGCCGCCAAGCTCACCGTGAACGCCGGCCCGGAGCCGGTCGCCAAGGGCAAGACCCTCACCGTCACCGGCAGCCTGACCCGCGCCAGTTGGTACAGCTACAAGGACGCGAACTACACGGGTTACAAGGGCCAGCCGGTCGCCCTCCAGTTCAAGGCGAAGGGCGCCACCGCCTACAAGACCGTCAAGACGGTGACGTCCGGGACCGCGGGCGCCCTGAGGACCACGGTCAAGGCCTCGGCCGACGGCACCTACCGCTACTCGTTCGCGGGTACGACCACCACGGGCACCGCCGCCGCCACGGGCGACTACGTCGACGTGAAGTAACCGGGACCGGGACCGGGGTCACCTCCGACCCCGGCCGGAGCCGGGCCGCCCTCCCCGGGCCGCCCCGAGCCGCCCCGAGCCGCCCCCGCGACGGACGAACTCGTCCCCCGCGGGGGCGGCTTCGCTTCGACCGATCTTCGCGGCCGCTCGGCCGCACGGACCGCCGTCGCTACGATGCCGCTCGATGATCAGTGATTGACGGGGGCATGCCGAAAGCCGAGGTCCCCGCGGAGCGGGCGCGGTCCGCGCGCGGACAGAGCGGGCCGGTCCGCGCGCGGGCGCAGTCGCAGCGAAGAGGCCCTCGCCGCATGACGACGAGAGGGGCTCGCACATGACGCCGTACCACCTGGGCTCGATGTTCGGGGAGTGGACGGTCTACATCGCCATAGCGCTGGCACTGGCCTGGGTGGCGACGGGCCGATGGCGGGACTATCCGCCCGCCGAGGGCAGGAGCCCGGAGCAGCTCGCCGTCGTGGTCGAGCGCCGGACGCGACTCGTCAGGCGTTCGGTCCTCGGCCTCGCCGCGGCATGGGTCCTGGCGGACATCGCCGTCACCGTCTGGCTCGACCAGACGTATCACTAGCGCCGGAGCGGGCACCGCCAAGAGCACCGGCACCGGCACCGGCACCAAGCGGGCTTTCGGGCCTTGTCGTCCAGGCCGTGGGACGAGGCCTGGACGGTCGAAGATCCCCCGCCCAGCCCTCGCACCGCACCTCCGGGCCGGCCCATCGGCTCCACCCGGCACGCGCCGTCCAGGTAACGACTCCGTCGCCCGGGCGGCGCTTTCTCTTGACGCCCGCACCCCCTCCGGCCTACTTTCCTCGCACCAGCAATAGGAAACTTTCCTAACAATGATCACGCGGTGGACTTTCCGAAGGCACCTCGGGGAAACTGGTCGGCCAAGAAGGGCAGGTGGCGACAGACATGGCAGGATCCGCCGGCACGCCGGGCACCCCCCGCGTCCTGCGCGCGATGAACGACCGCGCCGCCCTCGATCTGCTGCTCGCCCACGGACCGCTCTCACGGACCCGGATCGGCAAGCTCACCGGGCTGTCCAAGCCCACCGCCTCCCAGCTCCTGGCCCGCCTGGAAGCGGCGGGCCTGGTGCTCGCCACCGGCACCAGCGAGGGCAGGCCGGGCCCCAGCGCCCAGTTGTACGAGGTCAATCCGGGCGCCGCCCACGCGGCGGGCCTGGACGTCACCCCCGAGCGGGTCCTGGCCGCCGTCGCCGACATCACCGGCCGCACGGTCGGCGAGTACGAACTGCCCACCCCCGGCCGCCGCCCGGCCCGGCCCGTCGTCCGTCAGGTCACCGACGCCCTGGACGGCGCGGTGAAGGCCGCCGGGCTCGCCAGGGACGACGTCCGCCGCCTGGTCATCGGCACCCCCGGCGCCTTCGACCCCAACACGGGACGGCTGCGCTACGCCTCCCACCTGCCGGGCTGGCACTCCCCCACCCTCCTCGACGAACTCGCGGCCGCGCTGCCGATGCCCGTCGAGTACGAGAACGACGTCAACCTCGTCGCCATCGCGGAGCAGCGGCTCGGCGCCGCCCGGGGGCACGAGGACTTCGTCCTGCTCTGGAACGAGGGCGGTCTCGGCGCGGCCCTCGTCCTCGGCGGCCGGCTGCACCGCGGCTGGACCGGCGGCGCCGGCGAGGTCGGCTTCCTGCCGGTGCCCGGCGCGCCCCTGGTCCGCCAGGTGACCCGGGCCAACAGCGGCGGCTACCAGCAGCTGGCCGGCTCCCAGGCCATCCCCGAACTGGCCCGCGCGCTCGGCATCACGGACCTGCCCACGGGCCCGTACACCGAGGTCGCGGCCACCGCCGTCGAACGGGCCGCCGCCGTCGACACCGGCCCCTACCGGCGGCTCCTGGAGAGGTACGCGACCGGCCTCGCCACCGGTCTGGCCTCCCTCGTCTCCGTGCTCGACCCCGAACTGGTCGTCCTCAGCGGAGCCTCGCTCACCGCGGGCGGCGAACCACTGCGCGCCCTGGTCCAGGCCGAACTGGAGGAGCTGGCCGCGTCCCGGCCGCGCCTCGTCGTCGGCGACGTACACGAACACCCCGTGCTACGCGGCGCGTTGGAGAGCGCCCTGGCAGCCACCCGCGACGAGGTCTTCGACACCTCCCGCTGAAACCGCCCCGAACCCCGACTCCTTCGTCCCACCCCGAGCCAGCACCTTCCCGTGTCCCGCCACGAACCACGCAGGGAGATCTCGCCATGCCCAGAATGCCCCGGAAGACGGCCGTCGCGCTCGCCGCCTCCGCCTCGATAGCCCTCCTCGCCACCGCCTGTACCGGCCAGTCCGACAGCGGCGGAGGCGACGACGCGTCCAAGGAACAGACGATCAACTTCTGGCACGCCTGGAGCGCGCCGAACGAGGTCAACGCCGTGAAGTCGCTGGTCGCGGGCTTCGAGAAGGCGCACCCCCACATCCACGTGAACATCGTCGGCAACATGACCGACGACAAGATCAACCAGGCGCTGCGCGCGGGCGGCGACAAAGCCCCCGACGTGGTCTCGTCCTTCACCACCAACAACGTGGGCAAGTTCTGCTCGTCCGGCGCCTTCATCGATCTGAACCCCTTCTTCAAGAAGGCGGGCATCGACCCGGAGACGACGTTCCCGAAGGCGATGAACGAGTACACCCAGTTCGACGGCAACCGCTGCACGGCGCCGCTCCTCGGTGACGCGTACGGGCTCTACTACAACAAGGACGCGTTCCAGAAGGCCGGGATCGCCTCCCCTCCGAAGACCTGGTCGGAGTTCGAGAAGGACGCCAAGAAGCTCACGATCAGCAAGGGCGACTCCTACTCCCAGCTCGGCTTCATGCCGGACTACCACGGCTGGGAGTCCACCACCGAGCACTACTTCGGGCAGTTCTCGCCGACGTACTTCGACAGCAGCGGCAAGTCCAACGTCGCCAAGGACCCCGCGTTCACCGCCGGGTTCACCCTCCAGAAGAAGCTCGTCGACGAACTCGGCGGCTTCAAGAAGCTGGAGACCTACCGCTCCAAGCTCGGCGACGAGTGGGGTCCCAAGCACCCGTTCCACACCGGTCAGGTCGCCATGCAGCTGGACGGCGAGTGGCGGCTCGGCATGGCCGAGGAGGCCAAGCCCGGCTTCGAGATCGGCGTCGCCCCGCTGCCCGTCCCCGACGATCAGGCGGACCAGTACGGCAAGGGCTACATCACCGGCACGATCGCGGGCATCGCGGCCACCAGCCACAAGCGGAACGCGGCCTGGGAGCTGGTGAAGTACATGACCACGAACACGGACGCGGTGGTCGGCTTCGCCAACGACATCCACAACGTGCCGTCCACGCTCACGGCCCTCAAGTCGCCGAAGCTGACGTACGACCCGCGCTTCAAGACGTTCCTGGACATCGCCTCGAACCCGAACTCGACGACGACTCCGGCGTCCATCAACGGAGGCACCTACCTCGTGACGCTCCAGCAGTTCGGATACGACTACGAGAGCGGCAAGGCCAAGGATCTGAAGGCGGGCCTGGCGGCCACGGCCCAGCAGATCGACACCGACATCGCGCAGGCGAAGTAGCGGCGCCGGCATGAGTACAGTCACGCTCGCTTCCGAGCGCCGGAATTCCGCCCTCGCGGCGAAGCGCCGCAGGCAGGCACTGCGGACCCTCGCCTTCATGTCGCCCTGGCTGATCGGCTTCGCGGTCTTCTTCGCCTATCCGCTGATCTCGACCGTCTACTTCTCCTTCATGCACTACGACGGCTTCAAGCCGCCGACGTGGAGCGGGACGAAGAACTGGCGTTACGTCTTCGAGAACTACCCACTGTTCTGGCCCGCGTTGCGCAACACCCTGTGGCTGGTCCTCGTCATGGTGACCCTGCGGGTGCTGTTCGGGCTCGGCGTCGGACTGCTGATCACGAAGATCAAAACGGGCACGGGTGTCTTCCGCACCCTCTTCTACCTGCCCTACCTCGCCCCGCCGGTCGCGGCCACCATGGCCTTCGCCTTCCTCCTCAACCCCGGTACGGGACCCGTCAACTCACTCCTGGAGAAGGCCGGCATCTCGGCTCCCGGCTGGTTCAACGACCCCTCCTGGTCCAAGCCGGCCCTCACCCTGCTGGCCCTGTGGGGCATCGGCGACCTGATGGTCATCTTCATGGCCGCGCTGCTCGACGTACCGACGGAGCAGTACGAGGCCGCCGAGCTGGACGGGGCCTCGGCCTGGCAGCGCTTCCGGTACGTCACCCTGCCGAACATCTCGCCCATCGTGATGTTCGCCGTGGTCACCGGGGTCATCCAGACCATGCAGTACTACACACAGCCGCTGATCGCGGGGAAGGTCGCCTCGGGTGTCATCCAGGGCGCCGGAACGCAGTTCGAGCCCGGCTATCCCGACAAGTCGACGCTCACCCTGCCCCAGCTCGTCTACAACCTCGGCTTCCAGCGCTTCGACTACGGCTCCGCCTGTGTGGTCGCGCTCGTGCTGTTCGCCCTGTCCATGGTGTTCACCGCGTTCCTGATGCGGCGCCGGGGCGGTCTCATCCAGGCAGGTGACTGACCGATGACGCAAGTACTCGACAAACCGGTGAAGTTGGCGGCGGCCGTGTCCCCCGCCGAGCGCACCGCCCGCCGCAGGGCCCTCCTGGAGTGGGTCGCGATCCACTCCCTCGGCGTCGCGACCGCCCTCTTCTTCGTGCTGCCCTTCGTGTTCGTGTTCCTGACCTCGCTGATGAGCGACAGCCAGGCACTCAGCCGCGATCTGATCCCGCACACCTGGGAGTGGGGCAACTACAAGAAGGTCTTCGACACCCCGGGCTTCCTCACCTGGTGGAAGAACACGCTGCTGTACGCCGGCTTCGGCACGGTGCTCACCGTCGTCTCCTCGATCCCGGTCGCCTACGCGCTGGCCAAGTTCCGCTTCCGGGGCCGGAATCTGTCGCTCATGCTGGTCATCTCGATGATGATGCTGCCGCCGCAGGTCGTGATCATCCCCATGTACCTGTTCTGGGCGAAGCAGCTGGACCTGTCCGGCACACTGTGGCCGCTGATCATCCCGATGGCGTTCGGGGACGCGTTCTCCATCTTCCTGCTGCGCCAGTTCCTGATGACCATCCCGAACGAGTACCTGGACGCGGCCAGGGTGGACGGGTGCGGGGATCTGCGGACCTTGCTGAAGGTCGTCCTGCCGATGGCGAAACCGGGCATCGCGGCCGTCGCGCTCTTCCAGTTCTTCTACGCCTGGAACGACTACTTCGGACCCCAGATCTACGCGTCCGAGAACTCGGGCGCCTGGACGCTGAGTTACGGCCTGGAGTCGTTCAAGGGCGCGCACCACACCGACTGGAATCTCACCATGGCCGCGACCGTCCTGGTCATGGCCCCTGTGATCCTCGTGTTCTTCTTCGCGCAGAAGGCGTTCGTCGAGGGCGTCACGCTCACCGGAGTGAAGGGTTAACCATGAAACTCACCGTGGTCGGCGGAGGGTCGACCTACACCCCCGAACTCATCGACGGCTTCGCGCGGCTCAGGGACACCCTGCCCGTCGAGGAGCTGGTCCTCGTCGACCCGGCCGCCGAGCGTCTGGAGCTGGTGGGCGGCCTGGCCCGCCGGATCTTCGCGCGGCAGGGTCACCCGGGCCGGATCGTCACGACCTCCGACCTCGACGCCGGCGTGGAGGGCGCCGACGCGGTGCTCCTCCAGCTGCGCGTCGGCGGCCAGGCGGCCCGCGAGCAGGACGAGACCTGGCCGCTGGAGTGCGGCTGCGTCGGACAGGAGACGACCGGCGCGGGCGGCCTGGCCAAGGCACTGCGCACGGTCCCGGTGGTGCTGGACATCGCCGAACGGGTCCGCCGCGCCAACCCGGACGCGTGGATCATCGACTTCACCAACCCGGTCGGCATCGTGACGCGCGCCCTGCTCCAGGCGGGCCACAGGACGGTCGGCCTGTGCAACGTGGCGATCGGCTTCCAGCGGAAGTTCGCCGGACTGCTCGGGGTCTCCCCCACCGAGGTGCATCTCGACCATGTGGGCCTGAACCACCTCACCTGGGAGACGGGTGTGCGCCTGGGCGGCCCCGAGGGCGAGGACGTGCTGCCGGGCCTGCTCGCCGGGCACGGCGACACGATCGCCGGGGACCTGCGTCTGCCCCGCACCCTGGTCGAGCGCCTCGGCGTGGTCCCCTCGTACTACCTGCGCTACTTCTACGCACACGACGAGGTGGTCCGGGAGCTGCGCACCAAGCCGTCCCGCGCGGCCGAAGTGGCGCAGATGGAGCGGCAGTTGCTGACCATGTACGGCGACCCGGCGCTCGACGAGAAGCCGGAGCTGCTGGCGAAGCGGGGCGGCGCCTACTACTCCGAGGCGGCCGTCGACCTCGCCGCCGCGCTGCTCGGCGGGGGCGGCAGCCCCTACCAGGTGGTGAACACGTACAACAGGGGAACCCTGCCGTTCCTGCCGGACGACGCGGTGATCGAGGTGCAGGCCGCGGTCAACGCCAAGGGGCCCGCCCCGCTGCCGGTACCGGCCGTGGATCCGCTCTTCGCGGGTCTCATGGCGAACGTGACCGCGTACGAGGATCTGGCCCTGGACGCCGCCCTGCGCGGCGGACGCGACCGCGTCTTCCGGGCGCTGCTCGCCCACCCCCTGGTCGGCCAGCACGCCCTGGCGGACACCCTGACCGACCAGCTCATCTCGCACAACCGGGAGCACCTCGCGTGGGCATGACGTCGACGGAAACCGGTGCCGGGACGGCCGCCGGGTCCGCCCCCGCGACCGCCGGATCCGGCCCCGCGGGCCTCGTACTGGCCATCGACGCGGGAAACAGCAAGACCGACGTCGCCGTGGTGGCCGCGGACGGCACGGTGGCCGGCACCGCGCGCGGAGGCGGCTTCCGGCCCCCGGCGGTCGGCGTCGAGACGGCGGTGGACGTCGTCGCCGACGCGGTCGGGCGGGCCTTCGCCGAGGCGGGGGTCACCTCGGTCGGCCATGTCTCCGCCTGCCTCGCCAACGCCGATCTGCCCGTGGAGGAGGAGCAGTTGGCGGCCGCGCTGCACGCGCGCGCGTGGGGCGCGGGGGTGGAGGTGCGCAACGACACCTTCGCGATCCTGCGGGCCGGGATCGCCGAGCCGCGCGGTGTCGCCGTCGTCTGCGGGGCCGGCATCAACTGCGTCGGCATGCGCCCCGACGGCCGCACCGCCCGCTTCCCCGCCATCGGCCGTATCTCCGGTGACTGGGGCGGCGGCTGGGGTCTGTCGGAGGAGGCCCTGTGGCACGCGGCGCGGGCCGAGGACGGCCGGGGCGGGGAGACCGCCCTCGCCCGTACCCTGCCCGCGCACTTCGGCCTGGACTCCATGTACGCGCTCATCGAGGCACTGCACCTGGAGCACATCCCGGGCGCGCGGCGCCACGAGCTGACCCCGGTCCTGTTCGCCACGGCGGCGGACGGCGACCCGGTGGCCCGCGCGATCGTCGACCGGCTCGCGGAGGAGGTGGTCGCGATGGCGACGGTGGCGCTCGACCGCCTCGGCCTGCTCGCCGAGGAGACCCCGGTCCTTCTCGGCGGCAGCATCCTGGCCGCCCGCCACCCCCGGCTCGACGACCGCGTCAGGGAACTCCTGGCCGCCCGCGCGCCCAAGGCGGTCCCCCGGGTGGTCACCGCCCCGCCGGTGCTCGGTGCCGCGCTCCTGGGCCTGGACCACGTCCGGGCCGCGGGCGAGATCCACGCACGGGTGCGGGCGTTCTACGAAGGGGGCTGAGGACACCGGGGGCGCCGGCGCCGGTGGCTGCGCCCCCTGGTGCCCGGAGCGCCGGTGACCTGGCGTGAAGGGGCGGGAACCAAACGGATCCGGAACACGTGTTCATGAGAAGGGGGGTGGCACGGGGGAATCGTGCTGCGCCGTGATCCGAACAAGATCCAGGCAAGGCCTGTGCGGATGCCGGTACAGGCGGCGATACTTGCCGCCGTGCACGTACGCCGGCCGGCCGCGCTTCCCGCGTCCGCGGTGGGCGTGACCGAGCGGATGACCATGGGGGAGGTCAACAGTGACACACCCGCCGAAGGGCAGCCCGGCGCCACCGGGGCGGGGCGCGCCCGCGATACCGGCCGTGCCGGCCCAGTCCGGACCTCCCCGGCCGCCGGGCGGATCCCCGTCGCCCCAGGGCGAATCCGGCGTCCCGCAGGGCGCTCCGCCGGCTCCCGGCGCGGCACCGCGGCGCACGGCGTGGGCGGAGGGCGTGGACCGGCTGCGCGCCGCGGCGACGACGGAGCCGGGGCGGCTGAGGATCATCGGCGCCGTCCTCGCCCTGATCGTCGTCGCGTTCGGCGCGGTCACCGCCTGGCAGATGACGGAACGTTCGGCCGCCGCGGACAACGTGCTGCACAGCAGCCAGCCGCTGAGCGCGAGCGCCGCCGACATCTACCGCTCGCTCGCCGACGCCAACACCGCGGCCTCCAGCGGCTTCCTCGCGGGCGGCCAGGAGACGAAGGCCTCCCGAGACCGCTACGAAGAGGACATCAGGACGGCCGCCGCGAAGCTGATCACCGCGGCCAACAACTCGGAGCCGGGCTCCCCTTCGGCCAGGACCATCACCCAGCTGAACGAGCTGCTGCCCGAGTACAAGGGCCTGATCGAGCGGGCCCGCGCCAACAACCGGCAGGGCTACCCGCTGGGCGGCGCGTATCTGCGGTACGCGAACGACAAGATGCAGAACGAGATGCTCCCGAAGGCCAAGAGCCTCTACAACCGGGAGAACCAGCGTCTGAGCGCCGACTACGCCGACGCGAAGCCATATCCGTGGGCCGCGATCGCCCTCGGTCTCGTCGCGCTCGGCGCGCTCACCTGGGCCCAGCGGCGCAACTACCGCCGTACGAACCGGGTGTTGAACCAGGGCATGGCAGCCGCCACCGCCGCGTCCCTGGTCGTGCTGCTGTGGCTCACCGTCGGGCACACGCTGGCCCGCTCCGGGCTCGAGGAGTCCTACGACCACGGGGTCCGTTCCCTGAACGTGCTGCACGCCGCGCAGATCGCGTCCCTGAAGGCGCGGGGCAACGAGAACCTCACCCTGGTCAGCCGGGGCGCGGAGATCAAGACACTGGCCGACGGCAAGACGACCAAAGACCTGTACGACTACAACTTCGACCAGGACATGAAGACGCTCACCCAGGGCCTCGCCGTGGCGGCCCGTCTCGCGGACGACCGCTCGGGCGAGAAGCCCGTCCAGGCCGCGACCGCCAACATGAAGGTCTGGAAGCAGCGCCACGCGGAGGCCCGCAGGGCCGACAACGACGGCGAGTACCAGCTCGCGCTCGACCGGGTCATCGGCTCCCCCGACAAGAAGCCCACGGGCGAGTGCTTCGACGGCGTCGACAAGAACCTCGGGATCGCGCTGACGCACGAGGAGAGCGAGTTCCAGCGGGCGGCGGGCGACGGCCTGGGCGCCATGACCGGCCTCCCGGCCGGGGCGGCGGTCCTCGGCGTGCTGGCCGCCGCGGGCGCGGTGCTCGGCATCGGCCGCAGGCTTTCGGAGTACCGGTGAGAGGGGGAGCGGCGATGACCGCACGACGGCTGAGGGCGAGCCTGCGGGGCTGGGGCGGCGTGGGCGCGATGGCGCTCGCCTGTGCCACGGCTCTGATCCTCGCGCTGATGCTGCCGGACTCCGCGCGCGGGAACGGCGACACGGGCACCGGCGGGCCGGGCCTGGCCCGGGGCACCCAGGCCAGGGCCGCCGGGTGCACCGACCCGCAGAACCGGAGCCTCACCCCGTCGAGCGCGGACGGGACGACGATCGAGGCCATCAAGAACCGCAAGGACCGGCGGCTGATCGTCGGCGTCGACCAGAACAGCTACCACTGGGGCTACCGCGACCCGAACGACCCGGCGGCCGGCAGCGACCTGGAGGGCTTCGACATCGATCTGGTCCACGCGATAGCCAAGGCCATCCTGGGCGACGCGAACGCCGTCCAGTTCCGGGCGATACCGACCAGCCAGCGCATCCCCGCGATCCAGGGCGGCAAGGTCGACATGGTGGTGCGCACCATGTCGATCACCTGTGACCGTCTCCGGCAGGTCGCGTTCTCCGCGCCCTACTTCAAGACCGGGCAGCAGGTGCTGGCCCCGGTGAAGTCCGGCATCACGGGGTACGACAAGTCCCTGGCCGGGAAGACGATCTGCTCGGCGGCGAAGTCCACCGCCTACGAACGGCTCGCGGCGGACCGGGACGCGGGCAAGCTCGCCCCCGGGGCCGCCGTCGCCCCTCCCGTACCGAACCAGCTGGACTGTCTGGTGCGCCTCCAGCTCGGGGAGGCCGACGCGGTGGTGACCGACGGCGCGCTCGCCGCGAGCCAGGCCGCCCAGGACCCGACGGTCGAGCTCAAGGGCGGCACCTTCACCACCGAGTACTACGGCGTGGCGATGAAACAGGGCTCGGACGATCTGGTACGCCGGGTCAACCGGGTCCTGGCCGACTACCGCAAGGACGGCTGGCAGCAGTCGTACGACAAATGGCTCGCCCCGACCCTCGGGCCCGACTCCCCCTCGGGGAACCTGCCCGTCGCCCAGTACAGGCAACCGGCCTGATACGACTGGAGAGTTGCCCGGCCGCACATACCGAGCGCGCGGGGACCGCACGAGAACGAGAGGTGATCGATGGGCGTCACGGGACCCCCCGGGCCGGTGATGGACCGGGACGAGGCGGACCGTGCGCTGGCGCGCCTCGGCGCGGAGCACGAGGCCATCGAGACCTCGCTCCTCGCCCTCCAGGACCACGCGGGCCGAAGACTCCTGGAGGGCGCCGAACTCACCGGCTCGACCAAGGAGCGCTGGGCCGCGGCGGACGCGTCGATCACCCTGCTGTGGGCGTACTTCGACGCGTACGCGGACGCGTTGCGCTCCGCGCGCGAGATCCGCTCCCGCAGACGCTGGTCGAGCCGTGAGGACCTGGTCGAGCTGACCGAGCTGCTGCGCGGTACGGGCATCACGGTCGCCGGTTCCACGACGGCCACCGCGAACGCGCCGACCCTCGCCGGCACCGGCAAGCTCAGCGAGCGGTTCTCGCTGGCCGCCCTGGTGGACCGGATGAACGGGCTGTACGCGGCCTCGCTCGACATGGTCGTGACCGCGGACGCCGTCTGGTCCGCGCTGCCCGCCCGGATAGATTTACTGGCCGCGGAGCTCCAGCGCACCCGCGCGCTCGCGCACTCCGTGGGCGTGCGCCCCGGCGAGCACCCCTCGGGCGACGACCTGGAGCGGATCACCCGGACCCTGACCGTTCTGCGCGAGCGGGTGGTCTCCGATCCGCTCGCCTTCTGGGTTCCCGCGCAGGGGAGTTCGGCTCCCGGCGGCGGGCGTCCGGACACCACCGCGTACGACCGCGAGGCGCGCGCCCTGGAGGACGTGCGCCGCGAGATCGACGCGGTCCTGACGGTGCGCCAGGACGCCGAGGCGCGCCTGGTGAAGCTGCGGGACGTGCTCAGCCGCGCCGACCGCACGCTCGCCGAGGCGCGCAGTGCCCGCGGCGAGGTCCTCGCGAAGATCGCCGCGTCCGAGGTGCCGGCCGTCAGCGGTCCGCCGACGGCGCTCCAGGAGCAGCTGGCGACGGCCGCGGACTACCGCAGGCACGCGCAGTGGCACCGGCTCTCGCCGCTCCTGGAGGCGCTGGAGGAGAGGGCGGAGGACGAACTCCTGCGTGCCCGTGAGTCGTTGTCGGCGGTCACCCAGCCGCTGGCGGTCCGGGCCGAGCTGCGCGGCCGTCTCGACGCGTACAAGGCGAAGGTCGCCCGGCACGGCTTCGCCGAGGACCCGTTCCTGGTGGAGCGCTACGACGCGGCCCGGCGCATGCTGTGGAGCGCTCCCTGTGACCTGCGGGTGGCGGAGGACGCGGTGCTGCGCTACCAGCGGGCGGCGGCCGAGCTGCTGAGCCCGCCGGTGCCCGGGCAGGGCGGGCCCCATGACCGTACGGACCGTAGGGGGCCGGACGCGTGAGCGTTGAGGGGATGCGGTGTGAGCGAGCAGCCGGTGAATGAGCGGCGGAAGTGCGGCAGGCCAGGTTGCGAGGGCTCGTACGAGGACATGGGCGGCGGCGAGCTGTACTGCGACACGTGCGGCCTCGCCCCGGCCGTCGCGGCACCGGAGTCAGGTGCGAGCGGCCGGCCGGTGGACGAGCGGCACGCGTGCGACCGTCCCGGCTGCGAGGGCTCGTACGAGGACATGGGCGGCGGCGAGCTGTACTGCGACACGTGCGGACTGGCCCCGGCCGTCGGGGCACCGGGGTCCTCCCGGTCCGGGAGGACCGGCCCGGAATCCGGTGCGGGCGCGACGGGTGCCGCGTCGGCCGGTGCCGCGGGAAGCGGCCGTGGCTCGCGTGGCTCCGACAGCAGCAGCGTGCGCGGCGGTTCACCCGCCAGCTCGCGTACGTCGTCGCGCTCCTCCCAGTCGCGGCGCTCGGTCTCCGGCCGGCTTTCGCGGTCGCTGTCGGGCCGGTCGACGGGCCGGTCGGTGTCGGTGCGCAGCTCCGGTTCGACGGCCTCCTCCTCCGGACGGGGCCGGCTCGGCGCCGGGCTCGTCGAGGTCCCCGGGGTGCCGCGGCCCGACCCGCGCGAGATGGTCCTGGAGAACCCGGAGGTGCCCGAGCGCAAACGGTTCTGTTCGCGCTCCGACTGCGGTGCCCCGGTGGGGCGTTCACGCGGTGAGCGGTCCGGCCGCACCGAGGGTTTCTGCACCAAGTGCGGCCACCCGTACTCCTTCGTGCCCAAGCTGCGCACCGGCGACATCGTGCACGGCCAGTACGAGGTGATGGGCTGTCTGGCGCACGGCGGGCTCGGCTGGGTGTATCTCGCCGTCGACCGCGCGGTGTCCGACCGCTGGGTGGTCCTCAAGGGTCTGCTCGACACGGGCGACCAGGACGCGATGGCGGCCGCGATCTCCGAACGCCGCTTCCTCGCGGAGATCGAGCACGCCAACATCGTGCGGATCTACAACTTCGTCGAGCACCTCGACCAGCGGACGGGTTCCCTGGACGGGTACATCGTCATGGAGTACGTGGGCGGCAAGTCGCTGAAGGAGCTCGCCAACGACCGCCGTACGACGGACGGCAAGCGCGACCCGCTGCCGGTGGAGCAGGCCTGCGCGTACGGCATCGAGGCCTTGGAGGCGCTCGGTCATCTGCACAGCCGCAACCTGCTGTACTGCGACTTCAAGGTCGACAACGCGATCCAGACCGAGGACCAGCTCAAGCTGATCGACATGGGCGCGGTGCGCAGGATGGACGACGACGAGTCGGCCATCTACGGCACGGTGGGCTACCAGGCGCCCGAGGTGGCCGAGGTGGGCCCCTCCGTCGCCTCCGACCTCTACACCGTCGCCCGTACGCTCGCCGTCCTCGCCTTCGACTTCCAGGGCTACACGAACGTCTTCGTCGACTCCCTGCCCGACCCGGACAACATCGAGGTCTTCCGCCAGTACGAGTCGTTCTACCGGCTTCTCGTGCGGGCCACCGACCCCGACCCGGCGCGCCGGTTCGCCTCGGCGCAGGAGATGTCCGAGCAGCTGACGGGCGTGCTGCGCGAGGTGGTCTCGCTCCAGACGGGGCGTGCCCGGCCCGCCCTGTCGACGCTGTTCGGGCCCGAGACCAAGGTGACCGACACCGAGCTGTTCGGGAGGGCGGCCGAGGCGGTGTCGCGGCTGGGGGCCCGCGCGGTCCCCGTACGGGCGAGGAAGGGCGTGCCCCCGCTGCCCGCGGGGGTGAACGGGTCCGGACCGCTGCCGCCGGGCCCGCCTGCCACCGCGGCCCTGGTCAGACCCGTCCTGGCGGCGGCCACCGCGCTGGCCCTGCCCGTGCCGCGGGTGGACCCGGGCGACCCGAACGCCGGTTTCCTCGCGGGGCTCATCGCGTCCGCGCCCGCGGAGCTGATCGCCGTGCTGCGGGCGGCACCGGCCCCTTCGCCCGAGCTGCGGCTGCGGGAGCTGCGGGCGCGCCTGGAGATGGGCGAGCCGAGCGCCGCCGGTTCGGCCGTCGACGCTCTGGAGGCCGATCACCCGGACGACTGGCGGGTGGTCTGGTACCGCGGTGTCACGGCGCTCGCGACCGGTGAGAACGAGATCGCGGCGCTGTCCTTCGACGCGGTCTACGACGCCTTCCCCGGCGAGCCCGCGCCGAAGCTGGCCCTCGGCGTGTGCGCGGAGGTGCTCGGCCAGCTGGACAACGCCGCCGAGTACTACCGCCTGGTGTGGACGACCGACCCCAGCTATGTGAGCGCGGCGTTCGGGCTGGCCCGGGTGCAGCTCGCGGCGGGGGACCGCCGTGGCGCCGTACGTACCCTGGAATCCGTGCCGGAGTCGTCGATCCACTACACGGCGGCCCGGGTCGCCGCCGTGCGGGCTCGGCTGCGGCGGCGGCCGGTCACGGAGGCGGCGCCGCCGTTCCTGAACGATCTGACGGCGGCGGCCGGGCAGGTCGAGGCGCTCGACGGATTCGGTCTGGACGCGGTGCGCCGCGAGCAGTTGTCGACGGAGGTCCTCGGCTGCGCGCTGGACTGGGTACTCTCCGGTAGCCAGGGTTCCGCTCCGGCTTCCGGAGATGGAACCGCGCTGCTCGGCAGCGAGTTGGACGAGCGTGGCCTCCGTTTCGGCCTCGAACGTTCGTACCGGACGCTGGCCCGGCTCGCGCGGGGCGGCGAGGAGAGGATCGACCTGGTGGAACGCGCAAACCGTTACCGCCCCCGGACGTGGGTGTGATTGATGTCCCAGATGCCCCAGCCGACGGCCCTTTCGCGGTGCCCCAGTTGCGAGGAGCCGCTGGACGCGGCCGACCGTTTCTGCGGTGCGTGCGGCTACGACCTGTCGACGGTGTCCGCACCGCCTGACCACCCCACGATCGCCATGAACGGCGCCTCGGCCGGCCTTCCGCCGGCCGCCCCGTCCGTGGACTGGCCCCTGGCGCAGCAGGCCGCCGGCACGGCCACACCCGCGCCGGTGCACCGTGCCGCCGACATCCAGGGCACCGATTCGGGTGGTTCCGAACTCCCGCATCCCGAGCACACGGAGCACTCGGAGCACGCCGAGCACCCCGAGCATCCCGAGCACGCCGAGCAGGCTGAGCACGCGCAGGGCGGCGATCCGGCGGGCATCCGGCCCCCCGCCGCCAGGCGGACCGCCGGGCAGCCCTCGGGCGTACGGTTCGACAGGCCGTCCGAGCCCGACGAGTACCCGCTCGCCCCGCCTGCCGGCGGAGCAGACCGGGAGGCCCTCGCCGATCCCCGGACCGGCGACCTCCCGGCTCCCCCCGCGGGCGCCAAGGTGTGTGTGGCCTGCCGTTCGGGCCAGGTGGACACCGACGGCTACTGCGAGAACTGCGGTCACGCGCAGCCACGGGAACGGGACCACATGGAACAGGAGTTGGACGCGGTCGCCGCGGTCAGCGACCGGGGTCTGCGCCACCACCGCAACGAGGACGCGTTCGCGGTCTCCTCGACCGCGCTGCCCGACGGCTCCCCCGCGGTCGTCGCCATCGTCTGCGACGGGGTCTCCTCCGCGACCCGTCCGGACGAGGCGTCGCTCGCCGCCTCCCACGCGGCGAACGAGTCGCTTCTCGCGGCCCTTCCGCTGGGCACGCATCCGCAGCAGGCCATGCACGAGGCGATCGTCGCGGCCTCGGAGGCCGTCAACGCGCTGGCCGGTCCGTCCACCGCGCAGGGCGAGCACGCGCCGCACGCGAACGCGCCCGCCTGCACCATCGTCGGCGCCCTCGTGACATCCACCCTGCTGATCGTCGGCTGGGTCGGCGACAGCCGCGTCTACTGGATTCCCGTCGACCGTTCCTCGCTGCCGGCCCGGCTCACCGAGGACGACTCGTGGGCCGCCCAGATGGTCGCCGCGGGCCTGATGAACGAGGCGGAGGCGTACGCGGACGAGCGCGCCCACGCGATCACCGGCTGGCTCGGCGCCGACGCCTACGAACTGGAGCCGCACACCGTCTCGTTCAAGCCGGACCGGCCGGGTGTGGTCGTGGTGTGCACCGACGGACTGTGGAACTACGCGGAGACGGCGGAGGAGATGGCCGAGATCGTCCCCCTCGACGCCGCCGAGAGGCCGCTGCACGCCGCTCAGGTTCTGGTCGGCCACGCCCTGGACGGCGGGGGCCACGACAACGTAACAGTGACCGTCATGCCGTTCCCCGCACCCTCGCAGGGGGCAGTATCGGCCTGAGGCCGCGAACGAACGGGGGCGGCCGCGGACCGGAGGGGACCGGTCCGCACTCAGTCAGCACCTCCGCCGGGGGGCGGGGGCCCGAGGGGGACGAAAAGGGCATGGCCAATTTCTCGAAGTCGAACGTGCCGCAGTTCTCGGTCGACGTGTACCAGAACGAATACCTGCCCGAGGGCGGCCGTGAGGTCAACGCGATCGTCACGGTGAGCGCGACCGGCGGCGGCACCGTCGGAAGCGCGGTCGCCGCGCCGCACCTGTACACGGCGGGCCAGGGACCTGACGCCGCCGTGGCGATCATGGTCGACTGCTCGGGCTCGATGGACTACCCGCCCACCAAGATGCGCAACGCCCGCGACGCGACGGCCGCCGCGATCGACACGGTGCGCGACGGGGTCCACTTCGCGGTGATCGGCGGCACGCACGTCGCCAAGGAGGTCTATCCGGGCAACGGACGGCTCGCCGTGGCGGACGCGGCCACCCGCGACCAGGCCAAGCAGGCGCTGCGCAAGCTGAACGCGGGCGGCGGGACGGCCATCGGCACCTGGCTGCGGCTCGCCGACCGGCTGCTGTCCTCGGCGGAGGTCTCGATCCGGCACGGCATCGTCCTCACCGACGGCCGCAACGAACACGAGTCGCCCGAGGAACTGAAGGCCGCGCTCGACTCCTGTGCCGGACACTTCACCTGTGACACGCGTGGGGTCGGCACCGACTGGGAGGTCAAGGAGGTCACCTCGATCGCCTCGGCGCTTCTCGGCACCGCGGACATCGTCGCCGACCCCGCCGCCCTCTCCGCCGACTTCACCCACATGATGGAGACGGCCATGGGCAAGGAGGTCGCCGACGTGGCCCTGCGGGTGTGGACGCCGGTCGGCACCGAGATCAAGTTCGTCAAGCAAGTGGCGCCCACTGTCGAGGAACTGACGGACCGCCGTACCGTGGCCGGACCCCGCGCGGGCGACTATCCGACCGGCTCCTGGGGCGACGAGTCCCGCGACTACCACGTGTGCGTCCAGGTGCCCACGGCCGGGATCGGCCAGGAGATGCTCGCCGCCCGGGTCTCGCTGGTGATCCCGCGGAGCGACGGCTCCGTGCAGAACCTCGGCGCGCAGGGGCTCGTACGGGCCGTGTGGACCGACGACATGAGCGCCTCGACGTCCATCAACCCGCAGGTCGCGCACTACACGGGTCAGGCCGAACTGGCACAAGTCATCCAACAGGGGCTCGATCTTCGCAAAGCGGGAGATGTCGATGGAGCAACGGCCAAGCTGGGACGGGCCGTTCAACTCGCCGGGGCCTCCGGAAACGCCGATACTGCGAAACTGCTCGCGAAGGTGGTGGACGTCGTCGACGTCGCGGCAGGTACTGTGCGATTGAAAGCGCGTGTCGCGGAGGCCGACGAGATGACCCTCGAGACACGGTCCACAAAGACTGTTCGTGTAAAGAAGTAGCGAGCCCGGCTCCCGCGGGGATCCGGAGAAACCCGGTCATGACGACCGGAAAAGGAAGGGGGAAGGACCGACATGCCGACATGCCCGAACGGACACCAGTCGGGTTCCGACGATTGGTGCGAGGTCTGCGGTCACCGCATGGCCGGTGTACCCCCGCTCCCCCCACCGCCGCCGCCCGGCGCCGGCTACGGCTACCCGGCGCCCGGTTCGCCGCCGCCCGGCCCCGGCGGCCGGTCCGGCGTCCCGGACCCCAACGCCGAGCTCTGCCCGCAGTGCCGTACGCCCCGTGAGGGCGCCGCGCCGTTCTGCGAGGAGTGCCGGTGGAACTTCCTGACCAACACCGCGACGTCGTACACGCCGGCGGCACCGCGTCCGTCGGCCGGTGCACCGAGTGGTCCGCCCGGTCCGGGCGGTTCCGGCATTCCCGGTGTTCCCGGTGTTCCCGGCGGGCAGTCGCCGTACGGTCCTCCCGGCGGTCATGGTGGCCAGAATCCCGCGCCCCGGTACCCGCAGCCCGGGCCGGGACAGCAGGGCGGGCCGGGTGCCGGTGGCCCCGGTCACGACCCGTTCGAGTACCAGAGCTCGCGGCCCTCGCAGATGAACCGGCCCGCCGAACCGATCCCGCCGGGCCCGGGGGCACAGCCGTACGGCGGCCCCCAGGGCTTCGGCGGCGATCCTTCGCGGCAGGCCGCGCCGCCCGTCTCCGGCGGTCACGGCGCCCCGCAGCAGGCATACACCCAGCAGCCCTCTCCGCCGCCCTTCACGCAGGGCGGCCCGCAACACGGCGGTCCGCAGCACGGTGGCCCGCAGCACGGCGGTCCGCAGCACGGCGGTCCGGCCTTCGGCAGCGGTGACGACGACTGGGTGATCCCCCCGCCGTCGTCCGGTTCGCCCGGCGGTCAGGGCGGCCCGGGCCAGGGCGGCGACTACGGCTACCCGCAGCCCGGCGCCACCCAGGCCCCGCCCGGCCCCGGTTACCAGCAGCAGCCGCAGCCGCAGCAACAACAGCAGCAGCAGTCGCTGTCCTGGAGCGCGACCATCGCACCGGACCGCGAGTACTTCATGGCGATGATGCAGCGCTCCGGGCCCGAGGCCGCGGGTCTGAACCTGCCCGCGTACTCGCCGGAGCTCCAGCGCCCGCTCCTGGGCAACCAGATCACCATCGGCCGTCGCCGGCACTCCACCGGCGAATCCCCGGACATCGACCTGTCGGTGCCGCCGGAGGACCCGGGCGTCTCGCACCAGCACGCGGTCCTGGTCCAGCAGCCGGACAGCACCTGGGCGGTCGTCGACCAGAACTCGACGAACGGGACCACGGTCAACGGCGGCGAGGAGCCCATCCAGCCGTTCGTGCCGGTGCCGCTCCAGGACGGCGACCGGGTGCACGTGGGCGCGTGGACGACGATCACGATCCGACGGGGCTGAGCACTCTCCCGGACGTCCAGGGATTCCTGGGCGTCCCGGGGGCCAGGCGCACGGCCCCTCTCACGGCAGTGGCCAGGTGTACGGCCCCTCGGGGTCGTCCAGCCAGGACCAGGCACGTTCACCGCGGACCGTGATCCCGTACCGCTCCCGCTGCGGCTGCCCCTCGCGCTCCCACAGCGCGTAGGCGTCGTACGGGTCCAGGCCGCCCGCGGTCAGGGCCAGCAGGAACCGGAACAGATCATGGCCGCGGGCCCGGCGCGGCACCCCTACGAGCCCCGCCGGCTCCGGCTGCTCCCGCCGCTGCGACTCCGGCACGGACCGGGTGGCGCCGCGCAGCGGCACGAAGAAGGCGGACGTGTGCAGGAAGCGTCCCTCGGCCCGATCCGGGCCCTCGGCGTCCAGCGCGATCAGGCCGGTGGCCAGCGGCGCGAGAATGCGGGCGCCCGGCCCGCACTGGGACAGCCAGGGGCGCGGGATCGTCGCCAGCGTGCAGGTGGCGACGATCCGGTCGAAGGGAGCGCGTCCGGGGACGCCCCGGGCGCCGTCGCCGGTGACGACGGTCGGCCGGTAGCCGGCGACGGCCAGATGCCGGCGCGCGGCCTCGGTGATCTCCACATCGAGGTCGACCGTGGTCACCAGGTCGTCGCCGAGGCGGTACGCGAGCAGGGCCGCGTTGTAGCCGGTCCCCGCGCCGATCTCCAGGACGGCGTCCCCGTCCCGTACCTCCAGCTCCGCCAGCATCGTCGCCATCAGCGAAGGCTGGCTGCTGGAGGAGACCAGTGTCCCGTCCCGCACCCGGGTCGCCAGCGGGGAGTCCGCGTACGCGCCGCGCAGCCAGCGGTCCCGGATCCGCGGGTCCGGGTCCTCGCCCCACAGACGCTCGTAGCCGCCGTCGGCACCGATGTAGTAGTACGGCACGAAGAGATGACGCGGAACGGCCGTGAAGGCCTCCCGCCAGACCGGATCGCCCTCCCAGGCCCCGCTCCGGTCGATCTCGCGCACCAGGGACGCCCTCGCCAGATCGGCCGGATCGGCGGGGCCGGGGCCGGTTTCGAGAGCGTGCGCGCCCATACCTCCACTGTGCTGCCGAACGGGCCCCGGGGCGAGCGCCGGACCGGCCGGTCCGCAGCCCCCGCGTCCGCCCCCGCGCGGGCCTGACCCGGACCTGGCCCGGACCTGGCGTGATCCTCGCCCGGTCCTCGCGTGGGTGGACCTAAGCCTTGAGTCCTCGGCCGCGCCGTCTGAGAACATGGGGGCGTGAAAGAGATTCGGCGCGGCACGCTTCAGGAGCAGACCTTCTACGAGCAGGTCGGCGGCGAGGAGACCTTCCGGCGCCTCGTGCACCGTTTCTACGAGGGTGTCGCCGAGGACCCGCTGCTGAAGCCCATGTATCCCGAGGAGGACCTGGGCCCGGCCGAGGAACGCCTCACGCTGTTCCTGATCCAGTACTGGGGCGGCCCGACGACGTACAGCGAGAACCGCGGCCACCCCCGGCTGCGGATGCGGCACGCGCCCTTCAAGGTCGACCAGGCCGCGCACGACGCCTGGCTGAAGCACATGCGGGTGGCCGTCGACGAACTCGGCCTCTCCGAGGAGCACGAGCACACGCTGTGGAACTACCTGACGTACGCGGCCGCCTCGATGGTGAACACGGCGGGCTGACCGCCGCTTCCGGTGACCGGCACCACGCGCCGCCGGTCACCGAGGTGCGGCGCGCGGGGGTCAGTGGACGCTGACGCCCAGCGCGCCGAGTCCCGCCCGGCGGACGGCGACCGAGCCGAACGGCGTCCGCAGCCGCAGCCAGGCGCCCGACGAGTACAGCGCCAACGGGCTGTCACCCGGGGCGGCTTGGCCCGAAGGGCGCTCGCCGGAGGAACCGTGGCCTTCGGGACGCCCGCCCGAGGAAACCTGCCCCTTGACGGAGAGGGCCGCGGGCGGCACGGGCCGCAGGAAGCCCAGGGACTGCGCGGCATGCGCGGCCCGGACGGGAAGTCCGGTGTCGCCGATCGGCCGGGACCATATCTCCCGCCCGACCCGGTCGAGTTCGGCACGGGTCCGCAGCTCGGGCGTCAACTCCTCGGTGCGCGACCGGAATTCGGCCACCGCCGCGGCGACCTTCGCCCGAACGACTTCCGGGCCCGGCAGCCCCGGCTCCGGCCGCCAGCCGCCCTGGGGCGGCAGGACACCGGCCCACGGGGGCCCGGTGACGGCCGCCGGGACGGCGAGGGTCGCCGCCGACTCCTCGACGGACTCGAGGAGTTCACCGGCGGAGACGGTCACGTCGAGAGTGACGTCGAGCCCGTTCTCGTACGGCTTGGCGAGCCGCGCCGTACGGATCGCTAGGACCTCGAACGACGGCGGCCGGCCGAAGACCGCGAGCGTGGTGCCGTGTGCCTTGAGGCGCACGGCCGCCGCGCGGTCGTAGTGGATGAGCCGGGAGAGGAAGGCGGCCAGATCGGCCGCCTCCCCCGCGTCGGCGAGGTGCAGGACGGTCATGCCGCGACGGCCTCGTCCTCGTCGTCGCGGTACGACTCCAGGAAGTCGCGTTCCTCGGCCGTGATCCGGCGCGGGCGCTGCCGCTCGAAGTCGAACGGCACGATCACCGTCGACGCCGTGACGTAGACCTGGTCGGGGTCCTTGACCTCGTAGGTGATCGTGAAGGACGCCGCCCGGATCTGCGTCACCCAGAGCTCGATGTCAACCGGCGCGTGCCGGTGGACGAGCTGACGCTTGTAGTCGATCTCGTGGCGCGCCACCACGGACCCCTGCTTGAAGTCCTTCTCCGGGCGGAACAGGAAGTCGATACGGGCTTCCTCCAGATACCGGAGGAACACCACGTTGTTGACGTGGCCGTACGCGTCCATGTCCGCCCAGCGCAGCGGGCAGTGGTAGATGTGCCGCAAGATCGATCAGCCCCGGGTCAGCTTCTTGTAGGTGGCGCGGTGCGGGCGCGCGGCGTCCGCGCCGAGACGCTCGATCTTGTTCTTCTCGTACGACTCGAAGTTGCCCTCGAACCAGTACCAGTTCGACTCACCCTCGTACGCGAGGATGTGCGTCGCGACCCGGTCCAGGAACCAGCGGTCGTGGGAGATGACCACGGCCGCGCCGGGGAACTCCAGCAGCGCGTTCTCGAGCGAGGACAGCGTCTCCACGTCGAGGTCGTTGGTGGGCTCGTCGAGGAGCAGCAGGTTGCCGCCCTCCTTGAGGGTCAGCGCCAGGTTCAGCCGGTTGCGCTCACCACCGGAGAGGACACCCGCGGGCTTCTGCTGGTCCGGGCCCTTGAAGCCGAAGGCGGACACGTAGGCCCGCGACGGCATCTCGACCTGACCGACGTTGATGTAGTCGAGCTCGTCGGAGACGACGGCCCACAGCGTCTTCTTGGGATCGATGTTGGCGCGGCTCTGGTCGACGTAACTGATCTTGACCGTGTCGCCGACCTTGATCGCGCCGGAGTCCGGCGTCTCCAGGCCCTGGATCATCTTGAACAGCGTGGTCTTGCCCGCGCCGTTCGGGCCGATGACGCCCACGATGCCGTTGCGCGGCAGGGTGAAGGACAGGTCGTCGATGAGGACCTTGTCGCCGAACGCCTTGGAGAGGTTCTTGACCTCGACGACGATGGAGCCCAGCCGCGGGCCCGGCGGGATCTGGATCTCCTCGAAGTCCAGCTTCCGCATCTTGTCGGCCTCGGCCGCCATCTCCTCGTAACGGGCGAGGCGGGCCTTGGACTTGGTCTGACGGCCCTTGGCGTTGGACCGGACCCACTCCAGCTCTTCCTTGAGGCGCTTCTGGCGCTTCTCGTCCTTGCGGCCCTCGACCTTGAGGCGGGTGGACTTCTTGTCGAGGTACGTGGAGTAGTTGCCCTCGTAGGGAATGGCGCGGCCGCGGTCCAGCTCGAGGATCCACTCGGCGACGTTGTTCAGGAAGTACCGGTCGTGAGTGACGGCGACGACGGCTCCCGCGTACTTCGTGAGGTGCTGCTCCAGCCAGTTCACCGACTCGGCGTCGAGATGGTTGGTGGGCTCGTCGAGGAGGAGCAGGTCCGGAGCCTCGATCAGCAGCTTGCAGAGCGCGACACGGCGCTTCTCGCCACCGGAGAGGTTGGTGACCGGCCAGTCGCCGGGCGGGCAGCCCAGCGCGTCCATGGCCTGCTCGAGCTGCGCGTCGAGGTCCCAGGCGTTGGAGTGGTCCAGGTCGTCCTGGAGCTTCCCCATCTCCTCCATGAGCGCGTCCGAGTAGTCGGTCGCCATCAGCTCGGCGACCTCGTTGAAGCGGTTGAGCTTGCCCATCAGCTCGGCGGCACCGTCCTGGACGTTCTCCAGCACCGTCTTGGACTCGTCCAGCTTCGGCTCCTGCATGAGGATGCCGACGCTGAAGCCGGGCGACAGGAACGCGTCACCGTTGGAGGGCTGCTCGAGGCCCGCCATGATCTTGAGAACGGTGGACTTACCGGCACCGTTCGGACCGACCACACCGATCTTCGCACCCGGGAGGAAGCTCAGGGTGACGTCGTCGAGGATCACCTTGTCGCCGTGCGCCTTGCGCGTCTTGCGCATGGTGTAAATGAACTCAGCCAAGAGAAACCGTCCGGACGCTTGAAATCGGCAGTGGGCAGATACACCCCATCTTGCCTGACGGCTACCCCTCGGGGGAAACCCGTTTGACCGGGGGGCTGTGACCTGGGGTTCCACCGCTGACGTCGGTAGATCGTCTGTCACTGCCGGTCGCCGCCGGTCGGCCTCGGCCACCCTTGGACGGCCCAGAGACGGCCCGACCGGGCCCCCGGGCTTCGTCACCTCGCGTTGTCAGTGGTGACGGCTACGGTGCGCCCGCCAGCGAGGGCAACACCCTGGGGAGGGGCTTCGGGAGCCAAGACGGGCTTTCTGGTGTACGCCGACGGCGGCGTGCCGGGGCTGCTGCGAGAAGTGGGCACAGCGGACCTCGAACGCACGGCCTGCATGATGCGGCGGCTCTATCCGGGCTGGGAGACAGAGGAGAGCGAGGGCTCGACTCTCCGGGATGGCGTGTGCCCCCGGAGGGGACGGCGTACGCGGCGAGCCGGCCCGGCGTCGAGGTCATCGGCGAGCCAACGGATACTGGGGAGACCACAACGTCTTCTCCCAGACGGCCACCGTCCACTGCCCGTAGCTAAGGGCTGTCCAAGTAGAGACAACTTGCGGTCGTTGCAACTGACCTGAATCGATCGGCATCGGTTGAAGTGGGTAGCGCACGTCAGCTATTGACGAGCCGTACCGAACAGACCCAGCCGATGAATGGAGAACGGGTGGAGAACGAGCGGCGCCGCCCTGATTCGGCGGACATGGCCGTGGCCGGATGCGGATGGCTGTTGATCGTAGGCATCATCGCCTCGCCCGGCCTTGCCCTCAACGATGGGCCCCTGACGGCATACCTGATGATCGTGGGCGGTGTGATCGGGTTCCTGTGGGCGCGTAGAAGATTGCGCCACTGACCGTCCCGCCATGGGGCGCCTGCTTCGAACCGAACCGCCGATCGGGCCGGGAAGCCTAGTTTCTCTAGCGGCGGTTGCCGTACTGACCTGCGGCTGAGCAGCATCGAAGACCTGAGCACACGTGTGGCTAGTCCCCCAACCCCCGTGAGTCCCCGCACGATCTGGCACGACCTCCTCGTCCCGAACCATGGGCGGGGCGGTCGTTGAGGTCTCCTCGGCTGGGCAGCCGGGGGCTGAGGCAGGTGACGGTCAGCTACGGTTGGGCTGGTTGCTGTACTTCACTGCTGTACAGCGGTTGGGGCATTGACTGCCGTTTTCGAGTGTCTGCTCAGGATGCACCAGTTCATACTGTCGGGGTCCCCTACGGTCAGAGCCACCAGCAAACGCCCCTTGTCCCGGTAAAGGTCGAACGTGATGAGTTCATAGCCCATGAGCACATCGAGTTGCTGCTCACCGCTGAACTCACCGATCTTCCAGGTGCCATCCCCGCTGACCTCCTGCGTGACCGTGCCGTGGATGGGGTCCATCTCGGTAGGGATGCCGGTGGCGGACGCCGATCCGTCCCGATTCAAGGTCACCGTGGTGCCGCACTTCCGGGCGTGCCAGGTGCCTATGAGCTGAGACTCGTGGACGTTCTTCGCCGGCGGATAGCCGCCCCATCCCACGCACGCGGAGACCGACAGCACTACCGGGACCGAAATCAGCGCCCACTTCCACGATCGGCTGTTCAACGCCCGCCCCTTCGTACTGATGGCCTGATCTTAGGCTTCTGGCCAGCCGGAACAACATGCGGTCTGCGCGCGACGATGCGGTCGGTGGAGTCTCAATGGGCGAGTCAAGCCGCACACGGTCTCGAACCTGTCGCGGCGCAAGTAGCCGTGGGTTCAAAACCCACACCCACCGCCGGCAGAAACGGACCCTGCCCAGGTACATCGGTCGGGGTCCGTTCTGGTGCCGGGCGTCCGCCGGCGCCCGTGACTCCCCGCTGTTTCCCGACTGAACGGGCACGGTAGGGGCACGTCGCCTTCAGCCGACCGCGATCGTGCAGTACTCGGAGGGGACGGCGGCAAGTTCACACGCGGCAGCGTCCTGCTCGCCCTCAGTTCGGTGTTGCTGAAGATACGCCGCTGTCGCACGCGTCCCGGCACCGAAACAGGTCGGATTCTGCACCACGATCAGGCTGAGGATCTTCAACTTGGTCGACTCCATCGCCCAACTTGCGGAAACGGAGTCGGAGTACTCGGCATCACGGGACTCCCGTTGCTTGTGCTTCCGGAACTGGCCAGCCCTCTTCTCGAAGTCCTGGTTGGCCTGCTCGCACGTCGCTGACCGCTCGGACGCGCCGTCGTGTCGCATCGCCCCGACGGCATAGCCGCCCGAGGCGAGTGTGATTGCTCCTGCGCTGACCAGCGCGATCATCGAACGCTTCATGGCCGGGGATCGTATACGCCCAGGTGAGACGACTTGCCACCGGCGCCCGCCGGCCTGCGGTCGACGACATTGAGAGGTCGGTTCGGAGCCGACCGGCCCATCAGCGGGTTCACCGTTCTCGACGCGGGCGCGCATTCGCTGCGGCCCAGGGCTTGGCCTCGGCGCCGAAGGCACAGAGGGGCCAAGCCCATGGGCCAGCCCGCTCGCGCGCGGGCACTTGAACCAGAAGAGAAGGTGGTAACTCACTGGCTCGCTGTGGGCTGTTGGGTCGTGGGTGCTGTTCGATGCGGCTGCTGGACGTCGTGAGCCGTAGCGCGGAACTGGTCCCAGAACTCGAAAGGGGCTGGTGCGCGCTTCTTCACCATGCCGGCCCCGACGGCTCACTGATTCGAGCGTGGCTGCCCTCAGTCGGGATCGACCGATGAGTTCCGCCGGTCGGTCCGGTCTACCAGGACGTACGCCATCGAGCCACTTACCGACCGGAGACCCGCCATGACCACTCCCGCACACGCCGGACGCATGCTGTTCGTGAACCTCCCCGTCGCGGACCTCGAGCGCAGCAAGGCGTTCTTCGCCGCTCTCGGATTCGGCTTCAACCCGAAGTTCACCGACGAGACCGCCGCCTGCATGCCGGTCGGCGAGGACGCCTTCGTCATGCTGCTCACCCGCGAGAAGTTCGCGCAGTTCTCGAAACTGCCGATGGCCGACCCCACCACGCACGCGCTGGCGCTGTACTGCTTCAGCGTGTCCTCGCGCGACGAGGTCGATACCGTCAGCGCCGCCGCACTCGCGGCGGGAGCCTCCGAGGCGGACGAGGCCGAGGACTACGGGTTCATGTACTCACGCAGCTTCTTCGACCTCGACGGCCACGGCTGGCAGGTCATGTGGATGGCCCCGGCGGCGGTGGAGCAGGGCCCCGAGGCGTTCGCGGCCTCCATGCAGGACGCCGACTCCCCGTCCTGACCCACCACCGCGCGACGTACGCACGTGCGCCGTCGACCGACCCGACACCGGCTGTCACCGTCGGCGCCACCCGCCGGCGTCGGCTCACCACGAGGAGTGACCCTTGCACCCCCGGCCCCGCTCCCTCGCCTCGTGCCCGGCCTGCCTGAGGAGGACACTTCTTCTAGGGGCTCAACCGGTCTCCGCAGGTCTTCACCGGTGGGGGCAGCGGCTTCGGAGGTGATCGCGATGACACAGATGACAGCGATGCAGGCACGGACCACGGTCGGCTGGCACGTCGAGATGGAGTTCCAGGAGGACGACCACCGCACCCGCGCGGCCGCCCTGCTGCGCCTCCCCGACGGAAGCGAGGTACGCGCCCACGGATACGCCAGCCGCCACCCCTCCGACTCGAACCAGCCCAGGGTCGGCGAGGAGGTCGCGGGCGCGAGGGCGCTCAACGAACTAGCCATGCAACTGCTCACCAAGGCCCACGACGAGATCGACGCGGCATCGGGCAGGACGTCACACACGCTGAGGTGACCGGAGGCGTCATAGGGCACCGCCGGACCGCACTGCTGCGCGAGCAGGCTGCCCTGTCGCGCAAGCAGGTGCTCTGTCGCGCGAGCAGAGCTGATCCGTGGCACGGACGCGGCTGATCAGTGGCAAAGCGGCCGATCCGTCGCGCAGGCGCGGCCTGCCTGCCTGCCTGCCACGCGAGCACAGCCAGTTTGTAGCGCGAGCACGGCCGATCGCGAGCTGTTCGCTTCAGGCCCCCGGACTCGTCCGGGGGCCTTGGGCACGGCCGGGAGCCTTGCGCGCGGCAGTCGGGAGCCTTGGCCGCAGCCAGGTGGCCGTTACCCAGGCAGGCGGTTTTCGCCACGGCCGGACCGACCAGGCCGAACAGTTTAAGGACTCTTCCACGCATCCCGCACAGATTCTGCGCGACTCCCACAGATTCACTCGGTGCGCACTACAGTCACCCCGCGCACCGATCACCGCACGACGCGGGGCGTCAGGCAGCCGGGCGGAGGCGTCGGAGCAGCCGAGTCGCATCGTTCTGGGGGGCTTCATGCGGGAAATGGTCAAAGGGTCGAATGTCTCTCTCGCGACGTTGAGCGAGAGCATCGATTCGGTGATCGTCAGTCTGGGCTGGGGAAGCCCGACCGGCGAAGGGGACGCCGATGTGTCCGTCCTCCTTCTGGATGCGAACGGCAAGGTCCGCAGCGACGCCGACTTCTGCTTCTACAACAACCCGGTGGCCGCTGACGGGAGCGTGCAGCTCCTGGGCAAGACGCCGACGGCGGACGGCAACGAGGACCGGATCAGCTTCGACCTGACCGCGGTGTCCCCCGACATCGATCGCATCGTCCTGGCCGCCAGCCGTTACGAGGGCGCCCGCTTCGGCGAACTGGATTGCGTGAGGCTGGCGTTGGCGGACGGTGGCGGCGAGGAGCTCCTCCGCTTCGCCATCGACGACGCCGATTCGGTGAGCGCGATCATCTTCGGCGAGCTGTACAGGCGTGCGGATGAGTGGAAGTTCCGCGCCGTCGGCCAGGGTTACGACGCGGGTCTCGCAGGTCTGGCCACGGACTTCGGGGTCGACATCGACGACGACCCGGCGGCCGAGGAGGCACTGGACGACGAGGCCTCCGGTGTCGGCCCGACGGGCACTACGGGCACTGCGCCGGCCGAGGAACCCGAGCCGCCGGGGGATCTGGCGGCGGTCCCCTCCCCTCGCCGGCCCGAGGACGAGACCCTGCCGGGCAAGCCGTCCGGGAGGCCTCGTACGGCCAAGAAGCGGGTCACCCTGCCCAAGGCGGCCAGGAAGACGCTGGCGGAGAACGAGTCGTGGAGGGACGCTCGGCTCTTCCCGGCATCGGCGCTCAAGAGCGACCGGGAGCGCGAAACGCGCGCCACCTCGGTACTGCTGTCCGTGATGGCCCAGGTTCCCGAGTTCGGCAGGAGACTCACCGCCGCGTTCGGAGCACCGGCGGGCCGCATGGAGACCTTCACCGAGGTCACCCTGCCGCACGGCGACACCCCGCGTCGCCCCGACGGGGTGATCCGCGTCGAACGGGCCGGCAAGCTGTGGACAGCACTCGTCGAGACGAAGACCAACGGCAGCGCGCTCAGGGCCGAACAGGTGCAGGCGTACATGGACATCGCCGCGCGCCGTGGCTACGAAGCCGTGATCACACTGTCGAACGACGTGGCGCTGGAGGGCAGCCCGCTCGTCGAGGTCAAGATCGACAAGAGACGCAAGCACAAGGTGACCCTGTGGCACCTGTCGTGGGCGGAAGTCGCCCACCAGGCGCAGCTGTTGATCAGGCACGAGGGCGTCGGCAACGCGGCGCACGCCTGGCTCCTCCAGGAACTGCTGCACTACTTGCGGCACGAGAACTCCGGCTGCCACGGCTTCCAGAACATGGGACCGGCCTGGGTACCGGTACGCAACGGAATCGACGACGAAACCCTGTGCCAGGGGGACCCGCGCGCGCTGGAGGTCGTCGAGAGCTGGGAGCGCCTCGTCCGCCAGGTCTGCCTACGACTGGGCGGCGAGCTGGGGCAGAAGGTGCTGCCCGTCCAGCGCACCAGGCGCGGAGCCGATCCGAAGGCGCTCCGCGGCCGCCTCGCGGAACAGCTGTGTCTCGACGGAAGACTTCGGTCGGAGCTGCGCATCGAGGGGACGCCCGGCGTCCTGGCGATCAGCGCGGACCTGCGGACCGGCAAGCTCCGCACCTCGATCGAGATCCCGGCGCCCGAGCAGGGCTACCCCCTGTCATGGGCGAAGCGGCTGATCCGGTGCCTGGCCGAGGCCCCGGCGGATCTCCACGTCGAAACCCTCGTCGAAGGGGAGGTCGCCGGCCCCCGGGGAACACTCGAACGCCTCCGCCCCGAGCCGGCCGACATGCTGCCCAAGGACCCCGCCTCCCAGATCGTCGGCTTCCGCCTGTCCCTCCTCAAGGGAGCGGGAAGCACCCGCGGGAACGCGGAGTCGGGCTTCATCCGAAGCGTCGACGACGCGGTGCACCGCTTCTACACCGGCGTGGTGGTCCATCTGGACGGAGCGGCCCCTCGCCGAACCTCCTCCAGAGAAACGGCGACGACGGGCTGAGACCCAGCGATCACCCCGGGCCGACGAACCACCCACGCAGCCGCCGCGATCAACAGACAACCACCTGGCCTGAAACCACGCCCCGAAGCCACCAGGACTCCCCCCGAGCCCTCGGCCCCCAGCTACCCCTCCTCGCCGAGAACTTGGCCGCCCTGCGGAACGCCTTCGACAGGGCCACCCGCGAAAACCCGGTGCCGACCGGACAGCCCCGGACCCTTCCCTTGATCATCGGGGAAATGTTCGGGGCTTCGCTGCATCGAGTGAAACGTACTCCGACCAGCAAAAAGCCCTCCCGGACGGGAGGGCGGAGACTGGCGCCCCCGGCAGGACTCGAACCTGCGGCCAAGCGCTTAGAAGGCGCTTGGCGCGTCACATGAGGCACTCCCTCTGACCTGCGACGCTCCCGCGCCCCGACGCTCCGTCGACTGACCCTCGACACGCATTCGACGCGGCCCGTGGTTCGCTACGGCCGCCGGTAGGCCTCGGGGTCGACTCCCACCTCGGGCGTCCTGGAGAAGCTCACATAGACGGGGTCCTCAGAATCGCCCACCTGCATAAGGGCGAAGAGATCGAGATCGTGGTTGGCGAACCGGTGCAGATACTGGAGGAACAACTCCAGCTCCGCTTTGGACAGTGGCTCGTCGTGCCGCTCATTGCGCATGCGTGCACGATACGAGCAGAGCTCGAAGGGGCGTCGTGAAGCCGCCCACTTGCAGCGTCATGTACCCATGGCGCTGGCTTCGGGGAGCACCGCATTGGGAGTTCGATCTACACCTGCCTCTGGGGCCGTCGACGGCTGGTCCGACGGTTGCTCAGGGGTGCTGTCGTATGCCGCTGTCCGGGCTCGTTGATGTCAGCGCTGGATGTCATCGAAACAGCTCCGGAACTGGGCAGACCTCCAACGGTCCCTCCGGCCGGTCGGCCCACCGCCACCACGTGTGCCGCTCGGCACACCGCCACAGAGACCGGCAAGCCCTCTGACCGTCGCCGTCCCGGCCGGACAGCACGAGGCCCCCCGATCTCAGGGGCTGGTCGCACTCGGGACAGGACAGGGCCTCACCGCTCATATCGCGCCCCTATTCGAGAGATCAGCTCGCCTCGCACCGGTGTGACGGCTGGCCAACCCGGAGCGCGTGCGTGGGCGGATTGGCCACCGATGACGTCTGCTCAAGGGGCACGCGGCGGGCGCGACCATGAATGCTGGCGTCTGCACCTCAGTCGCCCGCGAACCACACGTAGCTGCCCGGGGTGGCCGCGCACTGACTCAGTACGGCCGCGAGATCATCCAGCGCTGCGCGCTGCTGCTCGTCCGCGCACTTCTCCTTCAAGCCGGGCACTCGACAAGGGCTGCTGCGGCCTCTTGCTCATTCATCACCGTGTCCCCGTACAGGTCGACGGCGGTAAGCCGACCGGGGATGCCGAGATAGTGCAGCGACCCCAGCGCATCGGCCAACGCCTCGCCATGGCCAGAGCACCGTCGAAGGAACGTCGCACGCGACTTCTTCCGGGTACGGGCCGGTCGAGCGGAGTGCAGTTTTACATCGATTCCCACGCACGTCATGATGCCCGCCGCGGAGCGTTCCGTTCTGGGGGTGACCGATCAGCGATTGACCGGGACTTCGTAGACGATCTCGCACAGCGCGGCCGGCACCACGATGTCCGCCGTCTCGACCGGCCGCCCCAGGTCGCTGTAGTACGTCCGCCGGATGTGCGTGACCAGCGCCGCCTTCTGGATACCCAGGAGTGAGGCTTCCTCTGCGGTGGCCGTTCTCGGCTCGGGCTGCTCGACGGCGTGGCTGACGGTGACGCCGATCTCGGCCATCCGGTTCACGACTCCGGCCCCGGCGTGCGGCCCTCCCTCGGGGAGGACGACGAGAGTGCCGGCGGTGAGGTCGTAAGGCTCCCAGCTCGTCGACAGCTGTACGGGCTTGCCGTCCGCCAGGAACTCGTACGCCGTCCGGACGCACAGCTCGCCCTCGGCGATCCCGAGCCGCGCGGCAATGTCGGCGGGCGCCAGCACCTTGGCATCCGTCCGGCTCTCCCAGTCGCCCTGCTTGCCCACGGCCCTCATGTCCGTCCGGAAGGGCGACTCGCTGGGATGCTCCCGCACCGACGATCGCACGACCCGCACTCGCCGTCGAGGCTCGGCGACGTACGTACCCGACCCGGCGCGACCCTCCAGCACTCCGCGGGAGATCAGCAGCTCCTGCGCCCGGCGGACCACGTTCTCACCCACTCCGCACTCCTGGCCGATCTGGGCGCGGGAGGGCAGGCGATCGCCCGGCTCCCACACGTGCTCCGCGATCCGGCGCCGGAGTTCGTCGGCGATGCGGAGATAGGGCGGCTGCTCAGGCATATGGAAAATCTAGTCCACTAGCTCTAATCTAGTTAACTAGCTTCACTGAAAGTGATCGCTCGTGACGGAGGCTGCCCTGTGCCCGCTTCGGGAGTAAGCGCGGCGGCCATCGCCGCCCGGCTGTCCGCCTTCGGGCTCACCGCGCGCCTGGAGGAGCACAACCGGTTCATGTCGGTCGAAGCGGAGGTGCCTGAATCGCTCTCCGCAGAGTCATGGCGGGAGGTCCTGCAAGTGGTGGCCGAGGCCGATCGGTTCGGACTCCTAGCCACCAGCCTGAACGGCCGCACCCTCTGGGCGGTCGTACGCAAAACGGTCCCCACGACGGGCGATGTCGGGGGACCGAGCCATCAGCGATAGGAGCTGAGCAGCGTGCTCAACCGTATCCGCCGCGCCGTGTCGCTCACCAGAGAGCGACACTCCCCCAAGGGCAGGCACCGCCGCCCGTTAACCCCCACTGGGCCGTCACCGTCCTACCCCCGCCCGGCACTCACCACCGGGTCGACAGCCGCCCTGGGGCAGCGCCGGGACCGCCCGTACCGCGTGGACTCATCAGTGGGCGAGGACATCGCGCTCGTTCGACCGTACGTGCTGACCCGGGCGGAGTGCGGGCGGCCTCGGCGCTCGATGGTCGTGGCGTCCCATCTGCCGCCGGAGGCCTGGTCGTTCCTCGCGGGAGGCAACTGATGCCTGCTCGCCAACAACCCGGCGTCACGGCCATCTCGTCCACCCCCTACCGCTCGACCGCATGCCGGCTCGGCACGCACCACGCCTGCTCGGAATCCTCCCCCGCCGCAGCGCCGGTCGACCTACCGGTGGTGTACGAGGCGTGCGCCTGCCCGTGCCATTCGGCGCCCGAACAGACCGCGCCCGCGGAGGTGCAGCGGTGAGGGAATGGACGCCCAGCGGCGCGCTGGTATCCCAGGTCGAGATCACGTCGACGACGGTTCAGCGCGGCGACATCATCCAAGTCGGCGGCCGGGCATGCAGGGTGAGAGACCTCTTCCAGCTACCGCAAGGCGCCAAGCAACTGCTTTTCGAGTCTGGCGAGTTGCTGACCATCCACCCGCGAACCCAACTCGTCGCCGTACGCATGTCGAGAAGGCGGTGAGGCGGACCGTGCCTTCCCGCCACCACGACATCGCCGACGACCTCCGGCGTCAGATCACGACCGGCCGCATCAAGCCTGGCGAACGCCTCCCATCCGAATCCGGACTCGCCGACCGATACAAGGTCAGCACGGCGACACTGCGAAGCGCTCTCGGGGCGCTGCAAGGGGAAGGCCTCATCGAGAAGATCCATGGCCGGGGCAACTTCGTCCGCCACCGCCCCCGCAAAATCATGTACGTCGGGGGCTGGGGAACGCTGGACCCGTGGACAGCGGCCGAAACGGCTCTGCGTGTCACGGACCAGGCCACCGCGATCGAGGCGCGCGGACATCTGGCATCCCTGCTGCGCGTCCCAACCGGCAGCCCGCTAACGGAGTTCCTCAGCATCAGCTACGAGGGAGAGTCCCCGCACAGTCTGGCCCGCATCTACGTCCCTGACGAACCGGAGCCCACCGAACCACTCGGCACCGACCCGTCATACGTACGCACAGAAGCCAGCTTCGCCGTGCTGAGCGCACTGTCGGCCGAGGTCCGCGAAACGGTCTCCGCCCGCCTCCCCACGCCAGATGAGGCGACCACCCTCCGGATCAACCCGGGCCTGGCGGTCCTCGCGATCACACGCGTTGCCGCCGACATCGCCGGCCGAGTCCTGGAAGCGGCGCTTCTGGTGTTCCCAGGAGATCGCGTTGAGGCGGTCTTCACCACCCACCACGTGACCGACGAGAGGTAGCCGCAGGAATGACGGCACACGACGAACTACGGCTTCTCCCGTGGACGGGGCCAGGGGGCAACCCCTGCTACCTGAGCACCGACGACCGGGACGGCTTCATGTCCCGTCTGGCGGACAACATCGAGGCGGTGCAGCTCGGGACAGCGGCCGAACTGCTGAAGCATGCAGCAGAAACCCTGGGAGGAGAACTGGCGGCCCCGGAGGAGGTGCGCCTCCTTGCGAAGGAACTGACCGGAGCTCTACGAGACGTGCTCCGCGTGGCAACCAGCCGCGGTCACCTCTTGGCGGTGGGCGAAATCCACTCAGTCTGAGGACGGCGATTGAAGGTGCCGCGTTCCACACGGGGAGGGAGCCCAGGCGTTGGCCTGGGCTCCCTCCCCTACTGCTTCGAGGCGCGGCCACGACCTCTTCGTCCCGAACTCTCGGCCGCGGGGTCATTGAGGTCCGCTGGGCCAGCTACTCGGCCGGTGATGGTTCATAGCGGTCGGCTGTGGTCGCAGTGGTTGCTGTATTTCGTTGCTGTACTGCTGTGCACACAGCAGCAGCTCCGCCTGGTCGTTTTCGGATGCTCGGAAGGTGGGCCAGTAGGTGACTTCAGGCTGGGATCGGTCGATCATCGCCCGCAGACCCCAGTTCGCTAATGGATCAGGCCACCGTCGATTTGCCGCGCTCGATTCGGCGAAGCCCTGTGCGGCGGCGCACACCAGCGGTAATCTCAGACGATCCCTGGGGTGTCGCGGGGTTTGATCAAGGGGGCGGCGATCCGAAGGCAAATGGAGCTATCGCTATTGGTCAAGACAATACCTCGACCGGGAAGGCGCCTGCTTCTCACTGGTGGCGCTAGCGTCCTGTACTTATCGCTGTTGATAGCCGCTCTCCTGTGGGATTGGGACATTCAGAGAGTTACGTCCAATCCGCTCATCATTGCATTGACGATTGGGCTAGTTGGGGTCGTCTGCTGCACCCTCCCAATCAATTTCCGCTCCGGCGCCCTCGTAGATGGGCGCGGTGATAGACGGTGGGAATTTCTTTCGGAGTTGTTGACGTCTCAAAATCCGAGCGATCAAATACGGTCAGACTATGAACGATCGATCCTGTTAGACCCCACAGGTTATGAAGAACGGTTGCGAGAAGCTGGCGCCGAGCTCGACAGTGAGGAAGCAGCTTCGGGCATTGAGGAACTGAGCGTCATGCTGGGCGGGTCGTCGTTGCTGCCAAACCCCGAATCGGAGTCGTCACAGCGTGCCATGAGCTACGCCGGCATGAGTGTGCTGGAGGTCTTCCGCCTCCTTGGCCCTCCGCCTCCTGGAACTCGAGGTCCGCGTGACGACGGAGGGGGAGGAGTCGGCCCGGGTGCCGGCGTTCCGAGTGGGGGACGCCGTGGCTGAGCCCGAACGAGACGACCTGCTGCGTGGCTCCGGAGAAGACGTAGTAGCAGCAATGAACGCGTGGAAGGATCTTCCTGCCGCGCACCTCAAGGTTGCTTTGAATTTCTGGAACGAACGTATGACTGCAGATCATGAACTCAGAATGACGAAAGAGCGGAATCGTAACCGGCTTGACATTATGGGCATGATCGCTGCTTTCGTCATCTCCATATCCTCGGTGGGTAGCGCTGTCGTTTTCGGTGCCATTGAAAATTATGTGATGGCAGGCGTTATGCTCGGTCCAAGCGTGTTCGCTATCATGAAGCTATTCGTTACACGCAAAGCGGACAAGGTTGATCTCAGCCTCGATCCACCGCGTAATGGCCGGGCTGTGGACAGGGAAATGAGAAGAGGTGCCCGCTGACCTGGGATAATGGGAGTTCTCTACGCTTCC
>NZ_JBEXGX010000045.1:0-54029 GCF_040607495.1 Streptomyces sp. NPDC005281 | reverse complement strand
ACGTCCAGGACCACGATGGTGACCTCCTGTCCCACCTCCACGATGTCCGACACCGCCTCGAAGTGATGAGCCCAGGTCAACTCGGCTACGTTCACAAGCCCGTGGAAGCCCCCGATGTCGACGAACGCGCCGAACCTCTCGATGGACGACACCACCCCTTTGCAGACCTGGCCCCGCTCCAGCGTCTCCAGGACCGTCCGGCCACCTCGATCTGCCGTCTCCGCCATACCGCCAACCCTTCGTCAACGGCCAAGACTCTCACGTCAGACCCGCGCAGGGGAGGCGGCAGAGCGGCCTGAAGATGGGGCCAACTCTCGTTGTTATTTCCGGCCATGAAGATCAGGAAGTGGGGCCAGAACTCGTTGTTGGGTGGGGCCACGACTCATCGGTGAAGCCACAGGGCAGCTGCGCAGGAGGCGTCAACTGGAACCGCGGTATTCGACCTCACGGAATGTTCGGGCGGCGACCGTGGCGGGGACATCGCACAGCTGATGCCGGGACACGATCACCAGGGGTCGGCCCGTGAGGCAGCGACCACGCCTTTCGGATGGTGTCGATCAAGGGCCGCGCACTGTAGGGCGATATCCCGAGTTCCTGTCGTGCGTCGGCCAGCCGTTCAGGATCGCCGTCCTGCCCGTGCTCCGCTGCTAGTTGTGTGCGGCGCTCGAGCCCCTCGGCGCTGAATATGTCGAGCAGGGTGAGTGAGAAGTAGGCGTACGTAGATGCCTCGTCTATGAGCTGGCGTGCGTCTCTGCTGAGATCCGCGTCGCCTGGTGGTCGGTGCGATGAGTCGTCCGCGTTCGCGGAATGTGGGCGAGGACCGTCGGCATAGAAGGCGAAGTGATTCAGTGTGCGTAACATGTCCGTTTCTACGCACGGGCAGGGGTCGCGCAGGTAGCTGCTGAGAGTGCGGAACGACGCGAGGACGCTGTAGGTGTCGTGCGTCCACTGCTGTTTGCTCAGCAGGGTCCGGAAGCCCGCAAAAGTTTCCGCCAGTTCTTCCAGGATGAGGTGGCGGGAGATGTCTGTGAGCTCGTAGGACTGGGTCTTGTCCTGTGTCTCGCGGAGCTGTAGTCCGTAGCGCAATAGGTCGCGCAGGATGCCGCCCGACAGAGCATGAGCGAGCAGGATGTGGGGGTCTTTCAGTGTCTGGGAGCGCCTGGCGAGGATGGCACGTGAGTCGCTGAGGGTGCTGGGCTGGACGTGGATGATGTCGTCCAGGGAGCTGTCGGTGGCGTCCCGGTGGGGCAGGCCTCTGCGAACGAAGGCGGCTCCGACGTCTTCGGCAACCGAGATCAGGTAGTGGACCAGGGGAACACCCAGGATGGCCTTGATCTCTCGGAGGAACGCCAGAGCATCGGTGTCCGCGCCCAAGCGGTCCACTTCGTCGATGGCAATCACGACGGTCTTGCCCGCTCCGGCTCTCTCGACTGCGATGCATTTGAGTAGTTCGCGGAACTCTTCGACCAGTTCGGGGTAGTTCGGCGGGATTGTGGAGACGGACGCGGAGTGGTTAGTGCCCAGGCTCAGGATCTGGGCGCTGCCGCCGGTGGTCAGGCCGTGAGCAGTCTGCTGGATGGTCTGGAGACGGTAGAGGTGGTTTTGGCACCGGGTAACCAACTCTGGTTCTTCCGGCTGCGGGTGCCAGTCCCCTGCTTTCGACACGAGGACGCCGGTGATGACGCCCGCCAGCCGCAGCGGGTTCTCTGGGTCCGCGAGCAGGGAGCGCATCTGCGGATTGGCGATGAGAAACAGCAGCAGGTAAATCCCGGCAGAGGCGGCGAGGGGGCGGAAAACCGTCTCCAGGGAGATACGCCATCTTCCGAGGGGAAACTCGACTTCGGAATCACTGGCGAGTCGCAAAAAGCCCCAGAGGAGCAGCAGGGCGATTGCGTAGCCGACGGCCTGGTAGAAGGCCTCGGGCTGGGTGTTGTGGAGGTGCCGGGCCTGCTGGCGGATCTGTTCGTCCCACACGATTGTGGCAGCGGATGCCCAGGCCAGGAGCAGCCCGATGCGTCTGATGGAGCGCATCCACAATCGTCCCAGCATGCGTGGCAGCCAGGCGGTGTGTCGTGACCGCCACCAGGCGATCCCGCCGATCGTGACGGTCAGGCTTGCGACGACTGTGTGGCCCTGCCAGATCGCCGTCACGTCGTCGTGCATCGCGTTGGTGTACCTGTGCACGACGTCGGATGCGGACGTGGCGTACTGCTCATACAGGGAGCGCACCGAGGCGGTCAGACCCAGCACCACCAAGGCGGCGGCCGGTACTGCGAAGGAGCTCCACCGGCTCAGCCGCTTAGCCTGGAGCCGTACCCGTCGCAGTAGCCTGCGTGTGGGCGACAGTCGCGCGAAGCCGGTGGGTTCATAGCCCTGATTGCGCATGTATTTCTCGCACAACTGCACTGACAGCGACAGCAAGAAGTCGTGCGGAGCGTAGGTGGCCGGCGCTTGAACGATCACGCCGAAGCCGGCCTTCTTGACGCACTGCTCCAGCAGTGTCGTTTTGCCTGCGCCTCGCGGGCCGCAGACGGCGATGGTGCCGTCCTCAAGATGGGTGAGCTTGCGCTCCAGTTGCCGCCGGGCCCCGTTCTCAACGATGTAGCCCGGTGCTCGAGGCGCGCGCAGGCCCCATTCATAGTCGTCCGGGATGAAAAGGGAGTCGGGGTCGTCACCCAGCATGTGGCGGACAAGATCGGCCACTACGGGGCCGGTGCCGTTTTCTTGGAGGTCTTCACCCCAGCGGACGGCGCATGTTCCCACCTCAACGCGCTGAATCAGCCAGCCGACCTCCAGCCCGGCGGCAATCAAGCACCGTTTCAGGTTGGACCACGCTGTTGAGCCTCGCCATACCAGCGTCACCATCGTGGCTGCCGCTATCAAAGCCGCTACGAGCAGGACGAGTGGGCCACCAAAGATCAACAGTGTTAGTGCCCCGCCAGCTATGAGGGAGCAGACCACCCGCCAGTCCCACTGCGTCGCATCTACAGCTCTCTCATACCTGTCCTGCGCTTCGTCGAGTTCTGCGATCGCCCTGTCAAGAGGAAGCGATGGGCAACGGATCGTAACGTAGCGGTGGTACCGCACCGTCCTCATATGTTCCATGACGGCGGCGTGGTCCACTCCCTCGCGCTTGCCGAGCAGTTTCTCCGTCTCAGGCTCGTCGAGCGCGGCCAGCACGCATCGACGGTAGATCTCGGTCTTGTCTTCCCCGCTCAAGAAGTCGAAGGCCCTCGCACCCCATAACTCAAACCAGGCCCGGAACCGCAGCATCCGTCCACCTTCCCCCGAGTGCAGAACCTGCGGATGCTAACCCTGTGGCCTTCACGTCGGGGAGCGTTCCATCCAAGGTGGCTCAGTCCATGCACCCCTGCGCAGAAACGGTTACCCACTGTGACCTGCGGGTGACACCCGTCCCAGGATGCGCCGGGTTAAAGCCCCCGCGTACGCCAAGGCATAACGCGGGAACCGCGAGCCCCCTGCCCCGCGCGCTCAAAGAAACCCGGAAGGTCAGGCCGTCGGCGGCTGGCCGGAAGGCGCGGTGTGGTCGGCGGGCTGGTCCAACTGCTGCTGCCGGCGCCGCTGCTCGTTGCGGTGTTCTTCGACCCGCTGGGTGAACAGCTTGAGTGCCTGCTGGTCTTGGTCGGCATCGAAGTCACTGTAAGGGCCGACGCCAAGGGTGAAGGCGTTGGCCTCCTCCTCGATGGCATCGGCGGTCTGGAGGAGGAAGTAGCTGCGCTCGCGGTACTTGTAGTAGCCGGTGAAGGCGGCTGCCAGCGTGACGGTGAAACCGATGGCGACGATCGTGATGTTCTGCCAGGTGAACTGGTTCCGGGTGTCCAGGGCAGCGACGGTGGTCGTGGTCGCAGACCCGATCATGATGAGGTTTTGCAGCATGTTGTGGATGAGCCGGTACTTGCGGCTGTCCGTCCGATGCTGCTCGATCACCCCGGCCACATCCTCGCGGTAGAGGCTGCGCCGTTCCTTCAGCGTCGGGTGGATGAGCGCGCTGAGAAACCGCAGGGCGTCGCGGTTCGTCGCGAGCACGTCCTCCAGCTGGGCCAGGCCTAGTTGCCCGCGGGGAGGCGCGGCGACCCAGGCGGCGAGGCCGGAGACCAGCGCCAGCAGTGCGCAGGTGATGTCGACCCGCAGGAGTCGGGAGGGTGAGCCCCAGGTCAACACGGTCCACACCAGGCCCGCCATGATCGCGCCGCCGGCCACGGTCAGGGCCAGGGCCATTAAACGAACCCTTCGCCTTCGCCGCACCAGGTCCCGCTCCGTCTGCCTCACGTCGTGTCTAAGCTTGCGCAGAAAGGCGTGTTCATCGGCTTCGGTCTGCCGTTGTTCGGCACTCAGGTGGTCATCGGCTTCACTGATCCGGCGAGGCGCATCGTCGTCAAGACTGCGGGCCACAGCTTCGGTCCTCTCGTGTGCGCCGGCTCAGCGGGCGAAGGCTTCGGTGAGGCACGACGGTGACGCCGAACGGGTCGCGGTAGTCCAGCTCAATCGGGTGCAGGAGAAGTTAACGGCGCTATTGATCGGCGCAGTTCGCCGCCGGGCTGCGGGGGACGGCCTCCAATCCGGGGCGACCGACACCCAGCCCTCCGGGCTGCGGGACAGAAACTGCTCGTTGCAGGGGAACTGGTGCAGGACGTGGCCGTCGCGGCGGCGAGCACCCCTATTCAGGCACGGCGCCGGGCCGACGATGGGCAGTTCCTAGGCGGTGCCGACGTCGTGGGTCTCTCAAGCGAGGACGACCTCGTCCGCGCCAGCCGCCGCAGCGATGTTCGCGAGTTCGGCGATCCCAACGAGCGCGTCCGGGCAGGTCTTGAGCGGGCGGACTCAAATCAGCCGTCCAGCTCGCCGCGCACCAGCGGCATCATCAGCGGGCGCGGCACCTCGCCCAGCGAGGCCGTGTACGTCTCCTTCGCGACGCCGACCGGTCCGTTCCACATCCGTGCTTCCACGGGGACCCCCTATCGTCTGCTGACCCGATCACCGCACCCTGCCACAGGTGCTGAGGTCGTGTCAGTAGATTGATCAGCCAGCCAGGCAGTGGCGATTCGACACGCGGCTGGGGCTCCAGGGATTGCGGGCCTGGGAGACGCATCGGGGCCGAACCGGCGCAGGCGACCCAGAATCCGCTCCCGCCGATCAAGGTCGACCGGGCCGGACTTTTGCCCAGACAACCGCTCGAGAGGACAGTCCTGCGCCTCCGACACCGGTGCCACCCCCTATCGCCCGGCCCAGACCAGCGCCCCGGCCGGAGAGCTGGCCATCCCAAGGACACGCCGGACTCACCCTGATCGTTCCACAGCCACCCCCGTCCTCGCGGCACTCAATGACCGACCTACTCCCCGGCCCCATCCGCCAGCGAGCTCCTGGACCAGCCCGACGACGTCCTCCAAGGCGAGTCCGGTCGCGTCGGCGAGCGTGGCCAGGGTCCACGGTCTGCCCCTCGACGAGCGGGCGCAGCTGCCGTACCCGCAGGCCGCCGCCGATGCGACTGCCGTCGGAGCGCGCCAGTGGGCCACTCTGAGCGCACAGTTGGCCAGAGTGGCGATCGGAACAGGGATACACCGTCCAGGTAAGAGTCGCGGCTGGCAGGCTCGCTCCATGGCAGATGACGTCGTGGGGGGTCAGGTCGCCGACCTTCAGACCGAGTGCGAAGAACAAGCCCGGAAGAACCGCTTCCGTCGGCAGTTCTGGCGGTTCACCCATGCCGCGCTTGGACTGCCCGCTGCCGTACTGGCCGGGATCTCGGGCGCAACGGGGCTCTCTTCAGCAGATGCCCGTATCCCGGCGGCCGTGCTGGCACTCGCCAGCGCGGGACTCAGCGCTGCCATCGCCTTCCTGAAGCCGGAGGTGCATCAGCGCGCGGCTCACGCACGCCGCAGGGCCTACCTGGCATTGGAAGTGGAGGCCCGCTTCGCGCTGACACGAGCGGCATCCAGCGGGGAACCCGTGCCTCTGACCGTCTACAGGAATCTACTGGAGCGCCGCAGGATGATCATCGCCGGTCAGCTCGATGAACTTGTTCAGCGGATTGCTGTGGGGGAAGGGCATGCCGACACAGCGGCCAGCGAGTAGAGAGTCTCGTGCGGCGGGGTCGTACGGCTCCCGGAGCAACAGGGGCCGACTCCGAGTGTCGAAGTGCCCACCTGAAGCACTCCGTGGCCACCTGGCGCGCTCATCACACCGGTCCGGGCTCGCAGACTGTTCGGGAGGCGACTACAGATCGAACTCGAGATGCTCGACGTCCGTGAACCGGACTTCTTCCAGGCTGCCGGCCCGGCGGCCGCCGTCCTGGAAGTAGACCTCCCTGAGCGCTTCAGCGGCGATCTCCTGGAGCTCGTGATCGCTGGCGCCAGCTTCTTGGGCGTCGAAGAGGCGGGCGGCGTACTGCGGTGGCAGGGCGACGGTCAGGTGCCGGATGCGGTCCTGGTCCGTCGACCCGATCGGAGCGGTGTAGCCGAGGCGGGCGCGGGTGTCGATGACGATGCCGCCGGTGGTCGCCGCCTTCTTGCGGGCCCTGGCGCGGATCTGGGGCTGCCAGCGGGCCTTCACCTCGCGCTCCAGGCGTGCGGCAAGGTCTGGGCGGGGTTTTTTGATCTGGTCTTTCACGTACCGCTCGACGGTGCGCTGGGAGATCCGCAGCATCTGGGCAACCGCCTTCGTGCCCTTGTACTGCTTGACCAGGTAGCGCATCTGCGCGGGTGCGGTCTTGGGCGTCGGGCGGGTGAACGCCTTGCGGACCGCGGCGTCCAGGCCGTCGCCGAACATGCTCATCGCCTGTCCACTCCCCTATTCGCCGTTGTCGGCGTCGGTGACGGTGCCGTCCTTGATGTACCGGGCGAGGTTGAGCTCCGGTGCGTTGAACCGCTCGCGGACTTCTTCGCCCCACAGGACGGACTGGGTGCCCTCGTGCTTGACCAGGCCGGGGTTGATGCCGAGCTTGAAGCCGCCCGGCAGCGACTTGCCGTCCCGGTAGGGCAGGAAGTCCAGCGGGCTCTCACCGCCGGCCGCGTAGACGACGCAGTCGGACAGGACCGCGACCGGGTACTGGCCGGTGAACGCCGCATGCTTGACGATCTTGCGGTGCAGGTTGATCCGGGTGCGGGAGATGACCGCAGCGCGGATGTCCGGCCGCCACGTCGGACGCGACAGGGCCCGCCACGGCTCGCCCGGTCGCCAGCCCTCCCCGCGCGGGCGTTCGCGCAGTTTGCCCAGGCCGCCCTTCACCGTCGCCTTGATGGCCGAGACGACGATCGCCAGCTCCGGATCCCGGTCCTTGTAGCCGTCCATCGCCGCCAGGAAGTCGGCCGGAGCTAGGTCGGCGTCGATGCCGAGGTCGGCCATCGTGGCGAGGTACGCGTCGCGCAGCCGGTTGTACCAGCCGTCCAGGTAACGGCCGTTCTCGTACCGCACATAGGCCTCCACCGGGCTCACCTCATAGCCGAGTTCCGCCGCGTAGGCGACGGTAGGTGTCGCGTACCAGGCCGGGCCCTGAGGCCGGTCGCCCTTCGGGGTGAACGGGCTGGGCAGCAGACTCGCGTCCAGGTCCGCCCACTTGTCCTTGCCGACCTTCACCCTCGACAGGTCGACGTGGGAGAGGTCCACCAGCCATGATCCGGGCAGCTTCGCGTCGAACACCGGCGCCTTGACGTGCGTGGGCGCACCCAGGCCGACGGTCAGGCCGTTGGCGCCGGCGGCGAAGGCCATGTTGACGTCGATGCCGACCAGGTGGCGCAGGGTGCATTCGGCGTCGGTCATCGGCCGGGCCCAGTCGTAGGCCTCCTCGAACAGCTTCTCCGCAGGTCCCCGGACGTGGAAGCGGGGCAGGTCCTTGAGGAGGGGGTGTCCGTCGGGGACCTCGCACGGCGCCGGGTCGACCGGATCCCGGCCCAGGCTTCCGGGGTTGTGCTCGGAGTGGCGTTTGCCGTCGGTGTCCGGGTCGGAGGCCCTGGTCGGCGGGTGCAGCGCGGTCATCAGCTCCAGGCCGGTCACGGCCGTCGATCCGCGCGGCGTCATCACCCGGGACGCGAACACGCCCAGGACGCGGGCGAGTTCGGCCGGCGCCAGCTGCCCCACCTCGCCCCAGTGCCGGGTGCCCAGCGCGTGCCAGGACGGAATGCACAGTTGCACGCACTGGCGGTCGGAGCCCTGCGCGGGGCGGTAGATCCGTGCCCATGGCCCGAACCCGCGCTTGGTCAGCTGCCACTCGGCGCGCACCAGTTGCTTGACGACCTTGTGGCTTTCCGGGATTCGTCCCGCGAGACGCTCTGCGTCGCCGAGGGTGACGGGCAGGCCGTAGCGCTCCAGGGCGGCCTCGGTGAGGACCAGCAGGGGGTCGCCGTCCTTTCCGGGGCCGGACAGCCTCGGCTGGCCGAGCTTCGCTTCCTTCAGCGTCCAGTCCACCAGGGACGGCAGGGACTTGGCAGGCACGTCCAGAATCAGGCCGCCGGCGCAGTACGCCAGAACCTGACCGTCCGCGTCGACGTCGACGACAGCCAGCGGCCCGTTCTCGAACCGCGGGTCGGCAACGTCAGCCGGACTGCCGGCCGGGGCCGCCTTCCGTGCGGGCGGACGACGCGACGTGGACGATGGCCCGGCGGTACGTGGCGGGCGCGGCGCGGCCACCGGAGCAGCGGTGACAGGGGGAACAGGGGGCTGGGGGTGCTCAGTTACGGTCCCGGCCGCCGCCTCGGGCCCCGGACCGGTGGACACGGGGCGCGCCTGCACCGAGGCGGGCGCGGGTGCTGCCGGAGCGAGCGTGCCGGCGACCGTGGTGGGCGCCGGAGTGGCCGACTCTTGCGGGGCGGGGTAGAGCTCCGCGAGCTGCCGCAGCAGCCGCGCATACGCCTCACGCTCCGGCCCCCGCGGCTCAGTCGGCTTCGTCAACGACTCCCACCCGGACACCGTCGCCCGGCGCACATGCAGGGCCGCAGCAACCTCATCCAACGTCAGGCCGTGCGCGGTACGCAGCCGCTTGCGTTCCGCCGCGGGCGGCAACGGCGAACGGGACGCGACCAACGCATCCACCGCGTCGAACAACTCGGACATGCAACACCTCCTAGCCAACACTCTACCCGTGAACCGTACAGATGGCAGACATAGACCGTACGGATTGCGTACGAGCCATGTCGGCTGGGCATAGAACCCGCTTCTCACCCGGCACCCCGCAACCTCTGAGGCCGGCTGACGCTCTTCCCCGTGACGGCTGGCGGCCGGTGCTCTATCTGAACCTGCTCTCTCCGAATACCGTGGAATGCATGGCCAATGGGGGTTTCACACCAGGTACGGCATAGAGATCAACCTGCACCGCAAAGACCTCGCCAACCCCGATCGTGAACACCTGCTGGAGGAGATCACCCAGCCTGTCAACCAGCGCGCCCGCGACCTGCTGCAGTGCTTGGAGGACCGCAACGGGGGCGAATGCCAATGTGCGCTGGACGGCAAAACCCCCTGGATGTTCGTCCGCCGTCAACGCCGCAACGGCCAGCTGGTCTGGGAGGCAGCCCACCTGCCGCTCACCCACGTCGCAACACCCCAGGAGAGCGACAAGCACAAAGCGATGAAGGAACGGATCGCCCGTACCGCGGCTCGGCACGGTCTGGACGTACAGACCGAAGCACGGTCCGAGGACGGACGAGTGGTCACCGATGTCCTTGTGACCGGAGCCGGCGCACGTGTCGGATGGGAAGCTCAGTACTCCCCCATCACCGCCAACACCGTCCGCCGGCGCTCCGCCAAAGCCCGCGCCCGCGGCATCGCGCCCCTGTGGGTGACCGGCGACGCGACCTCCCAGCTGATCGACAGCGCTCCCTGCACCCGCGTCGACGACGTCCCCTGGCAACGCATCATCTCCCCGCTCGCCCTCATCATCCGCGCCGGGGTCCGCCACCTGCAGATATGGAAATGCACGCCCGTCAGCGAGCGTGCCTGCCCCGATACGGGCGACGCGTGCGGCAAATGGCACTGCGGGTGGTACCTGGCCGCCCTGTGCCTGCCCCAGGAACGTGCTACCCCGCTCGACGAACTCGTCATCACCAGCGCCGACGGCGAACACCTAGCCGTGCGCTCCCGCAGCCCCCACGACCCACGGCGCATCACCTACCTGTGGGCACTGGCCCGCGATGTGCAGCGCTGGCGCGAGATCACCGGCGCATCCGACGCACCGGCCGGACCCGACCAGAGCGACGACGAACACGTCACCTACACCGAAGAAGAAATCGACGGCTCCTGCCGATACGGCGAAGACGGCCCCCACACCAGCAGCCCGCGCCCCTTACGCGAGACCGCATCCGCCACAGGACTCCACACCTTCGACCAGGCACCCGACCACACCCTGCTCCAGCCCAGCCGGCCCATCGCGCTGCGCCTATCCCCCCGTGAACGCCTCGTCATCGCCGCAGATCTGAAATGCCCGCCCTGGGAAATCGGGCCCTGCACCCTGTGCGCCACCCCCATCCACCGCTACGGCCCCCGAAGCCCCCTCGCATGCCCCACCTGCCGCACCACCACCCGCCATCCGTAACGGGAGCGACGTAGAACCTCCCCGTGTCGCGGACTTCGACTTCTTCCGGGCTGCCGTAGGGATCTGCGTGGAACTCGCGTTCACGCTGAGCGCTGCTGGGGCGGTGAGACGCTCTCGTTACCGCAGCCGCCCACAGATTTGACCGGTTCGCGGCCGTGGCTGAAACAACAGTCGCAAAGGCTGTGAAGAGCCGCCGTCAGAGTGATTTGGCTGCCAGGGCACGGCTGCCTGGCTGGGCTGCGTATGTGCAGGCCAGAGTGCGTGCGCGTCAGGTTGGAGCAGATGATGTTCCATGCTTTTTGCGAGAACCGAGTTTTTAGTTAGAGCTAAAGGTGGCATTCTAGTTGAGGCAACGTACGTTGCTGCCAACGGACTTGGGGGTCCTCTATGAGCTTCTTCGCTCGAGGTGAGAACAGCACAGACTTAGCCGGTGCCCAGTTGGCCCGGCAGGCGACTGCCTCTCTGGCGGGGATTCTGGCGGGCCTTGGCAGATCTCGTTCCGACCTGGCCAAAGCAATGGGTGTCAGCCCGGGGCGCGTGAGTCAGATCATGTCCGGGGACGCAAATCTGACGGTGCGCACGCTGGCGGCAGCAGCCGAGGCGCTGGGAGCCCAGGTCGAGATCACGTTCTCGGTGCATCCCCAGACCGCTGGCGTGCCGGCGAAGGGCAGCGGGGACTCGTCGCCGAGGCGCGGTGCCGGCCTACCCTCGCGTCGCTGACGAGGCGTCTGCTGCCCGGGCGCGGCGTGTTCGCTCGCTTGACGGGATAAGCGGCGCTTTCAGCGGTGGCTGCGGCGCCAGGACAGCCGGCGCCTCTGCGGCGGCACCGGGGCGCGGTGGTGGGCGCCGGCGTTGAGGGCTCCCGTCCGCAGGACTTCGAGTGCAGGATGTTCGGACCTGCGCCCGTGCAGGTAGGCCAGCTTCACAAAGTGCTCGCTCAGGGTGCGGGCTTCCGCGAACGTGCTGCGGCAGGCGAATTCCTCGTCGTCGTCCGGTTCCCTCTTGAGCCAGGGCGTCTGGACGTTGCACGCGTCGTCGGTCTTCGTCTGTACCTCCAGTGCCTTGTCGATCGCCTTCTCGGCGGCCTCGTACTGGGCCTTGATCGACTTGATGACGGCTGCGTGGTCCTGCCGGGCCAGCAGGTACTGCTGGAGTTCATGGATGAACAGGCGCAGCTGCCGTGATTCCCTGAAGTCGGCGAGGAATTCGGTGCTCCAGTTCAGGGCGTCGGTGCGCATCCGGTATTCGAGGCGCTCCAGGAGCCACGCGACGCCCAGGGTCATGAACTTGACGACCGGCTGGGCCGTGCCGTCCTGCCTGCGGCGGGGGGCTGCCGTGGCGCCGAGCGCGAAGCCTGCCGCTGCCGGAGGAACCTTCGCCAGGTGCGGCAGCAGCAGGCCCGCTCCGATGGCGATCGCGCACATCAGGGCGACGACGCTGAACGCCAGGGCCGCGGAGCGGTGTGTGCCCAGCAGCCGCCCCTTGCCGCTGAACTGCCGCAGCAGGCCGAACCAGGCGACACCCGCGCAGATCCCGGCCGGTAATGCGAAATCGGTGAACCACGTCTGTTGATACCAGTGCATGTACGGCCCCAGATTTTCCAGTGAACGGGCAGGACCGTCGCCCGACGGCAGGGGTGAGGCGGGCTCCCCCTCGGCACCTGCGCCCAGCCCTCGCCCATGACAGGCGAAAATGCCCGGCATAAGTACGGCCCGATAATCTCATCCTGCGCTGCCCTTGGGTCTCACTTTGAGCAACGAGAAGTGACGGATTGCGTGAGATCCGGCCACCCCAAACGCCCCCGGGACGCACAGGACTGCGGCACGTCCCGGCCCCCAAGGCCCCTCCCCCGGCAGGGATTCGAACTCTGCTGCCGCAAGGGGGCCGACCACACCGGTGACGGCCCCGGGGTACCGGAAGACAGCCACCGCCTCCCGCACCGCTCGCCTCACCCCGGCAGGCCGAAGAACGGGGCCGGGGACGGCGACGGGTAGGCGAAGGCAGGACAGCGGACTTCTGCACCGCTCGCACCGTGCCGGCCAACCGCCGACCAGCTTTCGGCGGACAGACTTCCGGCGAGCGGGCGGCCGACCAGCGGCGAGCGTTGCGGATGCCGGCGCCCATCGGCCGGCCGCGTCGCCGGGGCATCAGCGACGGGTGAAGTCGTAGAGCCTGTCGGCCAGACGCCGGTCGGGGCGCTGGACGATGATGCAGGAGCCGGCCTTCGCGGTGGCGAGGCGGTCGACCTCCATCTCCAAGCCCCCGGTCGGGGAACTGGCATGACTCAGGCCGGACTTGCGGACGTAGGTGGCAACGCTCTCCAGGAAGGCGAGGAAGGCGTTGTCGGGGGCCTCGGAGTCCAGGACTCCGTCGGTCACCTCATGCAGCCAGTGCCGTGCCTCACGGGCCTCGCCCAGGGCGAGGTGGTGCAGGTGCAGGCAGTAGGCGGCAGCACGGTGCCCGGCGCCCGCGGCGAGCTGCCACCAGAACTGGGCGCTCTCGGGATGACCGGTCAGATGGAGCAGGCACGCGAAGACCAGCGCGCCGTCGACATCCAGATGACCGACATCCAAAGGAGCATCGGGTTCCTGCGCGAGACGGTCCACGTGGTGGGCCGCATCCGGCTTGTTGAGGATCCACCGGCACACCGTCGACAGCCGCTGGCCCGCCTGCGCGGCACGCAGCATGTCCGGGTTTGGCCGCGCCGCCGCGCCGGCGGCGTCCGCGGCCAGGCGGCGCAGCGCCGCGCCCACGTCGAAGCCGTCGCGCAGTGTGGTGGTGATCCGTGCGTCGGCGAGGAGGTCATCGATGGCAGTCACTGTCCTGCTCCCTTCTTGACGGGCCTGCCCGCGGGAGCGGGCAGGCCCAGCTGGATGCGTAGGCGTTCCTTGCCCTTGCGGCCGTGGTAGTCGACGGTGCGGGTGTCCAGGCCCATGTAGCGGGCGATCCTCTTGGTCGGATAGCCGAGCAGATGGCGCAGGACGATGACGGTGAACTGGCGGGTCGGCAGACCCAGGATCGCCTCGTAGAGGCCGCCTGCCGCACCGTTGATCTCCAGCTGGTTGCGGACCGCCTCGAGGTTCTTGGCTATCGGGCCGGCGATGAGGAAGGCTGGGGGCCGGTCGTCCTCCTGCAGACGCCGCGTCACACCCCGGTGCAGGACGGCGAGGGTCTGCTGCTCGAGATCACCCTGCTGCAGCAGCGCGTCCCAGCCGCCGAGGATCTCGAGGAACACCTGGTGCACCACCTCCTCCGCGACCCGGCGGCCACCGAGGTGGATCTCCGCGAAGTCGTGGAAGAACTCCTGGTGTCCGAGGTAGAAACCCTCGAAGTCGAGGGGCAGATCAGGAGGGGCCGCATGGCCGCCGTCCTGGGGCGACAGGTCAGTGCTGACGTCGCCAGTGCCCATGAAACCTCCAGGCGATGCAAGCGCCGCCTGCTCCTCGTGGAGCAGACGGCGCATATCCAGACGCGGACCAACCGGCCTGCGTAAGGCCCCAGTTGATCGAGGTCCTCAGGCACCACACTCTCGGTTTCGGAGGCGTAAGACTCATGCCGCCCCCAGAAATTATTACTCACCGATCATGAACGTAAGCGGAACGTTAGTTCCCTATGGGCATTTCCGTTCGAGACGGGACCCGTGAGCAGCGACAACGCGCAAGAGGAGCACGGTCCTGCCGGCAGGAACGACCACAACCGTGGCGCATGTCACACCCATTGAGTCAGCGCCCGGACGCCCAGCCTTCCAACAGACGCCACACCCTGGCACCCGCGCGCAGAACCGATCCGTCATCACCCGTTGGAGCGACACCGCCCGCCAGCCGGAAACCGGTTCCGCACCCCACCGTTCGACGAGGGCGCCCACGGCCCCGAGCCACTGTCGGCAAAGCGCCGGCACCGTGCGAACGGTCTCTGCGCGCCGGCTCGGCTCCGCCACCTCCGCCTGCGCTCCGCTCCCCCGCGCAAGCGAACACCGGCCCCAGCCGGCGGCACCCTCCTTTGTGCCCTGCTGCAGGAGGCAGCCGGGCAGACCAGGCAGCGCACCGCGGCCGCGCTCGCGCTCGCGCAGACGGACCTGCCGGTGGGGCGGATCGAGTTCTTCGACCTGCGCGACGCGGACCGTGCCCATCAGCCTGCTGCGTGCCATGCAGTTCGCCGACGAATCCGATGCCCCGCCGGACGAACGCATCCTGCTCCCGCACACACTCCTGTCCACCACGGCGGCACCGGTCCCTGAGCAGAACCGCCCGTTTGTCCGTGCCGCAGAACGACTGGCTCCTCAACCCGCTGCATCGCCGGCGCCGTTACGGGAAAACAGCGCGGGGCAGCCGCGCGCTGGGCCGCGCGGCTCCGTCTGCCCGTGTCAGAGGACCGCTGCCGTCCACGCGGCTTGCCCCCGCAGGGGCGTGCAAGCGCGGACTGCATCGCCATGCTTCTTTCGGCGCCCGCTCCCCAGGGCGATCTTCGCCGCGCGGAGCGCCGTGTCCGGGCAGCTCGCAGATCGTTGGACCAGAGGTCGCGTACGTGGGAGTGGACCTGATGCGCGAACGTTGAGGGCTCTGGATGCCGCTGCCCGGTCTAGGGTTCTCAGCCGTGGCCCGGCCCGTGTCCGCGCTCTGGCAGGGCCGGGCCGCACCCTCTTCTCGTCGGCCTGCCTCGCTCAGGCCTGCTGCCCGATGTGCGCGTCATGCCCGCCCGCGGTCGCCGACCGCTGCCCCCGCCCTGGAGAGCTGGCATGAGAAATGGATCCCTGCGCGATGCCTCGGTGGTCGTAGCGCGCGATGAGAACGATCTCGTGGCGCTGTTGAGCGCCAGCTTTCCCGCCCACGGGGGCGCGTATCTGTTCCTGCCGGGCGGCCGCCGTGGAGAGGGCGAGAGTCCGCTGGAGTGCGCCCGCCGCGAGCTGCGAGAGGAAGCCGGTGTGAGCGCCGAGCACTGGACACCGCTGGGCTCGCACGCGATCACGCTGAAGTCCCCCGCACGCGTGCACCTCTTCGAAGCCCGCCAACTGACCCTGGGAACCCAGGAACTGACCGCAACCGAGCAGGACTTCCAGCTGATGTGGTGGCCGATGAGGGACGCGCTCCGCGCCGTGGGCGAGGGGCGGTTCCTCCTGCCCGCCGGGCCACTGGCCCTGCTCCTGGCCGAGCGCCGCCACCAAGAACGCTGATCCCCTGGTACCCGGGGGGGTGCTCGGGATCGTTGGCCGTGCACGGGCAGCGGGCTGAGGGGCGCTCGATGCTGTTGTGCAGCCGCCGCCGGGAGTCAGATCGCGGGCGGCAGGCTGCGGGGTTGCGGGTGGTGCGGTGGTGGGTGAGACGACGTTCCTCAACCGCGTCGCAGGCGCCTACCGTCTGCAGGTCAGCAACCTGCGGGCGTGGTGGCGCTAGGAGAACCCGGTGCCGCAGGTTAGTGCGGGCATCGGGCGCTGCCGTCGTGGACAGCCGGACCCGAGAGGGTGGCCGCCGTGGCAGGAACGGGCAAGGGTGGGGGCGCTGGAGTGGGGTCCGATGCTCTTCGCCTGCCTGGCTCTGCGCCGCCCGGCGCGGCATCGCCGGAAGCCCGTGGGTGTACCGGCCGTCGTGGCCGCGGTGGTGTGGGCGGCATGGCCGGTGACCGTTCGCGGTGGGTGAGGGCCATCCGCTGGAGTTCGCCGGGTCGCAGCGCGGCGGCGTGGTGCCGAGTTCAATTGATCACGACCCAATACGCGCCCTACTTCGGCAGGACCTGGCCCTGATCCGTCACGTAGTAGCTGCTCTTGCACTCCATGAGCGCAGCCTCCGACACGTCGTACGGACCGCCAGCCTGCTGGGTGCAGAACCTGTTCAGGATCTGGAACTTCTGAGCGGCGGACACCCCGGCAGGTTGGTTGTTCTGCTGTTGGTTGTTCTGTGACTGGTCGTCCAGCTGACCCTGCACCCAGGGATCCGGGGACGATGTACTCGAGCCACTGCCGGAACCTCCGACCCAAAGGCCTGCAAGGAAGGCCAGGACGACAGCGGTGGCTTTGTTTATGAGTTCCAGGAACGTCTGTTGCTCAGCGCGGGGATCGCCCGGTTCCACGTGAGAGTGATGTCGTCGAGTTTCGAGAACGCTCCGGTGCTTGATTCGGGAGCCTGGTTGTGCTCAGCACGACGAGGGGGCCAGGGTGCTGCCGAAGTCCAAGGTCGATCTGTACGCGGCGATCCGCCGTGACGCGAGGACTGGCATGTCGTTGCGGGCGCTCATGCGGAAGTACGGCGTCGGTTTCGAGACCGTGCAGCGGGCCATGGTGTCGGCGCTGCCCGAGCCGCGGAAGAAGATGAGCCCGCGGGAGACGCGGCTGGACACCTACAAGCCGGTGATCGACGCCATGCTTACGGCGGATCTGACCGCGCCGCGGAAGCAGCGGCACACCGTCAAGCGGATCTTCGACCGGCTGCTGGACGAGCACGACGCCGTCGACATCTCCTACCAGATGGTCCGCGGATACGTCGCTGTCCGCCGCGAGGAGATCCGCCAGCAGGCCGGCAAAGGAGTCGTGGACGCGTTCGTCCCGCAGACCCACAAGCCCGGCGCGGAGGCCGAGGTCGACTTCGGGGACGTAACCGTAAAGCTGGCCGGCGAGCTGGTGACCTGCTACTTGTTCGCGTTCCGGTTGTCGTACTCGGGCAAGGCCGTCCACCGGATCTTCGCCTCGGCGGGCCAAGAGGCGTTCTTCGAGGGCCACGTCCACGCTCTCAACGTGCTGGGCGGGGTGCCGACCGGGAAGGTCCGCTACGACAACCTTAGGGCCGCAGTCGCCCAGGTACTGGGCCTCTCACGGCGCCGAGTGGAGGCCGAACGCTGGACCGCCTTCCGGTCGCACCACGGCCTGGAAGCCTTCTACTGCCAGCCCGGCATCCGCGGGGCCCACGAGAAGGGCGGAGTCGAGGGCCAGATCGGCTGGTTCCGCCGCAACCACCTCGTCCCAGTCCCCGAAGTCGCCACGCTCGCCGAGCTCAACACGATGATCGACCGGTGGGACCAGGAGGACGACGCCCGCCGCATCCGCTCCCGCCCCCGCACGATCGGAGAGTACTTCGCGGCGGAACAGCCGCTGCTGACACCGCTGCCAGAGGAGCCATTCGAGACGGGCCGACTTTCCACCCCGCGGGTCGACCGCTACGGCCAGATTTGTGTCCGGATGAACCGCTACTCGGTGCCGGTCCGCCTCATCGGACGGACCGTCCGCGTCATGCTCCACGCCTCCGAGCTGGTGGTCTACGACGGCCGCGAGGAAGTCGCCCGGCACGAACGGCTCATCGCCCGCGGCGCCACCCGTCTCGAACTCGACCACTACCTGGAGGCCCTGATCCGCAAGCCGGGTGCCCTGCCCGGCGCCACCGCCCTCGACCAGGCCCGCGCGGCCGGCCGCTTCACCCCTATCCACGACGCCTGGTGGCAGGCCGCGGTGAAGGCCCACGGCGAACGCGAAGGCACCCGGGCCCTGATCGAAGTCCTGCTCCTCAGCCGGCACCTGCCCCACGAATACCTGATCACCGGGCTCGCCGCAGCCCTGAAGACGGGCGCGTTGACCGCGGACGCCGTCGCTCTGGAGGCCCGCAAGGCAGCTGACGCCGAGCCGGAGGAACCGCCGCAGCTGGCCGCCTCCGGGAGTAGATCCGGTATCGCTCCGCTGCCTGCTGCAGTCCGGGCCCATCTGCCGCCCGACAACCGGCCACTGCCCTCCGTCGCCCACTACGACCAGCTGCTGCGCCTCCACCGATCCGACCGCCCCACCCCTTGAGGAGAACGCCGTGTCCCTTCCCCGTCAGCGAGGGCTCACCGAGCAGGCCGCCACCACCGCCGTCGACCAGGCATGCAGGATGCTGCGGCTGCCCACCATCCGGTGCCAGTTCCCCGAGCTCGCCGAGAAGGCCGAACGCGAGCAGATGTCCTACCTCGGCTTCCTCGCCGAGCTCCTGCTGGCCGAGTGCGACGACCGGGCCCGCCGCCGCTCCGAGCGCCGCATCAAGGCCGCCGGGTTCCCCCGCGACAAGGCACTCCGAAAGTTCGACTTCGACGCGAACCCCAACATCGACGCGGCCGTGATCCACACCCTCGCCAAATGCGAATGGATCAAGAAGGGCATGCCCCTCTGCCTGATCGGAGATTCCGGCACCGGCAAGTCCCACCTGCTGATCGCGCTCGGCACTGAGGCTGCGATGGCCGGCTACCGGGTCAAGTACGTGCTGGCGACGAAGCTGGTCAACGAGCTTGTCGAGGCTGCTGATGAGAAGCAGCTGACCAAGACCATCGCGCGTTACGGCCGCGTCGATCTCCTCTGCATCGACGAGCTCGGCTACATGGAACTCGACCGCCGCGGCGCCGAACTCCTCTTCCAGGTTTTGACCGAGCGGGAGGAAAAGAACAGCGTGGCGATCGCCTCGAACGAGTCCTTCTCTGGGTGGACAAAGACGTTCACCGACCCCCGCCTCTGCGCGGCCATCGTCGACCGCCTCACCTTCGGCGGCAACATCATCGAGACCGGAACCGACTCCTACCGCCTGGCCACCACCCGCGCCCGAGCCGAGCAACAGGCACTCAGCTGAGCTGCGGAAGTTCAGACGTGGGCCCGGATCTGCTTCACCGGGTGGCCCAGTCTGTCCGCCAGTGCCGTCAGCTCGTCCTCACTGAACCAGAGACGCTCGGGGTTCCAGATGGCGATCTCGAAGCGGGCGAAACCACAGGGCCAGTCGTAATCCAGCACGTCCAGAGTGGTTGATCCTCCACAGCACGGGACCTCGACCGCGAGCGTGGTGAACCCGTCGTCGCAGTGAGCCTCAAGGAGGTCGCCCCACCACTCCGTGTCGATGGCCGCCTGACACAAGGGGCAACCGATCCTCTCCAGGTTCTCTCCACAGTCGACGGCGGTCACCACGTCGTGCCACGTCACGTCGATCTCCACGTCTACGCCGTCGGTAACCCCGGGAGTCAGGTCCTCGACGAGCGCGATGACGCGATCAACCGCATCGCGATTCGGCTGCCACTGCGGATCATTCGGAATGATCGACAGCACGTCATCGCTCATAGCTTCCCCACCTCGTCAGCCCACTGCAACATCTCGACGCGATGCTATCGATCGCACGTTCTGATGCTGCACCAGTCATGGACCCGACACGGGTCAGTGAACCGTTCCTAGAACTCGGCAACACTCCAGAGCCAGCCCAGCATCAGATGATCCCGAAACCCACCGACATGCGTTCTTGGTTCTCACCTATGCAGCCAAAGTGGGTCACTGCGCCCTTGAACGATGGCGTTGAGGTATTCGCTCTGCCGCAGCGGCTGACCCGAGCACTGGCCAACGCCAGCTCCGCCGAACTGGAAGAGCTTGCAGGTCGCTGCACCACACGGCTCAGGTCCGAAGACGGGGACGATATGACCGGTGATGATCTACTGGCGGTCCTGCAGGGGGTTGCCCGGCTCGCGACGTCTGCGGTGAACACGGGTGGTGGCCTCTACAGCTGGAGCTTCTGACCGCCATCCTGCGAGGGACGCTCGTTCTTGACGCCTCTGCACGCCAAGAGCTCGGTCCCGGTGGCGTCGAAGTACACCGCCCATGCAACCCTGCCCTGGCGGGACGCCGCGTGTGGGCGGCCACCGTTTTCCCCACCCGGAATGTCAGGCAATTGGCCATCGGGACGACGGAGGCGCGGCACGTAGGGTGAGCTGATGTTCGATCGGCTGGAGATCAGAGTGTTACCGCAAGGGCCTCGGTTCGCTGCCCAACTTCGGTTCTTGGTCAATGGCGAGGACGTAGTCGAAGTCGCAGTCGAAGAGGGGGGTCGCGGGCCGCTCGTGGCTGATGTTCTGCCTGCCGGCCGCCCCAGCCTGCTCCGGGCAACCAGTGAGGCGCGGCGCGTGGAGCTGGGCGAACCCGAGTGCACCGGCGATTGCTGCGGATTCCTCTCTGTGGTCGTGCAGCGCTTCGGGGACATCATTCGATGGTCGGGCTGGGAGGTTCCGTACGCCCCCGCAGCCCCGCCGCCGGACTTTCACTTTGAGGCGAGCCAGTACGACGCCGAACTGGCTCGCGCCGAGGCGGACCGGTGATAGCAGGTCCCGGTGAGGAATCGCATGAAGCTGATCATGGTGTTTGTGGGGAATTCCGTGAACGCTGACACCGCGACCGCGCGCGAGCACTTGCCCCGCCTCCTGACACCGGAGGGCGAGCAGTACGACCTGGTCGCCCTGCTGCCCAAAGTCCTGACCAAGGGCGGGCTGCACGTCACCCTCGCGTGAACCGGCATCCCACCGTGCCGCCGCAGCAATGCCTCGATGCCACTGCCGGCCCGTCTGGCCACGTACGCGCCTGATCGCAGGAGCCGAGCCGTGTGCAGGAGCCGACGGCGGGATCAGTCAGCGGCGGCCAGCCTGTGCCACCAGTGCCCGCACCCCTCGGAGCAGAAACGCTCACGCCGTCGCCCATCGGCGATCGCGAGTACCGCGACCAGCAGCCGGAACGCCTTTCGGCGTTCGTCGCGCGGAGCGAGAGAGGCGATCTTCCCCAGTTGATGGTCGATCCGACCGCGTGTGATCAGCACCGCGGGCGTGTGCGTCGGGCGCAGCCCGGCACGAAGGATGCTCTCCGGTCCGTCTTCGGCGACGGCGCGTGCCTGGACACAGTGGTGGCGCAGGAACAGCAGCGCCTCGGACTGCTCCTCCGGGCCGAGTGCGTCAAACCATGCGATGCCCTGTGACATCGGACGGAGTCCCTGAGCAAGTTCGTTGAGCATGACGTCGCGTTCAATCAAGGCTGCCTCCCATCGGACAAGCGGCGCTTCGCCGCGGAGTCGAGGTCAGTGGAACCAGGCAACGAGTCGCACATGGTCCGCTCCGTGGAGTTCGCCGAGTGTCCGCATCACGCTCCAGACCGGCCCCCAGTGGGTTTTGTCTCCGGCGACCGATTCTCGGCTTCGCGTGCCGGAACGGTCTACCTCCTGCCAGTCGGTGGAGGCAAGCTCGGCCCAGGTGATCCATGTTGTGCCGTGGACGTCAGGAGGTCCGCCGTACGCAGCGTATTCGGTCTGCAGACCCTTGGACGCGTCGCTCGGAAAGCCGCGTTCTTCGGCCAGAGGGCGGAAGTCGAAGTGGTTGCGGATACCGAAGATGCAGGCGAGGGCGTCATAGGCGTTGCCGTTGTTGAGCAGGAAGAGGTCGATGGCAGCGTGCCACACGGAGTCCTCGTCGTCGGGGCCCCAGAGGCGGGCACCTGGTCGGCACTCAATCATCCCGCTGGCTTCGGTAGACATGCAGGCATGCTGCCCGCACGGCCCATGAGTCGGCACCTGCTTTTCCTCTGACCCGCCTCGCCATCAGTTCCAGCGGCCGCCTGGCGCTCGCGGCGGAGACAACGCGAGCGATGCGGTGGAGGGCGATTGATATGCCTTGGCGTTGCCCCCGCCCCCGCAGGTCAGAAGCCAGCCCGCCAACTCAAGCGTTCAACCCCGGCAAGTCACTGGCTCACTTGCCAGGCGAAGTACTCAGGCTAATGCGGTCGACGCGGTTCCAGGTGCTCCACATCCGTGAAGCGGACTTCTTCCAGGCTGCTGGCGCGGTGGCCGCCGTCCTGGAAGTACACCTCCTTGAGCGCTTCGGCCGCGATCTCCTTGAACTCGGAGCCGCCGGCGCCGGCCCCCTGGACGGCGCAACGCCGGACAGCTCACGGGCGGCAGGTCTGCACAACGTGGATGCTCGAATACGGCGCCACCACTGCACGACAGCAGTGGGGAACACGATGTTCGACACCCGCGACATAGGCGTCTTTCTCGGCCTGGGCGTTGGCAAAAGCGCCCTCCACGGCCACGGGCTGGCCCCGGCTGACACGGGCCTGATCGGCTGCCGGGTGAGGGCCAGCTGCCGACGGTTCAGTGGGCCAAGGAGGAGCGGGTTGCTGCTGTCGGGGCAGTGGGGTGGTATCCGAATGACCTTGCCCAGGCCGATGCCTGGGAGCGACCAGTTGTCACCGAAGGATGACGCTCACGCCCCGTCTCTCGAAGATCTCCAGGATCAGGTCGAACAGCGCAACCGTCCAATCGTCGCCGGGCACGCGCTCCGCCAACCGTGCCCGGGCCTGGGCCGAGGCATCCCAGTGCAAGGTGAACGGAGAGGTGGCGCCGAAGCCGCCGCGAAGGCAGTCGTCCAGAGCGTCAAGGTTCCAGCCGAAGTATCCGCCGGGCCCGTTGACGGCCTCACCGATCGCACAGTAGAAGCTGTCCTTGTCGACGATGTGCTGGCCGTCCAACGTGAACACCTGGCCTGCGGGAGCATCGGGCTTTCCCTGGAGTTGGTACTTCCGGGACCACAACGCCACCGACAGCCATGCGCGCCTCTCTTCGGGTGCGAGTTCGTGCCACATGCCGGTGCGGTTCAGGTGACCCGTGCGCACCAGGTCCCACGTTCGTTCCGCTCCGGGCAGGGCGTCCTCGCACCACAGCGTCACCGTGAGGTCGACGAGGCCGGCTCCACGGGCAGAAGGTTCGATGCCGACGACGGTGACCTCGTTGACGAAGTAGGAGCCCATGGTGGCACCGTCGCCGTCGAGAATCGCGAACATGGCGTTCCCGCCCACGGCACGACGACCACCGACATGATCGACGCACTTCAGCAGGCCACCCTGCGGGAGGCAACCTTCAAGGCGCACGCGACGTGCGCCCTCCTCATCTGCCAGAGGCGTGAAGAAGCCCTCGGCCTCGTGAGCAAAGCCCCAGAAGTCGCTGTCGTCCTCGTCCGAGGTCAGCGCGTACCTCTGCCCCTCGCCGTCCCGCCCCGATGCTCGCATCACACCCCCCGTGAGAGCGCTGATCCTACCGACGCCTGCCAACCCACCGGGCAATCACCGGCACCGCCCCCACCCCTGACCTCATCGCATCCATCTCAGAGGTCCACTGCCGAGTCACCGGTTCAACGCGTCTCCGCAGTCCCTGACGGCATGGCCACTCCCACGACAAGGATGGCGGCCGCAGGCACGGCTCCAAAGCGGCCGGGTGTTTCTTGCCCAAAGACATGGGGGCCCCGCGTGATCGCGGATCCCGGCACGCGTTACTGTGCGCATTCTGGCTGGTCAGAAGACCTGTCCCCTCTGGTGGTGCATGAATTGATGGAGCCCCGCGTGCGTCGATCCCGTGCTGTTCCCGGCGTCATACTCGTCGGCTTGGTGAGCCTGTCTCTCGCGGCTCCCGCGTCCGCGGACACGCCGGGTCCCGTCGCGCCGGCCATCAGCGCCTTGGGCAGTTCCTCCGACGACGCCGGCTTCCTGGAGTTCCACGCCGCCTCCGACACACCGATCGATCCGGCATCGGTCACGGCGCAGCTGACTCTGAGAGTCTCCGGCGAGCGGCCGGTGACGACCGTCGACACCGGATTCGAGCTGGTCTCCGGCACGCCCACCGACGGCACTTGGCGCACCACGACACGGCTGTCCCTGGCGGCGCACGGCTGGTACGACGCAACGCTGGACCTCGCGGACGCCGACGGCGACCATCCCGCCTACCCGGCTCATGGGGAGATCAACTACAACGACTGGCCGGTCTTCACCGACACGCGGGCCGACCGCAGCACGGTCGACTACGAGCAACGATGGGTGACCGTTTCCGGGACGGTGTCCACCTTCGACCCAGCCACTGGTCTGACCACACCTGGCTGGAAGGCCGGCTCGCTCTATCTGTCCTCTCTGCAGAACAACGCGCAGGAGACGCGGGTCCCGTCCGTGGCCGCTGACGGCTCGTACTCGGTGACGAGCAAGCTCTACGGAACCCTGAGCGTCGGCGCGATGAACGGCAGTATGGGCACGACGAACTCCCCGTTCGTCCAGGTCGACAGGGTGTATGTCCCGACGCGTGTCGTCGTCGAGAAGGCCTCCGCCACCATCGTCCGCGGCAACAGCTTCACGCTGCGGGGCAAGGCCCAATACCTGAGCCCCACCACCAACCAGTGGACCGGCCTGATCGCGGACGACCCGGACACCGGAATCGCCGTCAGCAGCCCCGATCACTTCCAGGTCATCCGTCCGACCGCGCCTGACGGGTCCTTCTCCCTCACCACCCCGGACGTGCAGAACGAAGGCGAGTGGAGTGCGAGCATCGGCGGCTACGGCTTCCTCCTCCAGGCTTACGCCGGCACCCAGGTGCATGTTCTTTCGCGCTCCGTCCTGTCCTGGACCGACCGGACGATCTCCGGCGCCGGAACAGTGCGGGTAAAGGGCAGCCTCACAGCAGCCCCGGGCCCGTGCCCCCAGGGCAAGGTCCAGGTACAGCAGTCCCCCGACGGCAGCACCGGCTGGTCGACGATCGCCACGGTCACCCCCAACAGCACCGGGGCCTTCGACGCCACAGCCACCATCCCGGCTGCCAAACGCAACGGCTACCTGCGGCTTTACTACCCCGGCAGCGCCGACGCGACCGCGACAGCTCGCTACTTCATCCCGGTCTCTCGCACCGCCACCCGCATCACCGCCTTCAACGCGAGCCCCGAGCCGGTGCGCAAGGGCCAGCTCATCACCGTGGCCGGAACACTCCAGGCCAACCAGGGCAAGACCTGGGCCGGGCTGTCCGGGCAGACGGTCCACGTCTGGTTCACCGTCCCGGGCTCGAAGACACCCACCCTGATGAGCACCGTGAAGACCGGCAAGGGCGGCACCTTCTCCAAGAAGTTCACAGCCCTGCGGGACGGCACCTGGACCACGACGTGGACGGCAACGAGCCAGTACTTCGACACCTCGTCCTCAGGTGACTACGTCGACGTCCGCTGACGTTCCCGCAGGCCGATGTGCACGCTGTTCTCTTCACGCCTCCGGCGGTGCGGCGGCAGACCGGATCGCCAAAGCCCTCCACACCTCGGGTGTCGTCGACGAGAGGGCGAACGTGACGTCGTTCGGCGGTTGCGTCGCCCGACGCGTCCGCCGCTCCAACACCGCCCGCTCATCACCAGACAGCAGCAACGCTTCCAACTTCGGGCCCCGACGTGGAGCTGACGCACCAGCAGTAGAGGTCACGCAACTTCTAACGATCAACTACTGGCGCAGGACACTAGGGTCTCACTGGGGTCAAAGCGGCTTGCTGTCAGGAGGGTGTCCTCGGCTTTCGGGGCGGGCTGGGAGCTGTGTTGTGCGTCGTCCTGCCTGCCCAACGAGCAGTCCTGGGGCGGGACTTCTCCTCAGTTTTCCTGGCCGCAGCCTTCATAGCGCGTGATGGTCTCTAGCAGGTGTTGGTGGTGGTATCCGGTCGATCAGAGCCCATGCAGCGCCCTGACCTGCGGAAATCGAGTAAAGACACGGTATATTTACCGCCAACCCCCTTGAAAGAAACGTGAAGTTCTTGTGAATATTCACGGCGTCTCGTTTAATGATCAAGGGAACGACTTTGCACCTCACCAGACGCCTGAGACGGACCGCCATGCTCGCGGCTACCGCACTCACGCTGGACATGCTGCTCGCCAATGGAGTCGGCGCGGCGGCAGCCACCCCGGCTCTGTCGCCGAACAGCGCGCAAGCAGACGCCATAAGCGGAGACGCGGCATCGGCGTTGTCCGAGGCTGCGGACACCGGTGAACAGGTCCACATCACGGGTCTGGACGACGAGTTCTCGACCACGTTCGCCAACCCCGACGGCACGCTCACCACCCAGATATCTGAGGGCCAGCAGCGCATTGCCCGCCCCGACGGCACCTACAGCCTGGTCGACCTGACCCTCAAGCACTCCGCCAACGGGGCCTGGACCCCGAAGAACTCACCAGCTCATGTGCTGATATCCGGCGGAGGCTCCCGGACGGTCGCCACGCTGACCCAGAGCGACGGCTCGAAGGTCGGCGTCGGCTGGCCCTCGAAGCTGCCCTCGCCCAAGATCCACGGCGGCGTGGCCGCGTACCGGATCTCCGCCACCGAGAAGCTGGTCGTGTCGACCACCGCAAGCGGGTTCACGGCCCATGTCGTGCTCACCGCACGACCGACGAAGAGCGTCTCCCTCATTCTTCCGCTCGTCCTTGGCGGTCGTCTCAAGGCCCGTCAGTCCTCCGACGGCGCGATAACCCTGCGCCACAGCAGCTCCGGTGCCACCGTCGCCTCGGCACATCAGTTCACGATGTGGGACTCCGCGCACGGCGCCGAGCCGGACCCGAACGCCGAGCACACGGTCGCCACCACTCTGACCAAGGCCCCGGACGGCACCACCCGGATGCGGCTCCGGCCCTCGATGAAGTTCCTGACCAGCCCGCACACGGTCTACCCCGTGACCATCGACCCGGACATCTCCTCCCTCAGCCGCAACGGCGACACCTACGTCTACACCAACAGCACGACGCCTCAGATCAGTAGTTACCGCCTGATGGTCGGCACGTTCGACGACGGCGCCACCAACTACCGCTCGTACCTGAATTGGAAGCTCGACGCCATCCAGGGCAAGCACGTCGTCAGCGCCAATCTGAAGCTCTTTCAGTACGATGCCAACACCTGCACGCCCAAGCCGATGTCGATCCACCCGCTCGACGCCAACTTCTCGGGTTCGTCGGTGTGGTCCAACAGGCCGGCTGCCGACTACTCCGGCACATGGTTCCTCAGCGACAGCTTCAATCACGGCGACGAAACCGACGGCTGCGACAACGCCTCCGAGACCGTCGACATCACCAAGATCATCAAAGGCTGGGTGGACGGCACCCACGACCAGCACGGCATCCAGCTGAACAACGCCGACGGTGACCTCACCTACGGCAAGCGCTTCTGCTCGATGAACCCGGACTCCTCGCACACGTCCTGCTACACCGCCACGCGTGAGCCGACTCTCGCCGTCACCTACAACACGCTGCCCGCCAAGCCGTCCAGTCTGCAGGGCGCCCCGGGCAGCACCTCCGGCAGCGCTTCGTACGTCACCTCCACCACCCCGTCGCTGTCCACTCTGGTCAAGGACGCCGACTCCAACAGCCTCACCACTCAGTTCTCCGTGGCCACCAGCAGCGGCACCGTGGTGGCCACGGGCTCGGGAGCCTCCGTTGCAGCCGGTTCGAAGGCCACCTGGACCGTGCCCGCAGGCGTTCTCTCCGACAAGAGCACGTACAAGTACCAGGTGCGCAGCTACGACGGCACCGACTACTCGGCCTGGTCCGGCTGGCTGGCCTTCACCGTGGACACGTCCAAGGCCCTCAAGCCCGCGGCCGACGTGCCGGCAGCACCTCAGAATGGCGCTACCCAGACTCTCACCCCGATTCTGTCCGGCGTGGTCTCGGCCCTGTCCGGCGACACGGTCCAGGCCGACTTCTTGCTGTACGACGGCACCGGCGCGACCCTGGGGGGCAGCCCTCTGGCCACGGTCGGCGCCGGCAACGGGGAGCGGGCAGCCGTCCAGGTCCCGGTCGGACTGCTCAGCGACGGAGCCGCCTACACCTGGAAGATGAGGGGCTGCTCCAACAGCCGCTGCTCCAACTACACCGCTCTCCAGAGCTTCACCGTCCACCTCGCCGGTGCACCCGCGACGCCCACCACGACAACCAAGGTCATCAGCGGCTCCGCACTGACCCAGGCGACCGTGGACACCGGAGCCACCGACTGCTCCGGCACCACGTGCACCGGCTCGGCAGCGGCGACACTGAAGGTCGGCGCCTCCGGTACCACCCACTGGCGCAGCTACATCCGGCCCGACCTGTCCGCACTTCCCGCCGGAGCCCAGATCACCTCGGCGACCCTCAGCATGGGCACCGCTGGCTGCCTAGGCATCTGTGAGGCGCACGATGTCGAGGTCCACCCGCTCAACGCCGACTGGGCCACCACCGGCAGCGGCACCGACCTGGTCTCGGCGGAAAGCAGCGACACTCTCGACCTGAGCGCCGCCGACCCGGCAGCGCTCGACGTCACCTCAGCAGTACAGCTCTGGCTCGACGGCTCTAACCCCAATCAGGGGCTCGCCCTCCAAGGCGCGGACGAAGCCTCGGACACCACCACAGGCACCACCTACCCGGCCTCCGGAACCAAGATCACGGTCACCTACATCGCCCCCGGCGCCCCCGACGCGCCCACGGCCGTCACCGCGACACCGACCGCCGCAGGCCTGCTGGTCAGCTGGAACACCCCCGAGAACACCGGCTACTCCGGTGACATCACCTCCTACCGGGTCACCGCCTACGCCGCCGGAACCACGCAGGCTGCTCAGACCACGGTCGATGCCGCGACCGGGGGCACCACGGCCGTGCTCACCGGCCTCACCAACGGCACCGGATACACCGTCACCGTCACCGCGACCACCGTCAACGGCACCAGCGCGGTAGCCACTTCCGCTCTGACCAAGCCCGCCGCCACACACGGCGTGAGCACCACCTCATACCAGGCGATCGTCCAGCAGTACCTCGACGCCCGGAACAAGCTGCTCACCGGCGGCTACCCCAGTGCGGACGCTGCTGTCGCAGCCAGCGCCAACGGGGCCTCCTTCAGCGCCCGGCTGCACGCCGAAGAGGACGACCTGCTCGCCGAGAAGGCCCGCTACGCAGGCGACGGACTCGGCTACTCCTCCATCACCGCCACCTTGGCCAGTACCACTGCTGGACCCCTGAGCAGCACCTCGGACCTGGTCTATACACACCACACAGGCACCACCACCATGACCGACGGCAGCACCGGGATCGAAGAGGACGCGTACGAGGTCTACGCCTTCGACACCAGCGGCACCGTTCCTGTCCTGTCCCAGCAGCTGTCCGCCGACGACTTTTTGGCCAGTCTGTCCGTCTCCGGCAACGCGGCCGCTCAGGTTCCCCTCGCCGACGACGACACGGACGCCACCGCGCCCGTCATGGACGCCTTGTACACCGACGGAGACCCACTCCCGGTGAAAACCACCGGCCTTTCCGCCAGCAAGTACGCCTCCATCAGCCACAGCGGAACCGCTTCCTGGGCAGCGAAGCACTACGCCGACAAGGACGAATTGCGCACCGACTGCACCAACTTCGCCTCCAAGGCCCTCAACAGGGGCGGCGGCGCGCACATGGAGTACGGCTCAATCATCGACACGATACATAGCCCCTACCAATGGTGGCGCAAGTCGAGTTCGAACATGACCTACACCTGGACCGCAGCGAACAACTTCGCCAGCTTCATAATCAACGAAGACAGCGTCAAGTGGGTCAAATACGTCAATGATGCCGTGCCCGGCGACATCATGCTGCTGGAATACGCTGGTGACGGTGACAGCAACCTTGACCACGCGGGCGTCATTTACAGCGCCGGCTCCACGTGGGGCTCCATGAAGGTCTACCAGCACTCCAGCAGCCACCGGAACACAAACATGGCGGCAATCATCAAGCGCAGGCCGGGCGTCAAAATCTACATCGCTCACATAACCCCGGATTGGTACTAGTATGAACATAAAACGTGCCATTCCATGGGTCGCGCTGACGCTGGCCGTCCTGCTGGCCGGGGGAATCGTCGCCTGGGGCGCTCCGCGCGACCAGTGGGACTACCGCCAAGCGAGCCAGGCTGGATTGCCGGCGGTGTCGTACACAGGGGATAAGACGACCCCCGACACGCTCAAGCTGTACATGACGCTGTACGTGCAACGCGTGCGTGCCGGCGACGTGGACGGACTGTCAGATCTGTCCTGGCACAACCAATGGTTCGCACGCCGCTACGAGGCAGCCGGCGCGCGCCGGGTCATTCGTACCTTCGGCAAGGGCGCAGCGGGCGCGGTCTCCATCGAATTCACCGCCGAGGATCCATACGACGTCCGCGGCGGATACATCCACTACCGCCGCACCAAACAGACGGAGCCATTCACCGTCTTCAAGCGGAACGGCTTGTGGCTGTTCGTCGTCGGCTCGGACTGAAGCATGACCCAGAAGTCCCCGATCAGGCTGCCTGAGCAGGGCGTCCGACCAGAATGATCACGTTGTGAGGGCGAGGCTGCGTCTTCCTCGCCCTCACAGCACCGTAAGCCCACCCTGAACACTGCTCCCGCGCTGCGGTCCTTCCGAAGGCCGCTGACATCATCACGGATGATCTCGCGGTCCTCCTTGAACATCTGCTCGATCACAGGCGCAGCACTGTTGCTGTAGAAGCCATGTCGACCGCGCCCCCTCGTGCCATGACCGCCCGGTTCGCCGATGTAGCACAGGGTCATCCGGCGGACGATCTGCACCTTCACGTCCGTGGGAACCACGGCGAGCCCGCCGAATTCGGGGAATAGCCGGAGAGCGGGTCCGTGTGAGGCATTGGCCCTCCAGCTGTGGCCGATCTTCTCCCGGGCCTCAAGCTGGCGCTGGAAGAGGGCAGTTCGCTGGACTTTACGGAAGTACGGCACGATGCCGGCAGCGTGGGCAACGCAGACCTGGAGCTCGGTGAGGAGCACGCGTCCGACCTTGTCCATCTGGTACTTGGCCAGGTCAACGCGTGTGCCGGAACCCAGGACTCACCGATGGAGCCAGGCCTCGCGGCCAGCGGTCGTCTGCAAGATGTGGGTGTGAGGACCCGTGGGAGGCCCCCCGGCTTCGTGATCAGGCGCTTTGAGCCGCCCGTGAACCGGCCGGACAGAGCTTGCGGGCGGCGGCGCGCGCGGCAGCGTCGGCCTTTCTGTGGGTCCTCGGGCACGTGGTCGCTGCAGGACAGGAACCCGCCGCCGACCGTCTCCCACGTCACCGGTCTCGCGCTTGGCGCGAATGCTGCGGGGCTTTTCGATCTTGATGCCTGTGAGCGACCGAAGCACGAAAGCTTTCGTACACAACCTCACCACCCGCGACGGCGAACCCTGCCCGTCCCCCCTCCTGCCGGAACTACTCGACGCCTCGGGTCGCTGGGTCGACCGCGCCAAGGCTGCACAGTGCTCCTGGACAGCTCGGCCGGTGCAGGACATCCGGCGGATGAGCGGGCCCGTCGAGGGGTTCTACGTGCCGACCTGTGAGTCCGCCGGGTGCGTGCCCCAGAGCAGCGACGGTCGCTTCGTATGCGGGGCGGAGCTCTTCGCACCTGAGGGCTGGGACACCGGCATCCACGGCGAAGGCACGCAGGTGTAAATCCAGCGCAACCTGCGCCCGGCGTTCAGTCCGGCAAGCTCACTCACTCCACCGCCCGCGAAGCGGCCGCTTCGATGCCTGATGCCCGCAGCTTCCGGGCCAGGAGCTCCATCTCGGGCAGGGTTCCTGAGTACTGCCCGGTCAGGACCTGCTCCAGCACAGCCCGGACGCCGTCCAGGCCGATGCCGAGTTCCGCCCGCAGCACCCGCATGATGGCCGCGTTCCTCGTCGGCCGGGCTACCCGCAACCTTGCCCGCCCGTGCTCGGAGAGCACCCGGCCACGCAGTTCATCCGGCAGGTCACCGCCACAAACAGCCAGGGCAAACCCGCAGGTCGGACACGTCAACTCAACATCCCACCGCAGTGCCTCGCCCACCAGTGCCTGAACACCGCACCACTCTGCCTCGGCACCACACTCCTGGCACACAGCGGAGTACCTAATGGACTCGACCAAGATCGACTTTCCCATAGTCCCACCCCTCAAGAGGAGAGGTTAGACGGCAGACGCCCTGCCATTCGAGCCAGCGGTCCGGCCGCGCCGGTCCACACGATCCCAGCGACCAACTGGAGAAGCGCGGCAGCGCAAGCAGCCCAGACCGGCGGCGGCCGGGGAACCGAACCCTCGCTGCTCCCGCCATGCAGCGCCCCAGCTCAGGGCTGGGGCCGCGGCGTGCTGCAGCTGCGAAGGTGCCGCAACTCCCCTGGCGGCGGCATGACCGCTGTGAAAGTACGGGCCGAAACTGGAGGTGGCGAGCGCCGGTTGGCATCTTCCCCCACAGGCGCATCGCTCGCTCAGGGAAGGACGCGATGCCCACCATCGTCAGATCGACCCATGCATGGGACGCGGAACGGCTCAGCTACTTTGAAGTAGCACCAGATCATCGAGGACCGCGCCGGAGCGCATCGTCCTCATGCACGGCGGGGGCATGGGTGACGGCAAGGAGGCGAGCCTTTCCCTGGCGCAGGATCTCGCCGCGCTCGGATATCAGGTACTCGGCTTCGACTTCATGGGAAGTAGCCAGAGCTCAGGGAACTGGTCCCAGCTGACTCTCGATCGGCGTCGGGACCAGGCGGCCTCCCTCATCGAGGCCTGTCTCCCGGTTCCCCACGACGCGGAAACAGGGCTGGACGGTCTCGTACGGCATGGCGCGCTACACCTGGGAGCCCCGCACGCTGCAGGGCAAAGCGGCGTGGCCGCACATCGCCTGCCCGCTCGGCAATGCGATCCGGTGGATCCTGCACGGGCAGGTGCACGCCCATACCGGTCCAGGCGCCACGGTGTGGTGGACGGCTCTCCCGTACGTCCAGCCCGCGCGAGACTGGAAGCCGAGGCGGAGGCTGGCGCGCGGGCCGCGGCTGCCGAACGCAGCCGCCGGGATGCGGCGCAGCGGGCCGCCGTCGGCGAACGTCGCCTGCGCGAGGCCTTGCAGCAGGCGCAGGAACAGCAGGCCGAGTACGAGCGCCTGGCAACCTTCCTCGAACACGCGGGGATGGACGCCGCGGTGTGGCCCGCCTTCACACGGATGGTCCGCGCTGCTTCGGTCAGAACTCTGCCCACGGCAACGGACTGCTCGTCTACAGCCGGTCCACACTGCACAGGGAGTTCAGACTCGCTGGCGTGGTGCGCCCTGACCCCGCAGCACTTGCCCCCGGTGGCCGATGGACCTGACGATTCTGGTGCCTGGCCAGATCTGGCTCGCCCGCATCCAGGCCGCAGCCCGGACCCCGCTGAAAGTCGCCGTCCTCAACCCGATCACCAAACAACCGCAAGCTGGCGCGCATTCTGTCTCCTTGCACCGTCGCCTCTTGGGCCACCCCGCCCGAGCCGCGCCAGCTGGGCCCGGAGGCTGGATGCCTCCGGGCCTGGTGCGTCAGCCGGCCCTACGGTTCAGATGGCTGGCCAGAGCAACCGCGCCCGCGTGCACCAGGCCGGTCCAGCTCTCCCCCGTTCGCGTGTCCTTGACAGCCCAACCGCCGCGAAGTTTGACGATGCGGTAGCGATGGGTGTTCATGGATTCCTCCTCGGTCGGGGCCGCTGTCCTGATGGGCGATAGCCCGCCGAGGTTCTGGGAGGGGCGCAAGGTGGAGCGCCCCACTGGACGTACGACCTTGCGCCCCTCCCAGGTTCTCGGCGTGCCTGGACGTCAGGACAGCGGCTCCGACCGAGGAGGAATCCACACCAGCCCAACGAGCTTCTGTTCACGGTGCAAAGCGCTGCCACGCTGGGACGGCCACCCCATCGCGGCAGCACGATGCCCCGCACCACGGACACCGACCTCAACCAGTAAGGATCCCGGGCGCGGAGCGCACGGGAGAGCACCGCAGTGGCGCGGAGCGCCACAGCCACCGCAACGCCGCGAAGCGGCGGCGCTCCGAGCCTGCGGAGCAGGCCCACGCGCAGCGTGGGTGTCAGGCCCACGCGCAGCGTGGGTGTCAGGCCCAAGCGCAGCGTGGGTGTGGGGCGCGGGCTTTGTCGGGCGGTCTGGCTCAACTCGGCGGCGCGCGGGGCGATCGTCGAGGCATGGCGTCGGCCGCTTGCTTGTCTGTTTGTCGACCGGGCCGCCCTGCGGCGTGGGCTCGTCGTGATCGCTGTGGGTCCGGCGCAGCAGCGAAGATGCCCGACACGGCCTGGATGGGTCGCCATCTTTGTGACTGTTGCTCGTCTGCGTCCGTCCCGCCTTCTTCTCATTCTTCTTCAACCGGCCTGGCAAAAGCGGCTCCCGAGAGGATGCCAGCATTGCGACCACGAGTGAAAAACGTGGGTTGAGCTGGGTGGATGCCAGCTTCGGCTTCCGCATCTCACGCAAGAGATGACGCAACAGATGTCGCAAGAGTAGTTGCAGGAGATGGTGCAAGAGATGATGCGGCAGCGGACCGTCCGATCGCCCCCGATCTCGTGGGTCGCGCGCGGTCCACACGGCCCGCCGGCCCGCCGGCTCGCCGACCCTGCGGCCTGATGGCCCCGATGACTAGCTCACCGCCACGAGAAAGGAAGGAGCGGGATCCGTTCGCGCTGACGGCAGTTCATCCGGCTGCGGATCATCGACCCCGAGGGCGCGTACTGGCGTCGCGGCATCGAGGCCGCGACACGGTGGCTGCGCGAGATGGGCAGCACGGAGCTACGGGTGCCTTACGTCTTCGTGATGCCGCAGGAATGGGGCGGCGCGGCGGGCGGGTTTCCGCTGAGGTGGTGGCTGGCAGACGTGCGACGCTCCTACGCCGTCGACACGCTGGAGGCCAAGCGCGTCACCGAGCTCGAGGCGCTCGGGATGGTGTGGGCGGCGTGGGACACGGCTTGGGCTGATGGCCTTGCCGTCGCCAAGGACTACGCGGCCGTCCACGGGCACTTCCTCCCGCCCGCCAACGCTGTCTGGGGCGGTGGTAGCGGTGACGGCAGTCTGGCTATCGAAACCTGGGCGAAGAACCAGCGCGCCGCGACCCGTAAGACCCGTAAGAACGCCGAGCAGCGCGCCGCTCGGGGAAACGGGCGTGGCGTATAGCGGAGAGCTCTCCGAAAGCCGTATGGAAGCGTGGCAACGCAGGTGGGCGAGGATGTCAATCCGTGGGCTTTCGGTCGATCTGCAGCAGCGGTGGTGAACTCCTACGTGGCATACCGCCGTAGGGGCAGCCGATGTCCTCCCAGTCGCCGCTTGACCAACCGCGCAGCCACGGCTTCAGCAGCTCTTGATCGATCTTGACGGATCCGTCAGGCATCAATCGTCCGATGGTGTTCGCCGGGTCGCTCAGAGCCACTGTGCACTTCCCAACCCTTCCATCAGCGCGCACCATCAGAGAGTTGGGCCGGGATGCGTAACAGACCTTTGGAGCGTCGAAGAGGGGAGTGCGGTCGATACCCTCGTGAAGAATTGATTCGAGCTCAGCGATGACAGAATTCCGCTGCTGACCTTCAAGGATTTCCATGTTGGCATCGTTGGGTCCACCAAGACGCTCAATAGGGCGAAGTAGAACTGAGAAACGCTCATCCGCCAGAAAGGTATCTCGAATCGCGACCAGGAGTTCCGGAGCGTCATGGATATTGGCTGGTGTCAGATGCACGCGAAGAAGCACGTTCGCTTCGGTCCTGCTGTCCCGAATCGCTACCAGATTCTGCCAGATGCGATCGAAAGAGCCCTTTCCGTCTGCCCGCCGACGTGTCTTATCGTGAACGCCCGAGGGCCCATCGAGGGACACTTGATACGATCGAATTCCCAGACCGGATAGCATTTCGAATGCTGACGCATCGAGAAGATAGCCATTTGTCGTCATGTCGGCCACATAGCTGACGAGTTCTCGGCCTGATACCGCTTCTGAAATGTGTGTCGAGATGTCTTCGACAACATTGCGGGCAAGTAGGGGCTCACCGCCGAACCACGAGATGCTAAGAGCCCGCAGATCGCCCATTCGCCGGTCAATTAGGCGCTTGATCGCCTCCACGGTCGACCTGCCCATGCGCCCGATCTCAAAGTCTTCGTAGCAATATGTGCACCTGAAATTGCACTGCTCTGTGGGCAAGATAATAAGGTGCAGGCTATCCGACCTGAGCGATGCAACCATTTCCCGATCAAACGCGGCATCGCGACGTGACGAGACCCCCGAAGCGTGCGTGATAACATGGGTCATTCTTCTACCTCTTTTTCTAATGATTGATTTCGACCAGCCCTGGATCGCATTGCTGGACAGCCACCTCGTCCCGCACATGCTTCGCAGTTTCGGAGTCTGTTTCGGAGTCACACATGACAACTCACCCTTGGCCCGCCACCGTGATGCTTTGATCTGTCTGCGGGTGTCACTCACCAAAAACCCATTTCCGTACGCCCGCTAGACCCTCTTTTTTTTCAGATGACCACAATGCGGAGACGTGTTGGTGCTGCAGAAGACAACCGTGTTGCAGCCTCCGCTGCCGCAGTTTCCATTGGATGCGGCATTGGCGGCGAGAACTTCTTTGCCCGCGGCGTCTCTGACCTGCGCGGCGAGCTGAGGGTCATCAATGACCACTCTGCCCTGCTCGTCAACCGAAATATTGTCCGGGATTCCTGAAAGGCCTTGAGCGTCCATCATCTCCTCATTCCCTGAGTCCGGACCGCTGCAGTTATGCCTCTACCGCCTTGAGCGCGCCGCAGTGAATTGCCGTATTGGTAGAACACCCCAACACCGTATTGCAGCCTCCGCTGCCGCAGTTTCCATTGGATGCGGCATTGGCGGCGAGAACTTCTTTGCCCGCGGCGTCTCTGACCTGCGCGGCGAGCTGAGGGTCATCAATGACCACTCTGCCCTGCTCGTCAACCGAAATATTGTCCGGGATTCCTGAAAGGCCTTGAGCGTCCATCATCTCCTCATTCCCTGAGTCCGGACCGCTGCAGTTATGCCTCTACCGCCTTGAGCGCGCCGCAGTGAATTGCCGTATTGGTAGAACACCCCAACACCGTATTGCAGCCTCCGCTGCCGCAGTTTCCATTGGATGGATCGGCCGCAAGGACTTCTTTGCCCGCGGCGTCTCTGACCTGCGCGGCGATCTGAGGGTCGTCGATGACCACCCTGCCCTGCTCGTCAACCGATATCTTGTCCGCCGTAAGGCTGGACAGGATTTGCGAAAGGTCTTGAGTACTCAAGATCTCCTCATTTCCCTACGGGTCAGGCGTCTGTCCAGACGGGGCACGAACGAACAGTCGCCGAAAATTACAATCACCACCATCGCAACCGTACGATTTGATACGCGCGGCGCAAGTCGACAGGGCCAAATGGGTGACCACAGAGGCCGAGTGGCTCGGACCGCGTTTGAGATCTGGTCGTAAGACAATCCCTTGGCGACGCGCCCCTTGAATCATGACCGCTCCCTTGAAGAATTTGAACGCGCCCGCTGGAGCCCCGTCAGCCGACGACACTCGTCTTGTCACTACTGCACACGCCTTGCGGCGTCGGCCGATCGGCGAACTGACCGTCGAGGACATGCGCTTATTGATCAGGCAGGACATAGGCCTGCCCTACCTCCTGCCACTGGCACTGGAGGTACTGCGCGAGAACCCGATGGCGCAGGGGCACATGTACGAAGGTGATCTGCTGTCCGCGGTCTTCACCAGGAACCCATCGCTCTGGGCCGCCGAGTTTCCCGAACTCGGCCGAGAGTTTCGTGCGATCGTCTCGAAGTTGACCGGCCTGCCCCCTGACCTGCAACAGAGGGCCGAACGCTTCCTGGCTCCATAGAGCACCGGCTCAGGACATTTCTCATGAAAGGGAAGGCGGCCGGGGGACCTACGGAACGTCTCGCAGAAACGAGCACGGGCCGGGACGCGTCGCCGGTCGGCCACGGATGAGTCGGCGGACCATGACGCGATCATCGCCCAGCGGATCATGGTATCTGAGCGGGCCGGGCCGGTCTCGTAGTCACGCGCGAGGCGGCGGTGGGCTATGAGCCACGAAAAGGTGCGCTCGACCGCCCATCTCTTGGGCTGGACCTGGAATCCGCGTTGGTCCGGGGTCTTGCGCACGATCTCCAGCTCAAGGCCGAGGATCGTGCGTGACCACTCAACGAGGCAGCCGGCGAAGCCCCGATCCGCTCAGATCTTCTGCACGCCGGAATGGTCCAGGCGGGACCAGGCGCTATCGCCACCCAGAACACACAGGCCAAGAGCACCTTCAGCCCAAGGCAGGGTCCGCAAGACGGCGGCAGGGCAGTGACACTGCGCAAGCCACCGGGCGGCGCCAGCCCGGCTGTCGCGCGAAAGCAGAACAGGCCAGCACGGGGGCCCGTGCTCATCACCCGTGACGGGCACGGCGCTGGCGCCCCCAGCGCCGCCTGACCAAACCCAGCCCACCTCCCGGTCACCGCGTACTGCGCGGCCTCGACGCCGCCGAGCGGCAGGTGGTATCCGCGTCGTACCCCAAGGACGAGGCCATCATCCGGCGCCGAAGGTGCCAGGGCCGGCGGCGGCCCCAGCACCTTCGGCGAACCGGTCCACGGCAAGGCCAGGCGGCTCGCCACCCAGCAGGCCCGGCGTACCGAACAGCCACGCCCCGCTCTCCCTGCGCCCTGCACACAGGACGAAAGGTCGGCCAGCCACGAGCCGGGCAGTTTCGCATCGAACACTGGCTGCGTGAGATAGACCGGAGCTCCGAGACCGACGATCAGGCCGTTGTGCGCCGGCGCCGAAGGCCATGTTCACATTGATGCCGACCCGATGCCGCTTCATGCATTCGGCGTCGGCGAGCGGCCGTGCCCAGTCGTACGCCGCCTGGAATAGCTTCTCGCTGGACCGCGGATGCGGCGGGCCTTCGACGCGGCCCTCGCCGTGCAGGAGAAACGGCAACGATCCGCCGCCACAGGCACGTTCGGCAGGCGGTAAGGATTTTCAGCATGGTCCGCCGTAGCGGCAAGGTCGGATGAACTCACGACCGAGTGGCCCGCGCCCGCAATACACGCCAGTCGTTGACGGCCCACGCCACCGCCAGGACAGCGAACGGTATCGATGTCAGGACAACGGCAGGCCACATTGACGCATCATCCGCGAGCCAGTACCGGAGCCACAGCAGCCACCCAGGCTCAAGCGCGATGAGGAAATAGCCCAGCCATCTACTTCTCCGCGGGACGCCAAAAACGCCGAAAAAGCCGAGGATCAAAGGCCCCAGAACGACACCCAAGGCCACCAGAACGAGGATGCCGAAACCCTCACTGAGGCCTTGCTCGCCCTCGTCGTCGCTGCCCCGATTCCGATCCGGAGAGGTGTTGATGAAGTGGTCATCACTCGGCACAGCAGGCACTACGTCAGGGGCTTGCCACGAGGTCTGCGGCCGCGTGGCGGAAGGGGCTCCACCCACGTAGTCGTAACCGTACCGTTCAGCAGGCCCCAACTGGTGGCCAGTTGTGTACGTGTGCCCGTGGGCGTCGTGCCAAGTGGTCTCGTAGACGGCGCCGTTGGTGTCGTTGTACCGCTCAACCCGGCCTGTACCGGGGTGCATCGTCTGGTTGGGGTCAGGTATGTAGCGTTCGCTGTCCACTGTGCCTCCGCGCCCCGAAGATCGTGCCCACCGCTTCCAACGGCCTGAGCAGCGGAGACCCTATACCTGACCACAGCCTGTCAGTAGTGGAATGAATCAGTCCGATTGAGAGGGGGCGATCTTGTCGTCCCGGCTGATGTCGTCGGAGAGGATGCGGTGCCACATGCCGAGGTCGCCAGAAAGCGGCTGCCCAGCGAGCATTTGCTGACCGACGGACCGCGGTCGGCAGTGAGTATCCGCCGGTGGCCGAGGAAGCGTAGAAGGTGACAATGCGCCCGTGCTGCGGCGTCGTCATGCGTCGTCTCCGGTCTCGGGCGCCGTGTCCGCGGGGTGGCGGTAGGACGGGAGCGCGGGCCCCATGAGGCGGGGCCGTGGGGTGTAAGGGCCGGTGGGGGGATGCGACGGGGCATGCTCGAGGTAGTGCCGGGTCGCATGGGCGACGACCGAGGGGAGCTCGTCGACGAAGGACCGAAGCGTTGGTAGTCCGTTCACGGCGATACGGGACTCGGCACGGCGGCCTCGGTCAAGGGTGAGCGGCAGGGTGTTCTCCAGCTCGTGCGTGAGTACGCGGCCCTCCTCCTCCTTACACTGCACGTCGACACGGTTCCAGGGGACGATCGCGCGGACCCACGGTCGTGACCGGGCGTCGAGGAGTTGGAGCTTTCGCCGGCGTGCGCTGTCCGTGAGTACCCAGCGGTCGATGAGAAGGATGCTGGGCTGGTTCGCCCACTCCTCGTCGTCGGCGGGTTCGCTCATGGCGTCGTAGTCGTCCAAAGAGGAGACGGTGACCCGGAAGTCGAGGGCTCGCATGAGCTCCTCCGCGAGGGCCGCGATGGGCCTGGTGGACTCGGTGAAGTACGGATTCCAGTCATGGGCGGTGTCGCCGTAGGGGCGCACGTCGCGGCCGGGTGGGATGGTGTCCCGGGTGGGCGCCGCCACGGTCAGGTGGATGCGCCGGGGGCCCTGGCCACGCGGCTTGAAAGCACTGGGGGTCCTTTCGTAAGCACGCGGCACGCCCGCAGGCAGCGAAAACTCCTGCGCGGTCTGCACGATGCGCTGGGCTAGCCGGAAAACAGTCTCCTCGTACTCGTCGCGCAGCCGGTTGAGTTTGATCAATCCGTAGAGCCCGCTGTCCATGTAGGGCTTCCCGAACTCCGCCGAGACCACTTGGAGATGGCGCACGGAGTCTGGTAGCTGGGCGTATTCGACCCGCGTCCACAGGGCTGGGACGATCGGCGACGCAGGTCCAAACGCACCCGAGGAACGCGCCTGTAGAACACGTTCGCTGAACGCGTACCACTCTCGTCCGCACATCTCACTCGTGAAGTAGCGCGGCGAGAGCAATGGGACGAACACCCGGCAGGCGGCGAGGTTCTCCGCGAGCCGTTCGGGCCACCCGTCGCCAGAACGCATCTCCCGGTCCATGAACCCCGCGGCTAAGCCCGCGGGCAGATCCGTGAGGGCCATGATGTGGTCGCAAAGGTCGCGGAAGAAGGCGGATACCCAGTGGTCGGGGTCTCCTGCGCTGGATCCTGAGCTCGGCGTGTGTGCGTAACTCAGGAAGAAATACGGCCGGTTGTCCACCACTCGTTCCCGTTCCGTCGTGTGTGGGCGAAGTCCCGCCTTCGGCGGCTGGGTGACGGCTGTGGCCATGTCCGTCCAGCCTTGTCTGCGCCGCACTTCTTTCCTCTGTCCCCGCCGGGCGGCCGTCAGTCCCAGAAGTTCCAGTGTCCGTTGCGATGCCTGCGCGAACGACCTCAGTTCGGCCGGAACGTCCGTGTCGCCCTCTGGGCCGGGCACGATTGCGGTCAGCTGCCCGCTCGCTCCCGGGCGGGACGAGAGGTAACGGCTCAGAGCTCTGTTCAGCTGCCATATCTGGTGCTCGGTGACTCCGTCCTGGAGCTGATCCCGCACATCCTCAGGTATCCGGAGCGCCGCACCCCCGCCCTGGTCAGTGCTGACCGGGAAGAGCCCGCTGACGAGCAGTTCGGCCATGTCCGCCACACTCGCCTCGGGCACCAGTTCCTGGCGGATCAGGTGCAGCAGGGCGATGCTCAGGTTGTCGAAGGGCGAGCACAGTTCGGCCAGGCGGGCGGCGGCGGGTGAGGCCGTGCGAAGGAATCTCACCGCTGGTGGTGGAACGGGCCGTGCGGAGCTTTGCGTCGTGACGGGCTCGCCGTGCAGGTCGGTACGGCGGGCGGGTCGTCCCCCGGGCGGGACCAGGACCGCGCCGCATCCCTCGGCTGCCGTGCGCATCAGGGTGCGCGACCAGCGACCTAGGGAATGCGGTGACATGGACAGTACCGGTATGGGCAGCCAGGTGCCCTTGTCCTCGGCGTCGGGTCCAGCGCCGGGCAGCAGGGGCTGATCGAAGGACAGCTGGGTGTTGTGCGCGCCTGGTGGCCCGGGCAGCACGCGGACCGTCGGCAGATCGAGCCCCGTCCTTCGCCACAGCTTCACCGGCAGGGGGTTGAGTAGCGCCACGGGTGCCGACCGCGACCAGGCGCGCAGTTGCCGCCACACGGCTGGCTCCCGCCATCCCGCGGCCACGCAGTCGGACACCGCCACCACCAGCAGGCGCCCGTTTGGCGCGCACAACTGTCCCGGTCCGGTCAACCGTCCTAGCCCGTCCCGGAGTTCTGGCCCTCGCTCGCCGAAGGTGAGGTCGCGCACCTGCAGGGTCCGAAAGGCACCGAGCTGGTCCAGTACGACGGTGAAGCCGTCGATCACCTCCCGCCATACTTGCATCGTCGGGGAGCGGTCCACCACCAAGACCAGCCCGAACCACCGCTCGGGGGCGGGCCGGAACGCCGGCACAAGTTCTGCGCTGCGGGCATAGGCGTCCACCGTCGCGTCGATGTCCAGCTCGTCTTCGCGCCCGCGGGGCCAGGGCCGCTTCCACGGTCGTAGGGCGCGCGTCAGCGGCAGCCCATCAGGCAGGGCCCCCGCCCGCGACAGCGCGACCGCGTCACCGCGGAGCCGGGCGGGCGCTGCGGCAAGCCGCTCGTGTAAGGGGTGCTCGTGTGCCTGCGGCTGCGCCGCGGGCTCGGGGGCCAAAACCCCGGGAACCGGCCGTGGTTCCCGGCGGGGCTCGCTCGGTGGCACGGGCATGGTGGTGGCGGGCCCCTGTCCCCCCGCCTCGCTCATACGGGAGGCGAGCCACAGGAGGTCGGCCAGGGCCGTGCCGTCGAGGCCGGGCGCCACGGTATGGATCGCCGCCACTACCTGCCCCAAGGGGTCGGCCTCCAAAGGGCCCGGTTCAGGCACGGGACAGCTCGCGCAGCACCAGGTCGAGGAGCTCTTGGCGGTCTGCGTCGGACAGCGCGGTGGCGCCGGTCAGGAGGTGCACCGCGTTCAGCAGCTGGTCCACGGCCAGGCTCTGACCGGCCGCCACGCGCGCGACGAACGACCTGATGAGTTCGTCGACTGCGGTGCTCTGCTTCAGATCCGTACCGATGTTCAGATGGGCTTCGACCACAGAGCGCAGCGCCTCGAGCGTCGGCGTCGGCATTGTGAATCGGATGCAGCGTCGCAGGAAGGCAGCGGGGAAGTCGCGTTCGCCGTTGCTCGTCATCACGACGAATGGAAAGCGGTCGCACTGGATGCGACCGCGCTCGACAGGGCTGCGGTCCTGGTCGCTGTCCCAGTGCCGCACGGATACGAGCCTCTCCGTATAGCGGGCGAGTTCGGGGATCTCGTACTCTCCGCGCTCCAGGACATCGAGGAGATCGCTGGGCAGGTCCAGGTCGCTCTTGTCGATCTCGTCGATCAGCAGTGCCCGGGGACGCTGGGCCGGCAGGAGCGCGGTTCCCAGGGGGCCCAGTTGCAGGAACGGTGCGATGTTGTCGCTGCCTTGGGGACCGGAGAGCCGCTGCGCGTGGATGCGGCCCAGCGCGTCGTAGCGGTACAGCGCCTGCGTGAGCGTGCTGCGCGAGGTGATGTGCCAGTGCAGCGGTCGGCCCAGCTTCAGTTCCGCCGCGACCTGTTCGATGACTGTGGACTTGCCCGAGCCTGCCGGACCGGTGATCAGCAGCGGGCGGCGCAGCGCCAGCGCGGCGTTGACTGCGGAGACGAGTCCTGGCGGCGGCTGGAACTGCCGGTGCAGGGGTTGGCGTGGGAAGCTCCGCCACGGTGGCGGATCACCGAGATCGACGTCGCGCGGAACGCCGTCGCCCACGAAATAGGGCTGCCAAGTCATGCGGGCTCTCCCCGTTCGTCGATCCGCTCGAACCAGTCACAAAAGTCGAGCCACTCGTGGTCGTGCCACACACTCCGCCACAGGGCCAGGTGATCCCGGCGCTCGCGTCCGGCCCGACCTGCCGGGCCCCAGCTGCGACGGTAGGCCTCGCTGAACTCTGTGGGCAGCAGATTCCAGTACTGATCGAGACTGGTCCGGCAGCCGCCGGGCATGCGGCCTTCCGCACCGGGCCAAAGCACGATGGGGGCGTACGCCAAGAGGACCTCCATGACCTGCTCGAAGTCCTTGGGCCGGTGCCCCAGTCCGATGGCTTGAACGTACATACCGCGCAGGAACCGCTCGACGAGCTCGCTCGGGTTTTTGGTCAGTTGCGGGCTGAGCCAGTCCACCGGCGCGTGTTCCGCTCCGGTCTCGCGCATCGCGGTCAGTTTCTCCCGGGCCCGCCAGTTGATCCAGAAGAGGTGTTCAGGCGGGCATAGCCGCTCGCTCCAGCGCATCACCACGTCGTACCGATCGCCGAGCCGTTCACCGAAGTTGGTCAGCTCTGGCCGCCAGCGCAGCAGCAGCGGCGCGGACGCGGCGACCTCGACGCGACGGAGCGCTCCTGCTTCCCCGCCCGCCGCCTGGGAGCCCCATTTGAGCGCCCGGGCCAGCGCCGTCTCGGCACCTGGTTGGTCGGGCCGGCAATCGAAGGTCTCGTGTGCGTGCACCTGGGCGCCGTCCACCAGCCATGCCTCGAGGGTCTCGGGCCATTCATCGGCGAGAGCGGCATGCAGGCTCACGATCAGCCGGAGTCGGGTTTTGTCCCGCTGCTTGCGCTGGGCCTCGAAGGCATCGCCCAGTTCGACCTTGGCGCCGACCGCGCGTGCCCAGGCGGTGAGGTCGGGGCTGTCCTCGGTTCTGCCCTCGTCGCCGGCCAGCGCGGCCACGAAGGCCGCGAGCCGCGCTGTGGGTGACTCGCCGGGGCGACGGGCCCGAAACCGGAGGAACTCCGCTGCGTCACGGAGCAGTTCGCTGCCGTGAGTCTGGGGCAGTTCCTTCTCGGGTAGTCCGGCGGCCGACCGGAGGGCGTCTTTGAGCCGGTCGGTGGTTAGTGGCTGTCCCGACCAGGAATAGAGCAGATCGACGGTACGCAGCACGGCGCGCAGACCGTCGACGACCCGCAGGGCCCAGGCCAGTTCGGTCGTGTCGCGGGCCGTACGGCGGCTCAGTTCCTCGTGCAGCCGTTCCAGTACGAGGAGGTCGGTCACGGGTGTCGGCAGCAGCTCCGAGCCGCCTATGGGGGCCAGTGCCTCCTCCAGCTTCTCGGTCGCGATGGGCCCAAGGACCGATGCGATCCCCTTGAAGTGGCTGGCGTTGCGCGCGATCCATAGGGGTGCGCCGAATCGGGTGCCGTCGTGTTCGGCCAAGTGGGCGGTCTGGTCCTGCACCACATCCCGTATGGCCTTGATCACCTCGTCGGGACGCAGGAACTCACCGGATGCGACCACCCCCTCCGCGAGTACCTGTACCAGGGCTCGGCTGAAGGCGAGCCGGTGCGCCTCCTCGGTGGCACCGACCGCCGTGAGGAGGGCGAACCTGGTCGCTCCCCTGCGGACCCCGGCGGACAGTGCTCGGATATCGGGCATCGCGCCACCCGCGTGGCAGGTGTCGACCAGGGCTATCAGCCCGGGAAGCCCGGGGGTTCTGAGGATGTCCGTCAACACCTGTCCGACGTCGACTCCGGAGCCGATCCAGTCCTCCTGGGAGTCCGCGGCCATCAGGTGGAGCCCGGGGTTGTCCCCGTCGGTGATGCCGTGGCCAAGGAACGCGACGACGAGGACGGCGCAGGCCTCGCCCGCCCTGACCGCCGCGGTCCGCACCGCCCGCTCGATGTCGTCCTTGCGGGCGGCATCGCCGTACAAGAGCGCCGAGGTGACCGACGGGCTGCGTGTGCATCCTCCCGTCCAGTGGTGTGTGAGCGCGTCCCGCAGGGAGGGCGCGGCGTCCTCCAGTTCGCTCAGGAGTCCCAGGTCCGTGTTTTGCGGGGCGATGACGAGGGCGTGCCGAAGTGGCATCGAGGCGCTCATGAAGGGGTGACCGCCTGAAGCTGCTCGACGACGGGTCCGGCGACGCGCGCCTGCGCGAGGTACTTGACGGCGGGATGCACCGAGATGCCGTCCGAGTCGACGCGTCTGCTGCGGGGCAGCACGCGGCGCGCGTTGGGGCTGACGGTCTTCTCCAGTATCGGACGTACGGCTACGAGGTCGTCCCGGTCCCAAAAGTTGAGCCATCGGCCGACCGAGCCGGGAACTCGTAACGGCTGGGGGCGCATCCGCAGGCCCACCGCCGCGCGCATTCCCATGGGGGATCCGAGGGTCACCAGCAGGGGGACGTCCCCTTGATACGCGGCCAGTGTCTCGAGGGCCACCACCGTTCCGAGTGAATGCGCGACGACGATGGTGGGCCCGCCGGTGTCCAGTTCGCGCTCCAGACGGCGGCGGATCCTGGTGTCGAGGGTGAGACCTTCCACGTTTGGCTCACCACGCCCCAGATACCGGGCTACCTGACGTAGGTGACCCACCATCAGGCGGGCGCTGGCCCAGCCGCCGAAGCTGCGCAGTCCGGGCACGGACAACAGGGTGTTGGCGGCGCCGAGCACCTGGCGGGCCACCGAGCCGGGTCCCTGGGGAGCGCCCCGGGGCCCGAGTTGTGCCTGGGCATGGCGCAGCACCGGAATCTCTTCGCCGTGGGTGGGATCTTCCAGCCGTTCGGTGACGGCTGCTGTGAGCATCTCCCGTACGAACACGGCCTCGTCGTCGTCCGCCGTGGAGGTCCCGCCTTGCGCTTGAGCGTCTCGAAACAGGTCGCCGTAGTAGGCGAAGCGGGTGTCGGCCGCCCAGCCTTGGATCAGATCGAGGACTCGGCTTGCATGCCCTGCGTCGCGGGCGCCGTCGGCCAACGCGCGTAACCACAGGTCCAGTTCGGCGGTGGGATTTCGTGGTCCACCGATGCCGTGCACGAACACCAGACGCGGCTTCACGTTTTACCCCCGAAACTCCCCGTGCTCAGCGTTTCGGGCGGACTCCGAGGAGGTGGCCGCCCCGCTATCGCGAGCGGACTCCGCCCAGTTGAATGTGGTTTCCCCGTCGCGGGCCTCAGAACACCAATTCCTCCCCGTCCGATCGGGCCGGAGGCAGCAGCACCGACGACGCGGCCGCGTACTGCCGCTGCATGGGGATACCGCTTGGGGGGCGCGACATGCGCCTTTGCCGCGGGTCGCCGCTGCCAGGCGAGGCCGTATCCCTCCACCGGTGGCTCCAACAGTGCACCGCCCTCTTGGGAAGCCGCCGAACGCGTCGGACGTCAGCAGCTCCTGTAGGACTTCCAGGTTGTTGCGTACGGCGAGGAGATCCGGCAGGTCGCTGTCGTAGCGGGAGGTGCCGATGAGGACCGCGCGGGAGCCCCGGGGGTCCGGCCGGCGGAGGGTCACGGCTGGCGGTGGTCGCGCAGCGCGGTGTCCAAAAGTGTCTGGGTGTCATCGGCGGAGTCGGCGGTGACCTTCACGCTGCGGCCGTCGGGCAGCGTGAGCTCCACCGTGGCCGCCGCCCGCCAGGCTTTGAGGAGGGTGGGGAGCGAGCGTATGAGGGCGGTGACGGCGCCGCTGCTGCCGATGGCAATGGTCAGCAGTTCGATGCCGGATCCCATCTGGCCCTCCGACGGGGCCTTGTTGACCAGGCTTGCCCGGCCGAGCAGTTCGGGCTCAGCGATCAGTGCTCGGCGCAGGAGGGCCAGGTCGTCCTCGGTGATGGCGGGGGCGTTGCCCGCCTTGTCGGTGACGTCGTCAGTGAGCATTCCTCAGCGTTACATCCAGTATGTCGTCCCCCGCCCGCTATGCCTCGATCATGCATCTGCAGGTCAGTTTGCAATACGGGAGGGGATGGGGCCCAGACTTCTGCAAAGAGTGCTGGGCCGCCATCCCCACCATCTGGGCATCACCTCTGATGGCCCGGTGGAGATCGGCACGCGCCTCTTCGACTCTGACCGCGCCGTGTGTGCCAGCGTTGGAGATCGTTTCACCAGCGATCGCGTACACGGGCCCGCGTCTGATGCGCGCGTGCTGAGGACTGTGGCTTCGCGCCCGGCCCAGGGTCCTCAGCCCCCCGGGCTCCCGTAGCGCTCTGGCAGGGGCCAGGGTGCCTGCCTTGTGCGCCTCGCTGGCCGTCTCAGCATGCTTCCCGCCACCCACCACGAAGCAAGATCGCCGCCTTAGAACGTGCGCGGCCGATGATGCGGTCGTTGCGCAGGAGGTGGCGGGAGGTGGGATTGTGCCGGGAAGAGCCAGGGGTGACTGACGGGCCTGGTGGTTAGGGCGGGACCTATTCAGTAGTTGACGTGGCTCGGGCTCGGGTGGGATCTGGGCTGACGCGTTCTGCTCGGTTGTCCCCGTCAGCTCTCTCCATGCCTTGGCCAGCGGTATGCAGGTCCAGATCAGGCGGGTGAGGGTCCGCAGCAGATGTTCCACTGCGGTGAGGACGGCCAGCACGCCGGCCGTGGCGATGACGACAGTTTGGGTCATGCCGTTGTCGTAGGGGCTGACACGGCTGTTGCATCACGTCCTGGTGGCGGTTCACACGTTCAGGGATTCCTTTTCGGGATCGCGTTATCTGTAGGGCGTTTCTCTCCCTACAAAGCTCTCAGAACGTGACCGCATCGGTTCGCAGGGAGAGGTATGCCCGACGACCAGTTCGACGGGGCTCCGCCGCTAGGAGCCCAGCAACTGCCAGCCGCGCGCGTCGGCACCGACGCCCAAGAGCCCCCGCTTTTCAGAGTGCGGATCGAGGAGGACTCCGCTGCTCTTGTTCAACTCGCAGACGCGACCGCTGCCGAGACCAGCCAGAGAGCGGCCGACGATGCGGCCCTCTTCCAAGCCCTGGAAGCGGCACAGTTCGATGGCCCGGTTTGGAGTCTTTTTGCTCGGGCGTTGACCGAGTATGCCTACCCGATCGTGACCAACTGGCTTTACACAGGGGAGATCTTCTCCTTGTGCGCGGATCGGGGGCGGCCTATTCGGGCTTCCCGGACGCTGCAGGACGGGGAGACTTTGCGCACCGACCCAGACGAACGGGAGGAACTCCTCTGCGAGGTCATCGCGCGGGCGTTGCACGTCTACCGACGCAACGCACTCGCCGGCAAGGGCTGGCGCCCAGACGGTGGCGCGGCGCTGAAGACATACTTCGTCGGTGGCGTCCTGCGGGAGTTCGCCGGGGTCTATGACCGCTGGGCTTTGGAGCGCGCCCGGCGCCCACCGTGTGACCCGGACGGCATCGAAGCGTTGCACAATGTCGCAGGCCATCCCGGTGAGGAACCCGAGAACAAGGCCATCGGCCATGACGCTGTGCGGCGGGTGCTTGCCGAAGTGAAGGATGAGACCACGCGGACCGCCCTCTTCCTCAAGTGGCGGGGATACACGACCAAAGAAATCGGCGAGCATCTCGACCTTTCGGCGGCGGCCGTCGCCATGCGTATGTCTCGGCTGAGAAAGAGCCCACCGCAGCAGGGCGGTTCGGAAGATCGACTCACCCCCTCGACGGCGCAGGATGGCAGGGAGGACACGTGAAGCGGGAAGAAGGCTCCGCAGAGGTTCTCGCACAGGCCATCGCGAGGATTCAGGAGGCAGAACTGCATGCCCCCGAAGCGTTGCGCGAGAGTTTTCGTGCGTGTCTGGAACACCTCACGGAACTGCAGGAGCGCGTGGACCAAGAGCTCGGGGATACGAGTGGGCGACCGGACGGCTTGAGCGGACCGGACTTCGCGACCCTGCTGGAGCGGTCCTCGCTCGGCGCGCCCGGAGCGGCGGCGCTTCGCGCGCGTACCGGCGCCGAAATCCGGGAACGCGTCGAGAAGCGGCTGGCCGAACTGGAGGGGTGCGCCACCACCGGCACGCAACCTCATAGCGACGGTGCCATTGAACCTGTGCGCGGGACCCTGGGCCGGCTGCACTCTCTGTTGCGCGGCTACCTAGAGCATCGGCGCCGGCAGAACGAGGCGCAGCCGAAGGCCAAGGGCAGTTCCCAAGCGTTCCAGGTAGTTTGCAACGTCCGCATGCGGCTGGTGGTCTCCAGCAGTTCCTCCATGCCCGTGCCGACAACGCTGCGCTACCGGTCGTCGGATCCCTACGCCATCGAGGCGTGGTTTCGAGCGAGCCCGAACGAGCTCGTGCGCTGGGTCTTCTCTCGTGAGATTCTCACCGCTGGCCTGCGCACCTCTGCTGGTGTCATGGATGTGAAGATGCGGCCTGCCGTCTCGGTGGGAATGGAAGTTGTCTTCATCACCCTGCAGTCCCCTGAGGGAACAGCGTTGTTGGAGGCCCCCCGGGCAGCTCTGCAAAAGTTCCTCCGCCAAACGTTCGACCTGGTAGCGCCTGGAGACGAGGGGCAACACGTCGATGTTGACGAGCTGTTCAAACTCACCACACGTGACGCGCAGGGCACGGTCGGCAGAACCGACGACGTCGCCGCGCTGGTGAGCGAGGAGAAGGATCACGAGGACGACCTCGATCAGCAAGCCGAGAGTGCCCAACTCCTCGATGAACAGGAAGGGCACGACAGTTAGTGATCCCTCCAGCACCGACTACGGGCCCGAGGCGTGTCCTGCTCCTCGAGCCCAGGTCGTCAAGGTAGGCCAGTGCCGTACACGATCACACTCGGCATCGGCCGTGCCGGAATCGGGTGTCGTCGGGGCATCCATCTGGGCGAAATCGCCCGGTGCTGCGGCGCTGCGGAGCACGCGGATCCGGGAGCTGCGGGGAGCATGACTCCAATGCGTCGGTCAGCCGTCCGGGGCACTGCGATGCTGTGGAGCTGTGATGAGGCGCACCCGCCTGGCTGTTGTTGCCTGGACCGCTGCCGCTGTGGTGCTCGGCGTCGGCGCCAGTGGCTGCTCCAGCAGTAGTGGTTCGTCGTCCTCGTCGGCGACGCCGTCGAACGGGGCCACGAGCAGTGCGTCCGGCTACGCTCAAAGCGCGTCCGCAGCAGCAAGCAGCGCCTCGGCCGGTGCTCAGGCCGCGGTCATGACCGCCACGGCAGGCAAGCTCGGCACGATCCTGGCCGACGCGAAGGGCAACACCCTCTACCTGTTCGAGGCGGACAAGTCGACGCAGTCGACCTGCACCGGCTCGTGCGCCGCGGCCTGGCCACCGCTGCTGACGTCCGGCAGCCCGACGGCGAGCGGCTCGGCCAAGTCCGCACTGCTGGGCACCACGAAGCGGTCCGACGGCAAGATGCAGGTCACCTATAACGGGCATCCGCTGTACGGGTACGCCGGAGACTCCAAGCCGGGTGACACCAACGGCCAGGGCCTCAACCAGTTCGGCGCCGCCTGGTACGTGCTCAACACCAGCGGCCAAAAAGTGGACTTGAGCTGACCGCCGCCCCGTCCGTCGCCGAGCAGCGGACGCGACGATGACCGAAGGACACCGCGCTTCCGGGCGACGCTCCGCCAGGGGGCGCCGTCGCGCTGGTGCTGGGCGCCGCCGTGGCGGTGGCGATCTGGGTGACGGGACGGCATCACAGCCCCCAGTACGAGATGGGACTGTTCGGCGCCCACGGCACCGACGCCGTCGACCTCAAGGCCCGTCTGGGCAGCGCCCTGTTCGGCCTTGCGCTCGTCCAGCTCGTGCTGGCTCTGTGGATGTACCACCGCCTTCCCGGCCTCGCGGCCGCGCCTCGCCCCGTGCGTACCGGACACCGTGTGCTGGGATTGGTCGCCTTCCTGCTGTCGCTGCCCATCGCGTACCACTGCGTCCGCACCTACGGGGTGGAGACCACGACCACGCGGGTCTTGCTGCACTCCGTTGTCGGCAGCGTGCTGTACGGCGCGTTCGTCGCCAAGGTGCTCGTGGTGCGCAGCCGTCGCCTGCCGGGCTGGATGCTCCCGGTCACCGGCAGCGTCCTCGTCTGCGCCGTCGGAGTGCTGTGGTATACCGGCGCGCTGTGGGCCCTCAACGGATTTGACGCTCCCGGACTGTAAGAGGTCCCAGTAGCTGGAGCGGGTGCGCTGTCATCCCGCACGCGGTGATCCTGCTGGTGACATGCGTGGCGCCCCGGACCTCCCTCTCCGTCCCGCCCTACGCTGACTTGCCTCGGAGCCCGCGCGGCCACGCCAAGGCCGCCAAACCAGACGCTGCCGGCTACCCCCGATGGAGTGGTGGTCGACGAATCAACGCAGTACGCCGACACCGTGCTCTTCGAGGGCCGCCGCGGCTTCTTCATGGAAGCGCAGCTCCTTGGCTGGTCTGGTGCAACGCGGCGATCGTCGTCGCCTTCCCGACGCCCTGAGACCGTCGAGGGTGACGAAGAATCCACGGGTCACGCAGCGGCCTCCGTGGTCGGCTGGTTCCGCTCGTGCTGCTGCGCGCTCGAGCGGCGTCGAGCCGGTCCGGGGGCTGATGAAGCCCACCAGGAGCGGGGCCGTATCGGAGGTCAGCGCTGGTGCTGCCTGTGCATGTTCCAGACCCGGGCCGCGGCCTGCATCGGCTGCGCCCATTCGTCAGGGTGTTGTTCCGCGATGGAGTCCCACAAGCGCTGGCGGTGAGGACGCCCTGGTCCAGGTGCATCCCGGTGGCGTCGTGGCGGGCCCGCGCGGTTGTGGAGTCGACACTGACCAGGGACAGGTCCACCTCGCCCCGCTTCGCGGCCTCCGTGATCAGCCCCTCCAGCAGGGCCTCGAAGACTCCCGCGTCACGCCACTGGCGGAAGCGGTTGTGGACGGTCGACCAGGCACCGAACTCTCGCGGCATCTCCCGCCACTGCCCGCCCGTCTTGAACTGCCAGATCACGCCCTCGAACTGCTGCCGCAGCCGCTCGGGGTACGGACCGTACTCGCCGACGGCCCGATGAACTCCCACTCGGCGTCGGTCAGTTGCACTCGCGTCACTCAAGACGGTCTACGGGTCCGGGCCCCACCGCGAGGGCGAAACCCGCAGATTGATCACGACTCGATACGCGCCCTAGTGCTGGATTCCTCATTGGATGTACATATATCGGCGTCGTAGTTGGCGGGTGGGCGGGGCGGGTCGGCCCCAGATCCAGGGTCGGGCGCGGGAGTTGAGCTGTGTGGTGGCCAGGGCTGTGGCCTGGGTGATGTCGTCGGGGTTGGCGAAGGACCGCCCGGCCAGGGCGGTCTTGCGGAAGATCCGCCACCAGCCTTCCTGGAGGTTGAGCCAGCACGCGCCGACCGGGATGAACGCGTGGCGGATCCGGGGGTGGTCCTCCAGCCAGGTGCGGGTGGACAGGCTGTTGTGGGAGGACAGGTTGTCGGTGACGATCCAGATCTCACCGGTGGGGTTGGCGTCCTCGACCAGTTGCAGGAACTGCTGGTAGAAGACGCTGTTGCGGGAGGAAGCGGCCATGGTGATCTGCTGGCCGTCCCGGACACGCAAGCCCCCATAGACCCAGGTTTTCTCGGGTCCGCGGCTGTAGTCGAGTTCCGCCTTGATCCGGTGGCCGTCGGGTGACCAGGCAGGTGCGGGCGGGAAGGTCCGGGGGATCACCGGGCCCAGCTCGTCGGCGCAGATCACCGTCGCGTTGTCGGGCGGCTGGGTGTAGAGACCGATGATCCTTGTCCTTTTGGGACGAAGTCCGGGTCCTTCGACCGCATCCAGGACCGGGTGCGACGCCAGCGCACGCCCTCGGCCAGCAGGATGCGGCGCACCTGCGATCGGCCCACCTCGATCCCCTCGGCCCGCGCCTGCGCGGCCAGATAATCCAGCGTCCACTCGGCCGGCCCGGACTCGTCAAAGGCCCACAGTTCTCCGACGGGCTCCCATCGCAGCCGCCCCGGCGGCACAGTCTTGACCAGGGAAATGATCCGGGACCGCTCCTCCTCGGTGATCCGCCGCTTTCGGCCCTGCCCACCCAGATCATCCAGTCCCTGCAGACCCGATCGGTTGAAGCGGTGCACCCAGCATCGGACCGTCTTCTGGCTACAGTCCAGCTCCACCGCGATCGCCGGCACCCGCAGCCCCGACCAGCTCAGCTCGATCATCCGGGCCCGCATCACCACATCCCGCGGTGCCTTCCGTGCCCGCGCCAGGCGACGGACGACAGCCCGCTCGTCCTCGTCACGCTCCGGCCGTGCCCATAAAACCATCGCCCAGCACCCGCCCCCGAGCACCCTCAACTACCCCGCCACCAGGACATATACCCAGCTAAAGAGGAATCCAGCACTAGTAGGGCTTGGTCATCTTCACTCGTGAGTGGCGTGTCTGCTTGCTCGTGGGTGTCGTTGACCTGGTGTGACACCTGAGGAGATGGCCGAAGT